>PKUE01000137.1 GCA_002869685.1 Desulfuromonas sp.
CCAATGGCCATAACACTCCGACAACTGCAGATCTTTGCCAAAGTCGCTGAACGGGAAAGCGTTTCGCGTGCGGCTGAAGAGATGAGCCTCACTCAATCCGCCGTAAGCATGGCGTTAAGCGAATTGGAGCGCTATTCTGACGCCCCACTGTTCAACCGTCAGGGCAAACGGCTGCACCTCAACGATCGGGGCCGCCAACTGCTGCCACTGGTCGCCAATTTGCAGCGCCACTACCAAGAAATTGAAATGTTTCTTGATGAATCGTTGCTCAAACCACGCGGGATTTTACACCTCGGCACCAGTACCACCATCGGCAACTACCTGATGCCCGCATTCATCACCTCGTTTTCGAAAAAATACCCCGAGGCGAAAGTGCTGCTACAGGTCGGCAATGCCGCCCAGATTGAAGCCGGACTGGCCAGTGGTGAACTTGACCTTGCGCTGAGTGAAGGATTTCAGATGAACCCGACGCTGGCGGCGAAGAAATGGCGCGACGATGAACTGGTGGTTGTCACCGGACCACACCATCCCTGGGTGAAAGAAACATGCCTCAGCCCGGAGAAACTACAACAGGGCGCCTGGATCGTACGTGAACACGGATCTGGCACCCGGGATGTGTTTGAAGCAGCCCTCAAACAGAAACAGATCGACTACACGGTGACCATGGAACTGGGCCATACCGAGGCGATCAAGAAAGCCGTCGAAGCAGGGGCAGGTTGTACCTGCCTGTCCCGACTGGCTGTTCAGCGGGAGCTCGATCATGGCTGGCTGGTCGAAATCCCCACCTGTCTGAACCTTGACCGCGACTTTATCCTGCTGACCAGAGAAGGCGGCTATCGGTCCATCTTGTTTCAAACGTTTTGCGACAGCCTCTACGCTGACACATAAAAAAACAGCCCTGCCAGATCATGTTGGCAGGGCTGTTTTTTATTCGACAGTGACGTAACGGTCTATTTAGTCGCCACCTTACCGCGCAGCGCAACATTGGCCATCATCCCTCCGACCAGGCAGGAATACTGATCCGGACTTTCAAAAACCTTGTCTTTGGTGACGGAATACACATCAATGGCGGTATTGCCCCCCTCTTTATAAGCCCGTTGCTGAAACGCCATCAATCCCGAAATAAAGGCCGTCTGGCAGGCACCTTCCGCCGTCTTGCCAAATTTGCGTGCCCGCTTGTTGGCCGTGAATTCGCGGCTGACATTTTTTACTGCCCCAGGGTTCTGCCCCTTCATATAGAACGACACATTGGGGTCCAGTTTGCCTTTGGCCAGTTGAGAATTGAGTGCATCCTGCACCGAGAAATACATCCACTGATCTGCCGCCAGAACGGGTTGGCTGGCAAGAGCGAACAACGCGAGAGCCACGAGGACAAGACAGGTACGAGAAAACATAACCACCTCCATAGATGTAAATGAAATCGATTTCAACTAGTGGTAGTTAAACACTGAATAATGAACGTTTCAACACTTTAATGTCGATCTAACCGTCAACACCTCCAAAGCAACTCTGAGAGCGTCTGATAAAAAATCGCGCCGGATGACAATTGTTAAATCATGTTATCAAGCGTAAGGTGAAACAGGACACAGTTATCATCAATGGACACGGAACACGATTTAGCCGGAGGTTGACTGCTCATGACACAACACACAACACAACCGCGCATCGTCATTCTGGGTGGAGGCTATGCCGGAGTCTCCGCAGCAGTACGCCTTGGCGGAACATCGGCCAACGTGGTGCTGGTCAACAAACATTCCTACCATCACCTGACGACCCTGCTCCATCAACCCGCCGTGGGACGACGCGGCTACACGGATCTGTCCGTTGGCTTGCGCGAAGTCCTGCCCTCCTGCGTTGACCTGGTCCGCGGGCGAGTCATGGCCATTACGCCTGAGCAGAAATCTGTCACTGTCAAAACACGCCAGGGGGAAAAACAGCTCACCTATGACTATCTGGTGCTCGCCCTGGGCTGGGAGGCTGAATTCTATCAGATCCCCGGCTTGCGTGAGCATGCTCTGACCCTGGAAGATCTGAACACCTCACGGCTGACCAAAGACCGCATCGAAGAAGCGCTTATCGCTTTTGACGAAAACCCGGAACAGGGCTGGCGACGCTCCATTGTCATCGGCGGTGGGGGTTTATCCGGCGTGGAACTGGCCGGCGAACTGGCTGACAGTCGGCAAAAATTTGCCACGGCCTTTGATCTGAAACCCGAGGACATTTCCATCCATCTTGTGGATGGCGCGCCGGGACTGCTCCATGGCCTGGACCCATGGCTTTCCCAAGAAACCACGGCCTACCTGACGGCACGGGGCGTACAGGTTCATTCCGGCACCCGGATTTCGCAGGTCAAGGATCGCGCTGTGGTTTTCGAAAATGGCAACACCCTGGAAGCGGGTACGGTAATCTGGACCGGCGGTGTGCGCGCCAACAGACTTGTTGAACGGGCCGGATTCGCGGGCAACCGCCAGGGTCGGGCCGAGGTTGATGCATTCCTGCGCAGTAAAGCGTACCCGGAAGTGTTTATCATTGGTGACTGCGCCCTGGTCAACGATGCGCAGGGTAACCCGTTACCGCCTACGGCCCAGCTGGCCGTGCAACAGGGGGTGTGGACAGCGCGCAACCTGCGGCGAGTCATTAAGGGCAAAGCACTCCAACCGTACAAAGCCGTGACCCGCGGTATTGTTCTGAGCATCGGCCGTCGCTATGCGTTAGGGGTGGTCAACGGCTACCGGATTTCCGGCGTGCCAGCGGGAATGCTCAAGGACGCTATCGCCTATAAATATCTGTTCTCCATTGGTGGCCCGCTGCTGACGTTAAAAAAATGGTGGAGCTGGGCGGCTTACGCCTCAGCCATGCGCCGCAGTTAGTGGGACCAAGAAAACAAACAAAAAAAAGCCCCGCCGAACCAATTCGGCGGGGCTTTTTTACTTTATGCTCGGAAACAACGACTATTCTCCGCGCAGCTTTTTGCGCAGCAGGTCGTTGACCATGGCCGGGTTGGCCTTGCCTTTACTGGCCTTCATGATCTGGCCAACAAAAAAGCCGAGCAACTTGTCTTTGCCTTCGCTGAACTCCTGAGCCTGACCCGGATTAGCGGCAATGACATCGTCGACCATCTTTTCGATGGCGCCGGTGTCAGTGACCTGCTTGAGCCCTTTTTCGTCGATAACAGTATCAGCATCCTTACCCGTAGCCCACATTTCGTCGAACACGGTCTTGGCGATCTTGCCGGAGATGGTATTGTCATCGATGCGCTTGAGAATACCGACCAGCATTTCCGGAGACACCGGGATCTCCGCCACGCTCAGGCCTTCGTCGTTGCGACGGCGCTGCACATCACCCATCACCCAGTTGGCGCAGGCTTTAGCGTCGCTATGCAGTTGGGCGCAGGCATCAAAATACTCGGCCAGAGTGCGCTCGGCAGTGAGAATCTCGGTATCACGCTCGGGCAAACCGTACTGCGCAATAAAGCGAGCTTTCTTGGCTTCAGGCAATTCGGGCAGGCCATCGCGTACCCCACTGATCCACTCATCACTGATGATCAACGGCACCAGGTCAGGATCGGGAAAGTAGCGGTAATCGTGCGCTTCCTCCTTGCCACGCATGGAGCGGGTCAGACCGGAGTTGCTGTCAAACAGGCGGGTCTCCTGAACGACGCTGCCGCCGTCTTCCACCAGCTCGATCTGGCGGTCGATTTCATACTCAATGGCTTCTTTGATGAAGCGAAAGGAGTTGATGTTTTTCAGCTCGGCACGGGTGCCGAATTCGGCTTGCCCCCAGGGACGCACCGACACGTTGGCATCACAACGGAACGAACCCTCTTCGAGGTTACCGTCACAAATGCCGAGGTACATGACGATCTGATGCAGTTTTTTCAGGTAGGCGATGGCTTCGTCGCTGCTGCGCATATCCGGCTCGGACACTACTTCGAGCAGCGGTGTACAGGCGCGATTGAGGTCAACGCGTGATCCGGCACCGATGTCGTCACTGTGCAGCAACTTACCGGCATCTTCTTCCATATGGATGCGGGTGATGCCGATCTTCTGCGTACCACGATGGTCACTTTCGATCTCCAGATGACCATGCTCACAGATGGGCAGCTCAAACTGGGAGATCTGATAGCCCTTGGGCAGGTCAGGGTAAAAATAATTTTTGCGGGCAAAGATGGACCGTGGCGAAATCTGGCAATTGGTCGCCAGACCGGCCTTGATGGCGTATTCCACCACCTGGCGATTCAACACCGGCAGCGCACCGGGCAGGCCGAGGCACACCGGACAGGTCTGCGAGTTGGGCTGGTTGCCGAACTGCGTCGAACAGCCGCAGAAAATCTTGGTTTTGGTGGTCAACTGGACATGCACTTCCAATCCGATGACAACTTCGTATTTATCTCTCATATCGCTCACAACCTTTCTGCACCACTTAAACGCGCGTGCAGGGAGCCGGTCGGCTCGATGTTATCAATTAAAGTTCAGGACCTTGCGTATGCCAGTCGGTGGCCTGCTCATAGGCATAAGCCACCTGCAGCAGCTCCGCTTCACCAAACGGCTTTCCGAGCAGTTGCACGCCCACAGGCAGCCCCTGTTCAGTGCGTCCGCACGGCAGGCTCAAACCGCAAATCCCCGCCAGGTTGGTAGAGATGGTAAAGATGTCCGACAGGTACATGGTCAGCGGATCATCGGTTTTGTCGCCAAGCCCGAAAGCTGCGGTCGGAGCAACCGGTGTCAGGATGCAATCCACCTGCTCAAAGGCATCGAGAAAATCCTGACGAATCAGCGAACGGACCTTCTGCGCCTTGAGATAATAAGCATCGTAATAGCCGGATGACAGCGCATAAGTACCGAGCATAATGCGTCGTTTGACTTCGTCACCAAACCCCTGGGAGCGGGTCTGCATGTACATGTCGATGAGGCCGTTCCCTTCATCAACGCGCTGACCGAAGCGCACACCATCGTAGCGCGCCAGGTTACTGGACGCTTCCGCCGTAGCGATCACGTAGTAACAGGCGACCGCATACTTGGTATGCGGCAGGCTGACTTCGACGATTTCAGCGCCAAGCTCACGGTAGGTTGCCACCGCAGCATCAATGGCCTGCTTGACTTCGTCGTCGAGGCCGTCAATGAAGTATTCTTTGGGCAGACCGATTTTCTTGCCCGCGACGCCCTGCTCTAAACTTTCCAGGTAGTCGGGTACCGGCATGTCGACAGAGGTGGAATCCGCCGAATCATAACCAGCGACAGCACCGAGCATAATGGCACAGTCGCGCACATCGCGGGTCAACGGACCAACCTGATCCAAAGAAGAGGCATAGGCGATAACGCCATAACGGGAAACCCGGCCGTAGGTCGGCTTGAGGCCAACCACACCACAATGTGAGGCAGGCTGGCGGATGGAACCGCCGGTATCAGTCCCCAGGCTGGCGACCGCCTGACGAGCGGCAACAGCTGCTGCCGAACCACCGGAGGAACCACCGGGGACACAATCCAGATTCCACGGATTACGCACCGGACCATAAGCGCTGTTTTCGTTGGAGCTGCCCATGGCGAATTCGTCCATATTCAACTTGCCGAGAATCACCGCGCCCTGCTCTTTGAGCTTGCGCACAGCCGTGCCATCGTAAGGCGGGCAGTAATCACCGAGGATTTTTGAAGCGCAGGTGGTGCGCAAGCCTTCGGTGATGAAGATATCTTTTAACGCCACGGGAATGCCGGTCAACGGCTGCACGTTGCCAGCGGCGCGCTGGGCATCGGCCTGCCGGGCCGCCTCAAGGGCGGACTCATCACACACGGTGATAAACGCATTCAACCGTTCGTCGGTGTCTTTAATCCGTTGCAGAAACGCCTCGGTCAGCTCCACGGATGTCAGGGAGCCGTCCGCCATGCGCTGTTGCATTTCATGGATGGTCAAGTCTGTCAGTTGCATATCTACTCCACATCGTGACCGTTACCGGTCCTCGTTTGATTCATAATCAGCTTATTCAATGACCTTGGGCACGCCAAAGCAGCCATCATCCGGATCCGGAGCATTGGTCAAAGCGTTATCCGTGCCCAGCGAAGGCCGAACGTCATCGGCACGAAATGCATTTTCCAGCGGAACAGCATGGGCCATGGGAATGATGTCGTCGGTATTCAGCTCATTGAGCTGCTCGACATAACCGAGAATCGCATCCATCTCGCCAGTCAGGCGGTCCAGCTCATTATCAGCCAGAGCCAGACGGGCCAGACGGGCTACGTTTTCCACTTCGCCACGGGTGATTTTCATGGATCTTCCTCCGATAAATAATTGAAAATGGTCGATTGTTGTCGGCCATAACCGTCTAAAATAAGGGACCCGAAAAAATAACATGAACAGCCCGCTGATTCAATCAATTGCTTGTCAAGAGATCCCGCCAACCATGCAGCAGCAGCTTGCAACTTAAGCCCCTCGCCAGCCAAATCAGCTGAGAGGGACGGCCACAGATCACTTCATTTGCCACCACAACATTAAAAATAATGGCTATCTAGTTAAAATTATTGACATTTACACAACAGGATGGCAATGTTACAACTTGTTGTTCAATCATCAGCGTGTGGCGCAAGACCTTGCGGGTTCACGCTGCCATCACGTTCTTACCCTATGGAGATCCCATCATGTCCCGTTTCCGTTTTTTCATCACTCTTATGACCCTGGTGCTGATTTCAGGCTGCGGCGGTGGACGCCTGGCAACACAAAGTCCGGCCATCGAGTCTGTCGCGATTGTCTCTTTTACCGTCAATAATTACGGCTTTTTCGGCCAGGGCCCGATTAATCAGCAACTGATCAACGACAACATCAATGGCATGTTGAGCGATACCGAGCAGATCCTTAGCAAACGCTGGTCCGTCAAGCCGGTTCAAAGTTTTATTGACAACCCCGCATATCAGGCCCTGACCGTGGCAAACGCCAAACGGGGACTGTCTTCACCCGTGCTGAACAACTGCACGATGCCGATCTGTTCTGACAACCGCAATGCCCTCGTTAAAGGAGTTCTCACTCAGGATCAAGCCAAACAACTTTGCTCGACCCTGGAGGTTGACGCCGTGGTGATGGTTTACTCTGAATGGACGTTGGATACGGGGAAATTTGTACCGACGGTTAAAGCGCTGACGAAAAACTGCTTTTCCATGTATGACAAAAATGGCACCCGCCTGCCCTACATGCGTAAAGACCTGCGCGGTGAGCGGGTAATTGGCGGCCCCTTTGCCGGTGTTTACATCAACGAGGACACCATTGATCAATGGGTCAATGCCTATCGTCAAAGCGTGACCGCCTTGTTTCAACTCTAACTTCACTCAACGCTTCACCAGATAAAAGAAAAGCGGCGCCGTCAACTGACAGCACCGCTTTTTTTGGTTGATTCCATCGCACGACCTTGTCGCAGTGCGCTAAAGCCCTCGCAACTCGACCTGCGCCACATGAGCACGAGCGATTTCGGCATAACCGTGTAACACCTGGGCTGGGAAAGCCGTGCACTGCTGCATCGCGTCATCCATGGCATGTTCGGCAACAAACTGCTGTAAAACCCAGCGTCGCCCGCCATGAAGCAACCGGCCCAGCGTCTGAATGTCTTGCTCTTCCACCAGACCCGGCACGCAGGTAGTGCGGAATTCGTAATCCACTGCGCCGGAGCGCAACAACTCGACCGTTTGGGCCAATGCGCCCAACGCAACCGGGCGATGGTGCAGTTCACCATAACGTTCCGGTGCCGTTTTGACATCCAGAGCGACATAATCGAGCAGTTGCTTCGCCAGCAAATCGGCAACGACGTCAGGACGCAAGCCGTTGGTGTCGAGCTTGATGGCCAGTCCCAGTTGTTTGATCTGCATCAGAGTTGCGGCCAGAGAGGGAGCCAGGGTCGGCTCCCCTCCGGAAATGACCACACCGTCAATAAAGCCGACACGTTGCTGCAACGCGTCAAGCAAAGCTTCGACAGGCATATCGGGATATTGATCGAAATCGTCAATCAGGGTGGGGTTGTGACAAAAACCACAGCTCAGATTGCACCCACCGTAAAACACCAGCGAGGCAATCCGACCGGGAAAATCAAGGACACTGGTGCCCTGGAAACCTTTAATACCCACAGAAATTACTTCTCGCTGTTCTGTACCGCGTATTCACGACGCTGACTGAACTCTTCCTGCTTGCCTTTGTTCCACTGCTGCACCGGACGAAAGAAACCACATACGCGAGAGTACACTTCCGTTTTTTGCTGACACTTGCTGGCCATGAAACCTCCTTGGATTATGCCGCCTGTTCGTTGTGATCGTGCGGGCAGGAAAAATGTTCACCGGCGATGTAACCATGCACCGGGCAAATGGTAAAGGTCGGGCTGAGGGTGAAATACGGCAGATGAAAGTTCTCGGCGATGCGCTTTACCAGCAAGCGGGCACTGCGCCAGTCATCCAGACGCTCACCGAGAAAACCGTGGAACACTGTCCCACCGGTGTAACGGGTCTGCAAACCGTCCTGATGCTGCAGGGCTTCGAAAATATCGTCCGTTGTTCCAACGGGCAACTGAGTTGAGTTGGTATAATACGGCTGCTCACTGCCCGCGGTGATAATATCCGGGAACTGCTGACAATCACGTTGAGCCAGCCGGAAGCTGGTCCCCTCTGCAGGGGTCGCCTCAAGGTTATACAACTGTCCAGTCTGCTCCTGAAACGCTTCAAGCTGCTTGCGCATAAACTCCAGGGTTTCTTCAGCAAACTGTGCGCCTTCTGGCTGATCGATGCCGCAGCCGATCAGGTTCAATGCCGCTTCGTTCATGCCGATCAACCCGATGGTGGAGAAGTGATTATCCCAATAGCGGCCACTGCGCTCACGAATGGCACTGAGGTAGTAGCGACTGTAAGGATAGAGTCCCTCTTCGGTAAAACGCTCCAACTGCTTGCGTTTGATGTCAAGCGATTCAGCCGCCAGCTTCATCAGAGCGGAAATTCGTTCGAAAAATGCCGCTTTGTCTGTGGCCACATAGGCTGCGCGCGGCAGGTTGAGAGTCACCACGCCGGTGGAGCCGGTCAACGGATTGGACCCGAACAGTCCACCACCACGACGGCGCAGTTCGCGGTTGTCGAGACGCAGACGGCAACACATGGAACGGGCATCCTCCGGATCCATATCCGAGTTGATGAAGTTACTGAAATAAGGCGTGCCGTATTTGGCGGTCATCTCCCACACACTCTGCAATCGATCGCTCTCCCAATCGAGATCGGCGGTGATATTGTAGGTGGGAATCGGGAAGGTGAAAATCCGCCCGGAAGCATCCCCTTCCATCATCACCTCGCAGAAAGCACGGTTGAACAAGTCCATTTCAGGCTGGAAATCGCCGTAGGTTTCCTGCTGCAACTCACCACCAATAATCACCGCTTCATGCGACATATTGCGCGGTGGCGTCAGATCGAGGGTGATATTGGTGAACGGCGTCTGGAAACCAACGCGGGTCGGCACGTTCATATTAAAAATGAACTCCTGCATCGATTGACGCACGTCCTCATAACTGAGTTTATCGTAGCGGATAAACGGCGCCAGCAGCGTATCAAAACTGGCAAAAGCCTGGGCACCTGCCGCTTCGCCCTGCAGGGTATAGAAGAAGTTCACCGCCTGACCAAGGGCCGTACGGAAATGTTTGGCCGGACCGCTCTGAACCTTACCGTAGGCTCCGGTGAATCCCTGCAGCAGCAAATCCTTCAAATCCCAGCCACAGCAGTACACAGACAGCATGCCGAGATCATGAATATGGAAATCCCCCTGCTTGTGGGCTTCGGAAATCCGCTCTGGATAAATTTTGTTCAACCAGTAGTTACTGGTGATATTGGAGGCAATGTGGTTATTGAGACCCTGCAGAGAATAGCCCATATTGGCGTTTTCCTTGACCCGCCAGTCTTCCTGAGTCAGGTAGGAATCGATCGCCTCAATGGACTCCTGCATAAACGATTTGGTCGCCCGCAGCTGTTCGTGCTGCCGACGATAAAGAATATATGCTTTCGCTGTCTGCGCATGACCGCTCTCGATCAGCTGTTTTTCAACCAGGTCCTGAACATTCTCAACAGTGGGAGCACGGTCGTCCTTGTAGATAATTTCGAGAATCCCGACCACCTGTCGGGTAATCTCCTCGGCTTTGGTCATATCCTGACCACCGACTGCACGAACCGCTTTTTTGATCGCCTCAGAGATTTTCCCCTGCTCAAAGGCTGCCAGCCTCCCGTCCCGCTTCCGAATGTATTCCAGCACCGTTCTCTCCTTTGAATGCGCAAACTCAACGATGAAAAAATTAACATAGCGCCAACAAACGAGACAAGGAAAAACACTAGATATAGAGATTAATTTCAAACAGACCTACAACATATTGTTCATTAGCATGTGTGCAACATTGTGGATAAAACTCGAAAGCACCCATAATTTCACAAAAAAAATGCCGGGGCAAAATGCCCCGGCTCACAACAACAAACACTATTTACATCGTGACTTTTGACGGAAAGCCCACGCGCACAACAATCACCAGTTCGTTCTGCACCGCGAACTTCACATCCGATTCTAACCCTGCATCACATCACATGGTCCTTCGGTTGCGTTGCATCCTTTCCCGCGTCATTGCGGGTGAACAACCCCCGAAACACTCCAATGGTCAGAATAATCCCGGGAATCAGCTGGGAAACGATAAACAAGGCGACAAATCCGATAAAGAACCAGACCAACAGACCGGCATCCCCCCCAGAAGCCGCGGGGCCTGCTATTCCGGGTGACGCAAAAGCAATCACCAATATCAGTGCCGATAATCCTCTCATTGATTCCTCCCGCCAATGCAAACGATCCGCAGAACCAGATCACACACCCTGATAGGAATTGCACAGAGAATGCCAACATAGTGCAATCGTGCTAACCCATCGATATTACGTATACGGCATATGAAACATCGGTCGTCCTGGGCTGATCGCCGGTTCAACTGTATAAAATTATCATGCAGAAAACCGCGTTTTTTCCATCCCGTCACAGGAAGCAGACGCGTCAAATCCCTGGTTTAGCGACACAAAAGCTTCGAAGTCTGACGTATTATTTTTTTATACACGCCAATAAAACGGTTGAAAAACAGTTAGTTAGACATCGGAATGGCTTTATTTCGCTCAAAATAATGTATACTGCAAGAAAGAAAAATTTCAGAACAGGATGCGCCATGGAGAATCCCACTTACGCCCAAGAGCTTAAACAGATCCGCCTCAAACGCTATCAACTGTGGGGCGTTTTCATCAGCTACCTGCCAGCGATCGGCATCACCCTGTCAATCAGTGAAGGTTCCGGCGCCCCGGCGGCGGTCTGCCTTCTATGGGTTCTGTTCGCTGCCATCGGCGGTGTCCGCGTCAGTTTCAGTCGTTGCCCACGCTGTGGCAATCTCTTTCACATGCGCGGCGCAGGGACATCGTGGGGACGTCGCTGCCGCCATTGCGACCTGTCGCTGTAAACAACTTGGGACTTTCGTGACGAGGGATCAGATGGGATGATCTTCGGAGGGGTCGTCCAGGTCGTTACCCAGACTTTTGGAGAGCTTGCCCATAATTGAGCGTTCACGCCGAATTGCATCCGACGTGTAACTCCAGATACTGTAATATTCGAGCCCGAGAATAGCCAGCCCGGCAACCAGAACTGCCATGGCATTGACGCGCAGCGCATTGGAAAATAGATAAAAGATGTAAAATCCGGTCAGATAACCGACATGGGCCCATCCGCGATAAACCTCGGTGCGATCAGACAACCGCGACAACGTTAGAATCAAGGCCGAAAAGCTGTACACTGCCAGAGCAATGTTAATCAACTTCGGCGATGGCGGCTTGCCGAGAAACTCGCGCATCGACATGGACACATGGCTGAGAATATTAAAATCCTTAAGAAAAACGGCAATCATACTGATCAGAATAAAGACGAGCAGGCCCCACAGCCCCTGACGGGATAGACGGTGTAACGCGTCGATGTGCGCCTGGATTCGCGCCAGCCGCTGCTGAGAACCTCGCAGTTCCGAAACCTCATCGTCAGATTGCGGCTTACGCCAGAAAGCCATGCATTCTCTCCAGAACAAGGATCGTGATAACGGCGCACGGTTCCCTTGTGGCAGCACAGGCTGCCCCTCCATACGCCTGCTGAATCGGTGAGTCCGGCCGGAAATGCTCTCCCGACCGGACAAAAAGACAGACTAGCCCAGTTCGTGTTTTTTCACTTTCTCTGCCAACTCTTTCACAGTATCAGCAATATATTCCAATTCGTAACTGTCTTCAAGTTCCGCGTCGACATAGATTCCGCGCCGCAACTGCTTGACATAGGCAACAAGACGATTAATCGGGATCAATACATTCTTCTGCAAAATTGCGGCAATGAGGCCGATGGACAACAGGACCACCATAAACAAGAACCCCACCAGCACGTTGACCACACCATCCATCCCTTTTTCCATGGCTTTCTGCGACATGGCAACATCCACCGTGCCCAGCAGCGATTTATTTTCGCTGCCAACATGACAACTGCTGGTGACACAGCCCTCCTGCCGGGGAATGGGATAAGACAGCCCGATAATCCGCTGATCGTTTTCATCGGTGAAGTAGCGCACCCGTTCGATACGCCTACCCCCTTCGGGCACTTCATTGGCGGTATGGCAGCTGTTACACCCTTCGGCTTTGCGATCCACCAGATGCCCAACTTCTTCCGGATGACTGGAAAAACGGATCACTCCCTTTTTGTCAAATATCCGCAAATGGACCATGCCGGGATTGCTGCCAATATTTTTCACCATATAACCCAGAGCAGCATGGTCGTTTTTCAGCATATCGTAGCCGGTGGAACGGGCGACGGTTTTCGCCTTACAGGCAACACGCTGAACTTCTGCTTCCATCATCAGATCTTTGATGTAGGTGTAGAGCAGAATAAAACAGACCGTAATAAATGCTGCCATGATGACGGCAACCGGGACAATTGTTCGGGTCGTGATCCGTTTTGACATAATATGATCCCCTAAAAAAGCGGCGAAGCAACTGTGCCACTTCGCCGCACTCCATTGCAGGCCGGTACAACTCTAATGATCGGAATGGTGATCTTCCCAGCCCGTCCACATCGGCTTAAAGTGAGCAAACGGGGTATGGCCCAACGTCGCCAGATAGAAATGGGTGGGCAAGAAAGCCCCCAAGGCGCACGCCAGCAGGAAATGGATGCCGGCGACCACACGTACCCCGCCAAACAACACCAGAACTTCACGCAGCGGCTCGAGATTCATCAGAATCGCTCCGGTGATGATCACCAGCGGCACCAGAACCATCATGATCACCACGTAAGCCCCTTTCTGCATGGGATTGAACTTATTGGTCGGGCTTTCCTCATGGGGATTGGACTTGGTTCCGGTGAAGTAATAAAAGAAGTAATACAGTGCCTGACGGATCACGCCACTTTTCAGATCCTGCGTCGTCGGCACATACAGCTTGGTCAACATCTTGGCGATAACACCGTAATAGAACAGCCACAGGGCAAATGACAGGGCGACAACGATTCCCGCCGTATGGTGCAGGCGGATTGCCGCTTTATAGGTCCCAAAGATATTGATGTACTCCGGAAAACGGATTTGCGCACCAGTCACACACAGAGTGACAATTCCCAGGGCATTCAACCAGTGCCAGATGCGAACCGGTGTCGGAGTCAGATAAATACGTTCTTGCATTTCCATGTCAGTGCTCCTTATTTTCTGTTCTTACGGGTCAAAAAGCGCAGCGTGCCATGGCCAATCGGCATCGCCAGACCACCCAGAAGAATCAACAAACCAACAATGTTCAACACCTTGCTGCGGGTCGAACCAACCATGTAGAAATCCGGGGTTCCGAACAGCGCATCCAGGGTTGCCCCTTTCTGCATCGGCAGGCGCTGATAGCTGCCGTCCTCAGCCGGGAAGGCGACAAAGCTGTCCTGCATCGCCTCGGGACCGGCGGCATGGCAATACGTGCAATCCCAGCGGTTATCCATGGTTTTAAAATCGTGATCCACCGTCTCCGGCGTCATCATGGCCCACAGCCGCAACCCGGAACGTTCGCTGTCCTTGTAAAATTCTGAGAGTTCCTCCAGCGACACTTCACCGCTCTGATCCACATCCAGCAGGGCGGTCACCGCCGCACCATCGACCCGCTGACTGAGCTGGTCATAGTTCAGCAATTCGTAGTCGGCATAGGCACGGTTGCCCTGGCGTTGCGTCACATACAGGGTGATGACAAACTTCTCCGAAGAACTGTGACAGGACACACAGGGCACTGAACGGATATGCACATCCGCCTGCGGCAACCAGCGGGCATGGGTTTCCTCCACCTCGGTGGAACCGTGGCAGCCCTGACAGGATTCATTCATCTGGATTCCGGACAAACTAACCGGTGCCAGCGCCTGGTGGGCATTGTGACAGTCTGCGCAACTGGCATTTTCACCGTGCACACTGGCGGTATATGTTTCAGTGATCGCATCATGACAATCTGCGCAGGTCGCAACGAGTTGCGCTTCCTCGCCATCGTCCGGATGTTCCTCACCGACTTCGTGACAGGCATTACATCCCTCTTCGGCATGAGCGGTACCGGAGAACAACGCCCCATCAATGGCATTGCTTTCCCCCACTTCATCCACCTCGGTATGACAGCCCAGGCAATCTTCAGTCTCCATGGCCCACAGGTTCTGCCCCATCAACAGACAAGCCAGAATGGCCGCATAACACAGCAATAATCGTTTCATTTGTACCGACGCTCCTTCCTTACACTAAGCCAAATACATCACATAAAATAAGTGTCCGGGCGTCCCCGGACGGCGGTTTGCAAACGACACCTATGTCGTGCCTTCATGAAACAGCAAGGATCATTCCAATGCAACAAAAATGACTAACTATCTTTTTATTTCAAGCAGTTAAAGAAAACGACCTTGCATGCTCAATGGAAACTGTATACAATTTCCATACAGTCCTCCTTGCGCAACTGAGTCATAAAACACAGAAAAACAGCGGGGTTGCCGACTTCCGTCTCCATTGAGACACTGTATAGAAATACTATGCAGTGCATTTTCCCACTATGCACATGCCACAAACCAATCCGGCAAGCCCGTCACGGAACGCTGCGAAGGCCGTGAAATCGGGGTTCTAGGCGTGGTGAAGCTTGACAATAACCGGCAGGTGGGATAGAAACTAAGGTGCCTTACACCACCCGCTTTCAAGCCGCCAGGAGGAGTTCATATTTATGTCCCAGCCGCGCATCCTAGTTGTTGACGATGAAGCAGTAATTCGGGAAGCCGTTAAACGGATTCTCGAACAGGAAGGCTATCAAGTCATCACGGCGACCAGTGGCCATACGGCGCTTGAAAAGGTTCAGAACGATGACTTCACCGTGGTGATCAGCGATCTGAAAATGCCCGGAATGGGTGGCATGGAAGTGCTGAAATCGATCAAAATCCTGCAACCTGACGTCCCGGTGATCATCATTACCGGTTACGCGACGGTAGAGACCGCTGTCGATGCCATTAAAAACGGGGCGTTTGACTATCTGTCCAAACCGTTCACCCCACCGCAGGTCAAGGAACTGGTCAACAAAGCCATTGAACAACGTAAACTTTCCGGCGAGGGAGGAAGTCTCGGCAATCCCCTCAACGAGCACCGCGGCTTTCACCGCTTTGTCGGCGACAGCAAGGCGATGCAAAAGGTTTATGGACGCATTCTCCAGGTAGCGCCCACCGACAGTACCGTCCTGATCACCGGCGAAAGTGGCACAGGTAAAGAACTGGTCGCCCGCGCCATCCACGAAAACAGTGCCCGCAAGGACATGCCCTTCGTTGCCATCGACTGTACCGCCCTGGCAGAAAGCCTGCTGGAGAGTGAGCTGTTCGGCCACGAAAAAGGCTCTTTCACCGGTGCGACCCAGACCAAGGTCGGCCTGTTCAAGGTCGCCAACGGCGGCACTCTGTTTCTCGACGAGATTTCCAACATCAGCATGAGCTCACAGGCCAAGCTGCTGCGTGTCATTCAGGAACGGGTGGTCACCCCCATCGGCGGCACCAAACCGCAGCCGATCGACATCCGTCTGATCTCGGCTACCAACAAAAACCTGCGTGAAATGTCCAACGAGGGAACCTTTCGCGAAGACCTCTATTTCCGTCTCAATACCATCCCCATCGATATGCCGCCCCTGCGTGAACGCAATGGCGACCTGCCCCTGCTGGTAGGCTATTTTCTGCGCAAATTTGCCGACGAGATCAACAAGGAGATCAAAGGGGTCAGCCCGGCGGCGATGAGCCTGCTGGAAGATTATGAGTTCCCCGGCAATGTCCGCGAGTTGGAGCACATGATTGAACGGGCAGTTGTCCTGGCGTCGGACGATATGATCATGCCGGGCGATCTCGGCCTGCACGGTGAGGAAATTCCCGGCGGTGGTGGCGAAGATGGTTACATTCCGGCAACGACGGAAGAGTTGAAAGAGATCAAACGCAAGCTGCGTGAAGAGGCGGTCAAACCCATTGAAAAGAGTTTTGTCATTGAAGCCCTCAAGCGCAACGACTGGAACATCACCCGAGCGGCCGAAGATGTCGGCATGCTGCGCCCCAACTTTCAAGCCTTGATGAAAAAACTGCAGGTATCAGCCCGCGACCACAAGATGGACTGAATCTCCTCTAGCTGGCCGCCGTAAGACGATCCCCGCTGCTGACCGGCAACCGAACAGTAAAAGCCGTGCCTTTATTGGTACTGCTTTCAACCCGAATATCTCCACCGTGATTCTCGACGATCCCGTAAGATACCGACAAGCCAAGGCCGGTTCCCTGCTGATCTTTGGTAGTAAAGAACGGATCAAAAATCCGCTCAAGATTTTCGCCTGAAATCCCGCAGCCGGTGTCGGCTATCCGCACCATCACCATCGCCTCATCATGCCAGGTTTTGATCGCAAGCTGACCGCCAGCCGGCATAGCCTGAGCGGCATTGATAAAAATGTTCATAAACACCTGCTCCAGCTGATTGGGGTCCCCTTCGATTTCAGGCAGGACATCATCATATTCGCGGGTGATTTCGACATCCTGGAACAGCGTCTGATTTTCCACCAGGGCCAGAGTTTTATCGAGAATTCGGTTGATGCTCACCGATGTTTTCATCGGAATCGACTCACGGCCAAAATCAAGCAATCCGCGAACAATCCCGGCACACCGTTGTGTTTCCTGAGTAATGGTATTGAGATCTTTTTTGAGTTGTTCGCTGATCCCCGGTGTCTCTTCAGCCATGGAGGAGAACATCAGAATGCCGGTCAGTGGGTTATTAATCTCATGGGCAATACCGGCAACCAGCTTACCCAGCGACGCAAGACGCTCGGAACGAGCCAGGGTCCCCTGCATCTTTTGAATCTGTTGCGTCCGCTCCTCAACCTTGGCTTCGAGCGTATTAGCCCAGGTACGAATCTCATCCTGCGAAGCCCGCAGACTGTGGGTCATCTGATTCGCACCCCGCGCCAGCTCACCCAGCTCATCGTTGGGAGCATCTTCAATCATACTGCTCAGATCTCCCGCGGAAATACGCCGTTGATGTTCCAGCAAAACATTGACGGGTGAAATGATCAGCCGCTTGGTCAGCAGTAACAGGGCAACAAACAGCAACACCAGGAGAACACAGGTAAGAATAACGAAATAATTGCGGAAAATATCCACTTGCGCCATGCGGTTCTTCAGGGAGATCTGGACATCGAGAATCCCGTTAAGTTCACGGTCCTGGGGATGGTAATGACATTCTGCCGTATAGCAGCTGGGATCATTGTAGATCGCCTTGGTGACCCCGAGAAAGATTTCACCATTTTCATCGTAGAAAGTCCGGCCACGTGCGGCAGTCGGAGCATACGCCAACGGTTCGCCGGTATCGAGGTGACAGATACTGCACCCCTCGGAGTTGTGCTGAATAATCGTACCAACTTCCTGCTTGTCGGTCGAAAAGTTGATGATCCCCTCTTTATTGAACAGGCGGATACGACGGATGCCGGGCATGGCCCCAACCTCGTCGATCATCTGGTAAAGCATCTCCCGATCATCTTCGAGCATCTGATAATAGGTGGAGCGCAGGATGGTTTCGCTGAAATAATCGGCTTCATGCAGTGAGTTTTCCAACGTGATCTGCCGCTGAAAACGGACATTGACCACAACGGAGATAAACATGGTGATCAACAGGACCGTGCTGATAACAGCCATGAATTTAACCAGCAGGGAAAACCGCAACATAAAAACCCTATTCAGAACCGGACAACGGAGACAGCAACGCCATACCAAAGCATCACTCTACGCATGCCATAGTGCGGCGAACGGCGCAAAAAATCAAGCAATGACCGCTAATTCTGCCGCAGGTAGCTCGCCAGTAGAACACCGCCAAAGACAAAACATAATCCAACACAGAGAAAAACATAGCCGAAAGTCCGGGCATCACCCCAGCCGAACATCTCAACGCCTTCTTTAAATGCAATCAGGTAGACGCCGAACAATGCCGACAGTCCACCGACAACATTCAGCACCAATCCGACTATCCCCAATGACACAGCAAATCGTTTCATGGTCACTCCATCTTTGCCTGAGGCCAAGGGCCATATTAACCAACAACACCCATGCGCACTCGATTTCTGCGCTGACTCTATCACAAGGCAGCACGACAAAAAAAGGGAGTTGCCAAGGCAACTCCCTTTTTCATTTACAGCCTGAAGCTAGAGATTAATGGCTGCCACCAAGAATGGCCATCACCATCAATACCAGCAGGGTGACACCAATCGCCACCGCAGTGAAACCGAAGATACGCAGTACCAGACCATAAATCGGGCTGGAAGGCTTCTCTTTGAAGAACTGCTCGGTGATACCGAGATCTTCATAACGCTTCCACTGATCGCCACGCTCTTCAACAAACTCTTCTTTGTGCATTTCGCCATTGAAGATAACGAAGTCCATGGGGAACTTCTCAGGGCGGAGGTGCGTATTGAAGAAGTGAACCGAGAAGATAAAGCCGGTCGCCAACAGCGCCTCATCCGAGTGAACGATGGTGGCCACGTTGAACACCCAACCCGGCAGGAATGTGCCGAAGAAGGTCGGGAACCACAACATCAGACCGGAACCACCGATGGCAAACATACCCCAGAAGACGGCGATGAAGTCGAATTTTTCCCAGTAGTTCCAGCGCTCGAAGGTCGGTTTTGGACCTTTCCACAGGAACCAGCGTACCATGCCGGTGACGTCTTTGATGTCACGGAAGTTCGGCATCAGAGAATCGGGGCCGAACAGACGCTGCAACCACATACCCGGAATGTCCTTACGGATAAACAGGAAGTGAATACTCAGAACAATCGCCATACCGAAGTAAACGAAGGTGATGCAGGCACCAATACGGTGACCGAAAGCAGCATTTGCCGTACCACCGTAGAAGTCCATCATCACCTGCGCCCAGTGCTGGGTCGAGAACTTCAAGGGCAGACCGGTCAGAGCCAGGATCAGGAAGCTGATGATAACCAGCAAGTGCATGAAAATATGGTAGTTTTGGAAACGTTTGTAGACGCGATGTCCGTCAGGAATCTCGATGTGCGCCTTACCGGCAGCCAGAGCCGCTTTTTTCTCTTTATTGTCGGCGATACCACGGATCATCCACAGGATGGAGTGGAGCCAGAACACAGAGAAGGTACCCACCAGCAGGGCCGTCATCGCCCAGAAGGTAACAGCCAATACTGGATAGTTATCAAAATCGGAGTGGTCACCGTGAGCGTAGAACTGACTGAACAGACGGGTTGAACCATCGTGACACTTACCGCAGGTATCGGCACGATTCTCGATGTTGATCGTCGCAGCCGGATTCTCCTCGGGGTAGATGTCATGACTGCCATGGCAGTCGGCACAGGTCGCGGTCAGTTCAGGATAGCCCAGACGGTAGCTCTTACCGTGGTAGCTCGCCAGATAGGTATGAACCGCACCGCCGTACACCTCGTTGCGCTCCATCATCTCTTCGTCGCCATGACAGGTGATACAGGCATCGGTTCCGAAAGAACGCGCCACTTTCACGTCGCATGTCGACAGGCCGGTGATCGCGTGGAGGCCGTGACAGTCAGCACAGGACGCGCCATCTTCATTGCCTTCAGCAATCGCCTTGCCGTGAGTGGACTCCGCATAGCCTTCCATTTCGTGGCAATTGCTACAACCATTAACAATGGATTGCTTGCCTTCCGGTGCCGGGGTCAGTGTATGAATTCCACTGTGACAGTCAACACAGCCAACTTCGTTCTGAGCGTGAACACTGCCGGCATGCTCTTCAGCAATCGAATCATGGCAGCTGGCACAATCCACGGGACCGGGCAGCACACCCTCGTCTACGTGAGCCGTCAGATCAGCAATCGCATGGCAATCGAGACAGGCAATCTCATTCTCACCATGAACTGATGCCATGAAGTCATTGGCAGCAACGACATCTTCGTGACATTCCAGGCAGGTTTCCATATCTGCCAGAGCACTCTGGGCGCCGAACAGCAGCATGAATGCTGCCAGCAGACCCAACGATACCCAACGCGATACCCTTTTCTCCATTAAAAAACTCCTTACTTCAGCAGATTGCCGGTCGCCTCCGAAGCGCTCACGCCTCTATCTGACCTACTCAACGTAAATGTGAGCGCCACCACACGGCGACGCTGCGCTCACTGTATGATTTTATTATACAGCGCTTCGCTTACTACCATGAAATAGCGGCCAAAGTCAATCGAACAATTGTATACAATCGACAGCCCACCCAACAATGAACGTCCGTTCTGCGGGCGCTACCGCCCGGAAAGCGATCTCCTCCGGCACAACTATTCCCCTTCGCCCACATCCTGAAGTTCCGACAAAAATCGGGGCAGGGTTTTACACCGACGCAATTTTTTCACCAGCGGCAACAGCCCCGGTTCGCTAAAACACTCCAACACGCTTTTCAGCTTGCCAAGAGCTTGATGTTCACCACAAAACAGCCGCTGGTATTCCTCGGCCAGCCGGTTAAGATAGTCACAGCTTTGCCGATAGCGTTGCGCTTCATCGGCTTGTGGGAGTTGGCGACGCAATTGCGCGAACAACCAGGGGTTGGCGATGGCGCCCCGCCCAAGCATCAGCCCAGCGGCTCCACTCTCTTCCAGCAGGGTAAGTCCCTGTTCGGCAGAAACAATATCGCCATTGGCAATCACCGGCAAGATGGTGGCAACAACAACCCGGGCCGTAATGGCATGATCGGCCAGTCCCTGGTATTTCTGGACCACCGTGCGCGGATGTAACACGATAAAATCAATCCCCGAGCGTTCAAACAGCGGCAGCAGGGTGAAAATCTGCTCGGGATCGTCATAGCCGGAGCGGACCTTGACCGACACCGAGCCGGAAAACTCTCGCACCACCGCATCAAGACACGCCTCAATCAGCTCCGGCTGTTGCAGCATGGCCCCGCCGGTTTTCCCTGACGTGGTGCGGCCAAAAGGGCAGCCCATATTCAGATTGAGATGGCGAGCTCCCAACTTTTCCACCTGTTGGGTTGCTTGCGCCAGCGCTTCCGGGGTGTGGCCAATCAGCTGAACCACCAGCGGCACGTCGTCACTACCGGCCAGAACTTCATGGCAATCACTGCGCGTAATGCGTTGCCGGGCAACATGACTGACGCGGACGAACTCGGTAAAAACAACATCGGGCTGTCCAATATCACATTGAACAGCCCGCATGGCTCGATTGGTCAGTCCCTGCATCGGCGCCAGCATCAGCGGCGGATGGGGACCATTCCAGGGTCGTTTCATAGCTTCGCGATCACTCTTCTTTCTGGGCAGCATACTCGGTCAGAAAACCGACAAAGCGTTCCTTTTGATCTGCACTGAGCGGATCAAATTCAATTCCGGCACAAAACATATCATCAACATGGTCGTTGCAATGGACCACTTCACCGGAAAATTCGAGAATATCTGCACCGGCACCGACGCTCAAATTAAGGCGTTGACCAACCGGCAACGGGATATGCACCTCGATCAACACACCACGCAGACTGGCATCCAGCGTTTTTCCCATGAATTCCATACTGCCGTTTTCAGCATCCTGGAAGGAAAAATATACAAAGTTAAGTGTGCTGTACCGTGGGTCACGGCGTCGTTCTTCTCTCTCCATCGCCTTACTCCTTGGCTGATCCGTCGACGGCTAATCCTGAGCCTTGGTTGCCACAATAATATAAACGGGATTATGAGCTTCGAACACTTTATAATCCGTATTGCTACTTGTTCTGGCCACATTCAAAGTCGTTACGTCGACCTGATATCCAGAATTCTCAAAAAAATCGCTTGATGCCACCAAAGTGTCGAGGGTCATTGCCGTCAATACCACGCGGCCATTGGCGGGCAGACGCTCACCAACCACTTCAAGCAATTCCCACAAGTTGCCACCAGAACCACCGATAAATACCCGATCCGGGTCCGGCAGATCTTCGAGACAGGCCGGCGCCTCTCCTTCAACCACACGCACATTGCGTGGATGGAATTTGTTGAGGTTCTGGCGCAAAAACTTCAGATACTCGACGTTGCGCTCCACGGCAAAGATGCGTCCGTGGGGCAACAGAAAATCGGCTTCGATACTGATGGAACCACTGCCGGCCCCTATATCCCACAATACCATGTCGTGACGCAACTGCAATTTGGCCAACGCCACCACCCGAACCTCTTCGGGAGTGATCTGTTTCTTCATCGACAGAAAAGCACTGTCAGCGATCCCCAGAGTCGGTTGGGATTCTTCAGCCGTATTGTCATAACGCTTGATCAGAATCATCACGTTCAGTTCCGCCGCCTGAGTCGTCGGCAGTTCCTGGACGGAGGTTTTGACAATACGCTCGTCCGCAGTCCCCAGATTTTCACACAGATAAACGGTATAACCGTCAAAACCGCGCTGCAATAATTCTTCGGCAATCGCGGCCGGAGTGTGGCGGGCGTCGGTGAGTACCGCCGCTTTGTCGTTGGCGATAATCCGATCAGCAATATCAGCCAGACTGCGAGATTCGGTCGAAATAAACACCGCATCATCCCAAGGCTCTTTGATCCGTGCGAATGCGGATTGCACCGAGCTAACATTGGGAACAAATTCAAGTCGGTCCTTGGGCAGATTGCGCAACAGGTTACGACCGATACTGAAGAACAGCGGGTCGCCTGAGGTCAGGACCACAACGGGGCCCGGTTGATCTTTCACCAGTTGTGACAGATCATCATGGCCGCTGAGCGCCACTTTCTCGGCGTCCAGATCGCTGAATAATTCGAGCAGCCGCGGTGCGCCATAAAGAACCCGCGCCTGGCGCACCAGACTCAAGGCACGAGCACTGAAACCCTCCTGCCCCTCAATCCCGGCACCAACCACATATACGACACCCATATAATCTACCCTTCCTTATTTATTAAACCCACATAGAGTAACCAGTTCAAACGTTATCGTCAAGACTCGAGCGCTCTTCAATCGCAATTTCCAACCGCTCCCAAACTTCATCACGCCCCTCTTTGCTCAGCGCGGAAAACAGGGAAAAGGCTTCACGCGGCAATCCGGTCGCCTCAACAATCGGAGCGATCTGCGCCGCCCGCCGATTACGAGTGACTTTATCCACCTTGGTGATCACCGGGATCGTCGGCACTTCATACTCCTCGAGCCAGTCCAGCAATTGAAGATCTTCTTCGCGCGGGACGCGCCGGATGTCAAACAACACCACCACCGCGCACAGATTGGGACGACTCTGCAGATAAGTCTGAATCATCGGCCCCCACTGTTTTTTAACCGCCATCGGCACCTTGGCAAAGCCGTAACCGGGAAGATCGACGAGATTGATTTCGTCATTAAGATCAAAAAAGTTAATCAATTGCGTCCGCCCCGGTGTGGACGAGGTGCGCACCAGACTTTTACGCTGCACCATGACATTGAGCAGCGAACTCTTACCAACATTACTGCGCCCGGCAAAGGCAATTTCCGGACGATCTGCCGACGGATAATGACTTGGGCGGGTGGCACTTTTGACAAAGGTGGCCGATTTAATCTGCATTCAGTTCTGCACTTTCATGCCGGGCAACGGTATGCACCTTGCTGCGGCGTTTATGAACATAGAGAGCCTGATCGGCTTTTTTCAGCACCTGCTCGGCACTGAGCAGTTCCACATCAGGCAACGAGGCCACCCCGTAACTCAACGACAAGGGCAGCTGATTTTCACCATAGCGTAATCCACGCTGTTTCAATTCTTTCTGCACCCGCACCATCAATTGATCGGCCTGATCGGCAGCGGTCTGCGGCAACACCAGGACAAATTCGTCACCGGCATAACGCGCCACCAGATCAGTGGTGCGGCTGTAGTGCTTGAGTTGTTCGGCCAGATGTTGCAACAGGGCGTCACCGGCATCATGGCCATATCGGTCATTGATCAATTTAAAATCATTGAGATCAATAAACACCACAGCCAGAGGTGTATCATAGCGTCTGGCCCGGTCAAACTCACGTTTCAGCGCCTGGGCGAGAACCCGCCGGTTGAATAATCCGGTCAATGGATCGAGACAGGCCAGCGACTGGACTTTTTCATGGGCGGTAACATTGGAAACACAAATCGATACCTTCAACGCCAAACGGTCCAGCAGCACGGTATTCAAACCGGGCGCAAAGCGATGCGCATCGACATCGGCCTGATTCAGAGTGCCGATCAGTTCACCATCCAGATAGATGGGCGCCAACGCCATCGAACGTACGGCATAGTGCTGATCGCGCGGCAGCAGCGCCAGATAACGATGCAGCTGCTCATTCACCAGCTGGGTTTTGCTATCCTCGCGGATCAAGCGCTGCAACTGATGACGGTCCACCAGATTGATGCGACACTCCCGGCTACGTGGAGCACGACATTCCTGAAGCATGGCCGCCACCTCGGTATCCGCTATCAACGAGAACCAGACAAAGGGCACGGCAAAAACATCAGAGATCTCTTTAAGCAACGTATCAAAGAAATCGCCGAAATTCAGGGTGGCGAGAATTTTCATCTCCACCTTGTAAAATTTTTCCGCCAGTTGCTCATTTTCGCGAACGCGCTCAAAAAGACTTTTGTCATGACGCATGACGGCATCTTCCTTTGAATTAACGCTGACCCCGATCACTTTTTCGACATTGGCCCATCATAGCAGAGCCGGAACAACTATCGTCACATTTTCCGTAGCCACCACCACCCGGTGTCTCAATCGACACCCGATCACCGGCAACCACCGCGACACTGTTTTTGCCCCCGAGGTTGATCCAGCCACGTTCCGGCCGCCACAAACGGTTACGTCCCGGCCGCGCAGGGGCACCACCCGCCAGCCCGTAAGGGGCAATAACCCGTCGTTCCGAAAGGATCGAAACCGTCAACGGCTGCAGGAATTCCACCTCGCGTACCAGACCGTTACCACCGACAAAGCGCCCACAGCCACCAGATCCATAACGCACGGAAAACTGGCGCAACATCACCGGATAACGCAGTTCGAGAATTTCCGGATCGGTAATCCGGGTATTGGTCATATGGCTGTGAACCCCGGAGCAACCATGCCAGTTCGGCCCGGCGCCCGTACCACCGCCGATGGTTTCATAATAACCAAACGCCTGGTTGCCGAAAGTCAGATTATTCATACACCCTTGCGAGGCCGCGACACAACCAAAGGCTTTAAAAATCACGTCAACAATCCGCTGCGAGGTCAACACATTGCCCCCGACCACGGCAGCCTGGTCGTCGGGATCCAAGATCGATCCGGGAGAAGTCAGCAGGGTTACCGGGCGCAGGCAGCCCTGGTTCAGAGGGATCGGCTCAGCGACCAGACACCGTAACGTATAGAGAATTGCTGACCAGGTCACCGCCCGCGGGGCATTGAGGTTACCCCACTGCTGTAGATCACTGTCGCGAAAGTCAAAGACGGCCCGCCCCTGGGCATCCACCTCAACACTCAGGCGCAGGGCGGTTCCATCATCAAGGCGATCTTCAGCGCACAACTGCCGCCCCCCCTGATGATCCTCCACCAACTGCAACAATCCGGCACGCACAGCCGCTTCGGCATGATCCTGAATATACCCCATATAGGCGGCAACGCAATCGCTGCCAACCTGATCCAGCAGGGTCTGCAACAGGCGGCAGCCACATTGATTGGCCGCGATCTGTGCACGAAAATCGGACAGATTATCTTCCAGTCGACGACTGCCGGGCACAACCTGACCATCGGCCTCACCGGCAGATTGAAGCAGCGCACGCACCGCCCCATCCTGAAAGACGCCCCTCTTCACCAGCTTGAAACGCTGAATGGCACAGCCCTCTTCCGCCAGCGTACGCGAAAATGGCGGCATGGACCCCGGCGTGATCCCACCGATATCGGCATGATGGCCACGGTTGGCCACATACATGACAATCCGCCCCTGTTGCCACAGCGGGGTAATCACCGTCATATCGGGCAGATGACTCCCGCCCATGACGGGATGGTTACTGAGCAGAACATCACCGGGTTCCAGCGGATCCTCTTCAACAGCAATCTGGGCACACACCGCCTCCCCCATGGCGCCAAGGTGCACCGGTGTGTGGGGCGCATTGGCGACCAGATTGCCCCGGGCATCAAACAGCGCACAGGAAAAGTCGCAGCGTTCTTTGATGTTGGTCGACATGGCGGTACGTTGCAGGGCATAGCCCATCTGCTCGGCAATCGACATAAAACGATTACTCAACAACGCCAGCTGAATCGGATCCAGTGCCGTTGTGTAAGACTGGGCCCGGGCACTAACCTCGATCAACAGATCGCCATCGTCATTAAAACGAGCGCGACAGCCCGGCTCAACCACCACGGTGGCCGTGTCCTGAATCAACAACGCCGGTCCGGTCAGCTCGGTAAGACAGCGCCCAGTCGGCCAATGATATACCGGCGTATCATGGTAGTCTCCCGCCAGATAGCAGGACACGGTGGCATACGGGGACAATGACTCGTCAGCGTCCTGATTCCCGGCTGCGACCACAACAGCGCGACATCCCGAGGCGCGCACCCGCAGGTCGTCCACTTCAATCGCAGCATCAAGCTGAAAACCATATTCACGCTGATACGCGTCACGAAAGGCGCGACCATAATCGCCATCGTCCGGCCGGGGGATCATCAGAGCGTGATCGGTTGCGGCATAACGCAAATTGAGGTAGCACTGACTGGTGATCTGCTGCGGTTCAAGCCCCTGATCAAGCAACGGCTGGCAGGCTTCGTCCGTCAACTGCGCCAGACACTGCTCCAGTTCGGCCAAGTGCTCCGTCGTCAATACACCACTGGCGGCCTGCTGCACTTCATTAACGGGCTGAGCCAATTCCATCCCATAGGCCGAAAGGATTCCGGCGTGCCGGTGGATAAAAATGGTCTGAATGCCAAGTTTGCCAGCCATGGCGCAGGCATGCTTACCACCGGCACCGCCGAAGCAGGCCAGAACATGTTCGGCCAGATCAAAGCCCTTTTGCACCGAAACCGCTCGCACCGGACGAGCCATCTGCTCGTTGGCCACGTCGATAAATCCGGCAGCCACCTGTTCCTGAGTCATCTCCGGCCGCCCCTGGCCACGTAGCCAGGCGTTGACCTGCGCCGTCAATTCGGCAAAAGCCCGGCGCGTGGCATCGAGGTCGAGGGGCTGACGCTCGTCCTCACCAAAAATTTTCGGGAAAAATTCCGGCTGCAACCGTCCCAACAGCAGGTTGGCATCGGTGACGGTCAGATAGCCCCCTTTACGGTAGCAGACCGGACCGGGATGAGAGCCTGCGGACTCCGGCCCAACCTCGAACATGCCATGACGAAAGAACAACCGCGAACCACCACCGGCGGCGACGGTCTGGATATTGAGCTGCGGAGCCTGAATGCGCGCTCCGGCGACGACCGTGTTCTGCACCAGATCGTAGTCACCGTCATAGCGCGACACATCGGTGGAAGTTCCCCCCATGTCAAAACCGATAGCGGGACGCCTGGGCAGTGCCCGTTGACAGGTCTGGGCAAATCCGACAACACCACCGGCCGGACCTGACAACAAGGCGCGACTACCGTTGAAACGCTCTGCCGTCACCAGACCACCATCCGAGGTCATAAAACGCAGCTCGGTCTCGGCCAGTCGGTCACTGAAACCGTCGCAGAAGCTTTCAATATAATGCTGGATCTTCGGCGTCAGATAGGCATCGACCACAGTGGTATCTCCACGCGGCACCAGACGCACCGTCGGCATTACCTGATGCGACAAAGAGACCTGACAGAATCCGAGCTGACGGGCCACGTCTCCCACCTGGCGCTCATGTTCCGGACAGGCATAACCGTGAACCAACGCAACGGCAACACTTTCACAACCCCGTTCACGCGCCTGTTCGAGTTGGCGACGAACCTGGTGCAGATCGGGCGCCTGGACAATCCGGTAATCACGACCATCCAGACCGACAAGATCCGCGTCTTCATCCGGCTGAGCCGGACGTACCCGCTCAGCAACCGCCACAACCTCCTGGTAAAGGGGTCGGACTTTCTCAACCTGCAGGGCAAACAGATCGGGGCGGGTCTGGTCACCGATCTCCAGCAGATCGGCAAAACCGTCACTGATCAGCAACACCGTCGCCGCACCCTTATGTTCCAGCAGGGCATTGGTCGCCACCGTGGTCCCCATGCGCACGGAATCGATCCCTGCGGCACTGAACGGTTGCGTCAGCGGCTGGTCGTCACAGATCTGCTGCAGAATCCGCCGGATTCCCTCGCGCGGCGCATCGGCATAGTTGCGCGGATCTTCCGACAGCAACTTATGGACAAAACTGCGGCCATCGGGCAAGCGGGCGTAGACATCGGTAAAGGTTCCGCCACGATCAATGGCGAAACGGATGCCGCTCCAGGGCAACGTCACGATCAATCCCTGTGCTGGGCCAGACTTTTGCTGACCATCTCATAAAGGTCTGCCGACAGATCGGGCGTATCGTGCAGGGTTTCCAGCGCTTTTTTCATCAGGGCACTGCGCGCCGCATCGTAACGTGGCCAGCGCAACAACGGCGCGACCAACCGGGCAGCAATCTGCGGATTAAACGGATCGATCAGGGCAATCTGCTGTTGGAGAAAAGCATAGCCCCGACCATCAGCGGCATGGAAGCGCACACTGTTGCCCTGACAGAATACACCGATCAGGGCGCGAACCTTATTGGGGTTATGCAGATTGAATGCAGGCGTTCCCATCAGCCGCTGCACCTGTTCCAGACAATCCTCCCGCCGCGAGCGGGCCTGCATACCGAGCCACTTCTCCACCACCAACGGATCGTTCTGCCAGGTCTGATAAAAAGACTCCAGCGCCTGACAGCTCTCGCGGCTGTCCCGGTCCGCCAGCAACCCCAACGCGCTGCTGACATCGGTCATGTTCCTTCCGTCGCGGACCTGGCTGTGGAGCAATGCCGTCACTTCGGCATCGTTCGTCAATGCCGCCAGATAACCGAGGCACAGATTTTTCAGACGGCGCTGCCCCACCGCCTGCGGCGTCACCTGATAGAGGCCGTCATCGTTGCAACGTCGATACACCGTCAGCAGATCGTCACGCAAAACCTCGGCAAGAGCAGTGCGGACAAATTCCCGGGCGGCAAAAATGGCGTCCGGATCGATCTGGGTCATCTGCTCGGCCAGATAATTTTCTGCCGGCAGGGTCAACGCCAGCGCCAGCAATGACGGATCTGTCTGCACATCCATCAGACTGGCCCGAAACGCGGCACAGTAGGTTGCGTCAAGGCTCAGCGACTGCCCCTGCTGTACCTTACCAACAAGATCCAGCAACAGGGCGGTTGCCAAACGCTGACTGGCATTCCAGCGGTTAAAGGCATCGCTGTCATGGGCCATGAGAAACGCCAGTTCAGCAAAGGAGGTTTCCATCTCCAGTTTTACCGGTGCAGAAAAGTCGCGCAACACTGACACCACCGTGTCAGCGGGGACGCCCTCAAAACAGAAGCTCTGCTGTGCTTCGGTAACCGAGAGGACCCGTTCATCTTTAGCGTCATCGGCGCTTTCTCCAGCCAGGAGAACCGGCACAGACTGTCCATCGGCGGCCAGCAACGCCAGACGCAGCGGGATGTGCATCGGCTGTTTCTCCGCTTGCCCCGGTGTCGGCGGGCACTGCTGCTCTACATCGAGAATCAACTGGTTGCAAGCGGGATCATGGCGTTGAGCAATTTTCAGCCGCGGTGTTCCTGCCTGGGAGTACCACAGGCGAAATTGGCTCAGGTCAGCACCACTGGCATCCTCCATGGCGGCCACGAAATCATCGGTGGTGACGGCCTGACCGTCGTGACGCGCGACATACAGACGGATTCCGGCCATAAAGCCATCATGGCCGAGCAGGGTCTGCATCATGCGGATCACCTCGGCGCCCTTGTTGTAGATGGTCATGGTGTAGAAATTGTTGATTTCCAGATAAGACTCCGGCCGGACAGGATGGGCCATCGGTCCGGAATCTTCGGCAAACTGATGTCCCTGCAGCAAGCGCACCTCTTCAATCCGCTTCACCGCTGCCGAGTTCATATCTGCAGAAAACTCCTGATCGCGAAAAACGGTCAACCCCTCCTTGAGACTGAGTTGAAACCAGTCCCTACAGGTGATCCGGTTCCCGGTCCAATTGTGAAAATACTCGTGGCCGACAACACCTTCGATATTGAGAAAATCATCGTCGCTGGCCGTTTCCGGTCGTGCCAGCACGTACTTGGAGTTGAACACGTTGAGGCCCTTGTTCTCCATGGCGCCCATATTGAAATCATCGACGGCAACAATCATGAAGCGGTCCAGATCGTACTCAAAGCCGAAGCGCTGTTCATCCCAGGCCATGGCCTTTTTCAGTGACACCATGGCGTAGTCGCACTTGTCGGCATTACGTTCTTCAACATAGATCTGCAGTAGCACATCGCGACCAGAGGCGGTAGTAAAGCTGTCTTCCTGACAGACCAGATCACCACCAACCAGGGCAAACAGGTAACTCGGCTTGGGAAACGGGTCGTGCCAGCGGGTCATATGGCGACCACCGTCCAGATCGGCCTGCTCAACCAGATTGCCGTTGGACAGCAGCACCGGAAAACGCGTTTTGTCGGCACGGATCGTCGTGGTGTAGCGGGTCATCACATCGGGGCGGTCGGGAAAATAGGTGATGCGGCGAAAGCCCTGTGCCTCACACTGGGTACAGAAGTTGCCGCTCGACAGATACAATCCCTCCAGCGCCTTGTTAGCCTGCGGATCAATTTCCGTGACGATCGTCAGCTCAAAGTGGTCCGGTACGCTGGCGATAACCAGACCACCGTCCTTACGACAATAGTCGCTGGCAGCAAGGTCCCGTCCATCAATCTGAATCGATCTCACCGGCTGCCCGGCGCCATGCAACGCCAGAGACGCAGAGGCGTCGCCCTGAGCCTTGCGTTGATAGACCACGCGCGACTCCACGCGGGTCCGACTCGGTTCAAGATCAAAGCTCAAGGCAATGGATTCGACCTCGAATGGAAACGGCATATAATCTTTCAGATAGGTGGGCTGGGGCTGTTTTGCCATAACACATCTCCCGACAGGTACAAATAAAGGAGCCATCAGACTCCGGGACAATATACATTGTGCTGAATAAAAAGGCCCCACTCCGGTCACGAAGCGGGGCCACTTATGACCTCATCACGAGCAGGAGCGTTCCTACTCGATTAAAATGGCGTCGTTGTTGTCATCATCGTCGTGCTCAATACGGGGAACATCGTTACCGGACAACACCTTACCGTCACGATCCATCACCCGGTCATCGTCAAGAATAATCAGGCCGGTTTTATCGACAACATCCTTTTTGTAACGGTACTGGTACTCCATGCTTTTCTTGCGCAGATTATAGCTCATGAACATCCACACCAGCCCGAGCACCGCACCAACGGCAAGCAGAACCGCCAGAGCAATAAACAAATAATGCGCGGTACGCTCACCCACATGACCGATCACGGCCAGAATACCATCGAGCTTGTACACCACACCCGAAAGGACCACCAGCAACAGCAGCCCCATCAAAAAAGGAATCTGGCGAATCACGTAGATAAAGGCGTGGAAACGGTGGATACGGCTCTGCTGTTCCGAGTGGGACAGACCAATGGCGGTCTCCGTTGTCCCTGACGGTTGATGCCCGTAAAGGTATCGATCAAAACCGAGCACAATCACGCCAAGCAAAAAGGTGATGGTCAACGGCACGATAAACGCGGCAAAGAAATACGACTTCCAAGGAAAAGGCACATTTTCCGGCCCCAGCTGACTGAGGAAACTGACAAAGAAAATGAACCCCTCGATAACACCAATCAGTATCAGATATTTGATAAACAGGTCTTTGAGTTCTTCACGGCAAAACAGAGCGGCAATCCCTCTGCGTGGCTGAGAACCCTGCTCCTGCGAATCATTCTGTTGTTTTTCACGCTCTGGCATGATGACAACTCCTGCATGAACACATCGACATGACACGATACAATCTGCGTATTTTAATCACGCAACAAAAAGCCCCTCACAAAACGGCTACTATAGAGCATTTCAGCCCCGATGTCTGTTGAAAAAGTGCAGGTCCCGCTGTTCTGCGAACCACACACTGAAAAACAACAGGCCGCAGAATGAGGGACTCTACGGCCTGTTGCAATGATACATGGAGTTGTCGTAAACGAAAAAATCAACAGAGCGCTAACGCCTGGTCAATATCGGCAATAATATCGTCCACATTTTCGATCCCCACCGACAGACGGATCAGGTCCGGGGTAACACCGGAGGCGATCTGCTGTTCCTCACTCAACTGACGATGGGTGGTACTGGCGGGATGAAGAACACAACTGCGCACATCTCCAACATGAACCACCATGGCAATCAGCTTGGTGCTCTCCATGAAACGGCGTCCGGCTTCAACACCGCCTTCAATGCCAAAGGTCAACACGCCGCTGGCGCCCTTGGGCAGGTACTTTTGCGTCCGCTCATAACTGGGATGACTGGGCAGCCCGGGATAAGAGACCCATTTAACCTTGGGATGCAGCTCCAGACGTTTAGCGACCGCCAGAGCATTTTCGCAGTGACGCTGCATGCGCACATGCAGTGTCTCCAGACCATGATTGAACATGAAAGCATTAAACGGACTCAGGCAGGTGCCCAGATCGCGCATCAACTGAACCCGTGCCTTGACAATGTAGGCCAGATTGCCAAATTTCTCGGTGTAGCACAAACCATGATAGCTGGAATCCGGCTCCGTCATCTCCGGATACTTGCCATTGGTCCAGTCAAACTTGCCACTGTCAACAATGATCCCGCCAACGCTGGTCGCGTGGCCGTCAATATATTTGGTCGCAGAGTGGATAACAATGTCGGCACCATGCTCAAAGGGGCGGCACAGATACGGAGTCCCAAAAGTGTTATCAATGATCAGCGGCACCTGCATTTCGTTGGCAACCGCCGAAAACTTTTCAAAATCGAGCACGTTCAGGCCGGGATTACCGATTGTTTCGGCAAACAGGGCGCGGGTTTCCGGACGAAAGTGACTTTTGATCTCCTCAATGCTCGCTTCGGGATCAACAAAGGTCACCTCAACGCCGAGCTTGGGCAGGGTGTTGTAAAACAGCGAATAGGTCCCGCCGTACAGAGTTCCGGCGGTGACGATGTGTTGACCACTGCGACAGATATTGAGGATGGACAGGGTACTGGCCGCCTGACCGGACGAGGTCGCCAGGGCACCGACGCCCCCTTCCATCTCGGCAACTTTCTGCTCAAACGCACCCCAGGTCGGATTACCGAGCCGGGTGTACATGGGATCAAAGCAGTCAAGGTCAAACAGGCTGGCGATATGATCGGCACTTTCATATTTAAAAGTGGTACTCTGTACAATTGGCATAATCCGCGGTTGTGCCGGTTCGGGACGGTAGCCACCTTGAATGGCCAGAGTCTCAACACTCCATTGCTCTTCCATCTCTTTACTCCTTTGATCAAGATCTATACACACGCAACATCCGGTGCCACGATCGACAGTGTGACTACGGATTCAGGACGAATAAAACAGGGGGATGAGGCTAACGTGTTTTCAGCAAAAAGTCACTACGCAAAATAGCGCCAGCAGCCGCCCAACGGGGGAATAGCCATCCCGACGAAACCTGTCATACTTTACCAGGTAAGGTCGAGCACGGAGCCGCTCACCGCAACCTGTCGCCACCAGAGGCGCAAAGGGGCATGAAACTGCGCTTTTTCTGCATAAACCTGAAGTCACATGTTGATTTCCGCGGGCGATTCTGCTTAGATATAAAGTTCAAAAATCTGTATACAACTGCATCACCATTTTATGCTGTTCTGTTATTTTTTGTATGAAATTTCAATGTGTTGTTCGGGAGGAGTCCATTATGAAATCAATCATTCTCGGCCTGTGTCTTGTTTCGGGCCTGTTTATCGCCAGCACAACTTGCGCTTCTGAAACGCTGACCGACAGCGACTGCGTCAAATGTCATATCAACGCCGTCAAGGATGTCGCTGCCCATGGTGGCGCCCACAATGACATGGGCTGCCAGGACTGCCACCTTGAGCATCCGCCACTCGGAACACGGATCATCCCCGAATGTTCTCTGTGTCACAGCCCGGACGAAACGGCACACTACACGCTGGGAAACTGCGTCGGCTGCCATTATCCACACCACCCGCTCGACATTGATTTCACGGCACTGAGTGATGTCAAACCGGCCTGCGTTTCCTGCCATCCCGAGCAGGGCGATGAAATGACCGCCCACCCCAGCCTTCATGCCGAGCAGGATTGCAACGCCTGCCACAACGCGCACGGCCTCGGTGAAGGACAATATCAGAACTGCCTCGATTGCCACGAGGGTCACTCCGAAACCATGACGGTCAGCGACTGCACCCTGTGCCACAAACCCCACAGCCCCAAGGAGGTCAAGTACAGCGATCTGCCCTCAGAGCTGTGTGCCGCCTGTCACGACGGCATTGCCGCCCAGCTGGCCAAGTCGACGAAAAAGCACCACGACCTGACCTGTTCCGAATGTCATGTTGACAAGCACAAGACAATCACCTCCTGTGAGGACTGCCACGGCGAGCCCCACGGCATCATGCACCAGAAGTATCCGAACTGCGTTGAGTGTCATATCGACCCCCACGCACTGGCGGAATAAATGGCGACCGGCTGGCACTCACTCAACCGTGAGTGCCAGCCTAACCCGTCATGACGATTCTTCACATTCTTTACCCACGGTTGGTTTCAATGATGTGTATTGCCCGAACACAACGCCTGCTCGTCAGCGCTCTGTTTTTTGTCCTGATGCTGCTCACCACCTCGCTCAGCTTCGGTGAGATCAAGGCTGTTCCCCTGACAGACGCAGACTGCATTAAATGCCATCATCAGCCATCGGTCGAGATCCGTGACCACGGCAGTGCTCACCGTGATGAACTCGGCTGCCTGGGTTGCCATGACAATCATCCTCCTTTAGGTGATGCCGTCATCCCTGAATGCAGCGACTGCCACAGCCGCGACGATCAGCGCCACTTCAGCCTTGACGGCTGCAGCAAGTGCCACAATCCTCATGCGCCGGTCATCACCGACCTCAGCGGACTGAACGCCCCAAAACTGGCGTGCCTGTCCTGCCATGACCAGGTCGGAGCAACCATGAATTCCCAGCCAAGCCTGCACGCCGAGCAACAGTGCAACGATTGCCACAGCGAGCACGGCACAGCCCCCGGACAATTTTCCACCTGTATCGACTGCCACGACAAACACTCCCCCGAGATGACCTATCAGGATTGTCTCGGCTGCCATCAACCCCACGCGCCGACGACGTACCAATGGCAGGACAATACACCGACGCAGCTGTGTGCAGCATGCCACAACGATCAGGTCAGCGAGTTGAATCGTGCCGGTGAAGCTCATGCCCGTGAAATCAGTTGCAGCGACTGTCATCAGCAGCATCCGCCCAGCGAATCCGGTGTCATCCCCGAATGCGCCAGCTGCCATGCGCCGGGTGACCATCGCCATTATAAACTCGATAACTGTACCGCCTGCCATAAGCCCCATGCACCGCTGGAAATTGACCTGACGGCAGTGTCGCCAATCAAACCCGTGTGTGTTTCGTGCCACGCGACGCCAGAGGCCGAAATGGTTGAATGGCCCAGCGCCCATGGTGAAATGGACTGTAACGAGTGCCATCAGGAGCATGGCAATGCCATGACCTGCCTCGAATGCCATGAAGGCCATAGCGACACTATGGCATATAAAGATTGTCTCCGCTGCCATCAGCCGCACAGTCCCACGGCATTGCAGTTTTCCAAAGCGGGAATCGCTTCTGACCTGTGCGGCAGCTGCCACCGTGGCCAGCTCAAACAACTTGCGGAAAACACCACCAAACATACCGAAGTTCAGTGTGTATTCTGCCATCGCCGCACCCACAAAGTGATTTTGAGTTGCGACAACTGCCACGGCGAACCCCACGACGCAAGTATTCATCAACACTTTAAAGAGTGTCGCCAGTGCCACAATGGGCCACACAACCTGAAAAATTAATCCGGCAACCAACGAGGTCAGCCATGAAAGTTTGTTTACCCCTGACATCCTGCGTTTTAACCCTGCTTTTCCTGCTGACAACGGGGAGCACTGCCTGTGCCGACAGCGATATTTTCTCCCAGCCCGTCGAACCGATGACCACACTGGAGTGTGCACGCTGTCACGAGCAGGTGTTTACTGACCTGCGTGACCACGGTGGTGCCCACAAAATGGTCTGTCGTGATTGCCATGAAACTTTTCACAATTTCAGTCAAAAACTGACTTGGCAACAACGCGTCCCGGCCTGCAGTAACTGCCACGACTACCCCCATGGCGAGTCAGCGACGATGTCTGCCTGCCTGGACTGCCACAGCAATGCACACGCCCCGGTAGCCAGCCTCAATCTTGCCGTTTTCGAACCTCTCTGCGCTCAATGCCACGAGCAACCGGCCAAAGAGATGGCTCTCCCCAGCGCACACAGCGACATGGGTTGCATCGACTGCCATCAACAACGTCACGGCTATCGTCCCAAGTGTACGGAGTGCCACGAACAACCCCACTCCCCCTTTGTCAGCAGTCGCGACTGCATGCAATGTCACCCCGTTCACAATGTCAGCGTCCTGCTTTATACTGACAGCATCAGCAACAGCGCCTGTGCCGGCTGTCATGACAAGGCCGGCAGCGACCTGCAACAGGGGCACCTTGCCCACGCACTGCTGAACTGCACCTTTTGCCATGCGGCAGAGCACGGCGCAATCCCGACATGCCAGGACTGTCACGACACGCCTCACAGTGCGGACATGCTCAAAGGCTTTGACGGCTGCAACGGTTGCCACGGCAATCCTCACAATCTGCTCCCCGGCTCCTGATCACAGCCCGGGATAAAGGATAATTCGTATGACTGCGCGCAATAAACTGGTTCTCAATATTCTCCTTTTTGTCAGCTGCGTTCTCCTCGCCGGTGGAGCTCTGCTGTACAACTACAGCTACAAACTGTGCTGGAAGTGCTCCACCCACGAATACTACCAGCGCGGCAAAGAATTTGTGACCCACGCGGACGACGAACTGCAACATACCGGTGTCGACTTTATCCGACTTGCCGCTGATCACGGCGATGTTGAAGCTCAACTGCTTCTGGCCGAAAGCCATGCTCCTAGCCTGCCTCAGGGCTATGTCAGCACGACCCCCATAGCCCAAGAAATGCTGACCCCGCTGGTCATCCGCAGTCGTGCTATTGCCAAAACCCTGCTCTCCGAGGCCTATAACCGCCTTTACGCTGCCAGCAACCTGTCGGCTGATCAGTTGTACAATATGGCGCTATTGGTTGAAGCCGGTTTAATCGATCGCGACAATCCCGGTGAGGCAACTCACGACTTGTTGATTCAGGCAGCGGAAGCAGGCAACTATCCGGCCATGTCGCGGCTTGGCAACGACTACCATCAAAAATCAGAATACGCGCTGGCTAAAAAATGGCTGCGCCGTGCTGCCGAAGCCGGGCGTGACCCTCAACCGGCCCTGACTCTTGGCGACTATTTTTATTACGGCAAAAGCGAATCAGTTAACTACGAAAAAGCCATGCACTGGTATCGCCTCGCCCTGCAAACCCAACGCACCCTGTCCGCCCGGGACAGCGAACAACAGCGCCTCGCTGCGGAAGACATTCCAATGGCCCGTATCGACATGGCCATGCGACAACTGCAGAAAACCCGCATGCAAGCACCACTCACTCTCACCTATCACCTGTCCGGCGACGCCAAGAATTATCAGATTTTCGTCAGCGACCACCCTGAAGGTCCGATTGGCGAAGTAACAACCATTGCGCAGGAAGTCGTTGCCACCATGGACAATTCCATCACCCTGGCCCTGTCCATTCCCGTCCGAAAAAAGACCTTCCACTCTTCCAACGAAGGGCTTAACTGGGTTCTGCAGTCCTATGCCCGCAGCCGCTACGGCAGCTACAGCCGATTTGACTTCAAACTGGTCCGCTAGCCTCCTCATTGTGCCCAAAACACAGCGCACACTCTTGGATAATTTTAACCAAAGAACGCAAAAAATTAATTTCCGCCTACCTTGTTCGAATAAAAGTTAGAAAAAACAACATGATCGCTAGACAAGCACATTTTCTAAGATAAATTTTAACTTAATGTTCTTGATATATGTGTAAAACTGAGACGTAATGAACGAACATTCGTTTCTGTGTTTTTCAACACACTCCCGGAGCATAAGGAGACCCGGGTGGAAAGATACAGAGCATAGATGTCCAACACAGAAGAAAGGGAGGCAGAATGAAAAGTTGGCTACGGCTGTTTCTCTGCGTTGCTATCCTGTCCACAGTGGCGTTGCCACTCAATAGCGCGTTAGGGATAACAGTATCAGGACGGTCAAGTACCGAGATCGAATGGTACGACACCGGCGACGGTGAGACCGCCGTCCCCTTTTACCAGTACATGATGCTCAATGTTCATGACATTGACAACGATGGGCTGGCATTTCGGGGCTATGGTCGTGTCGCCGATGACTTGGCCGATGAGGCAGATGTTGACAGTCGGCTCTATTATGCGTATCTGGAAAAGAAGGATCTGATCAAAGATCTGGATGTACGCTTTGGCCGCCAGTTTATTTCCACAACCGCCGGTGCATCGATTATGGATGGCCTGTATGTTGACTACTCCGGTTGGGGTGACGTCGACATCACCGTCTTTGGCGGTGGCGATGTTGCCTACTATGAAGGCTACAACGCCAAAGACCTGATTGCGGGCATTGAGGTACGTCGTACTTTTATGGACGATCTGAACCTGGGTCTGTCTTACCTGCAAAAATGGGATCACAGTGAATTGGCCAACGAACTGTTCGGCCTCGACGTCGATTACGACTTCAAAGATGCGCTGTACGTGTACAGCGAAACCCAGTTCAACTATCTCGCCAATACCGTCAGTTACTTCCTTGGCGGCGCCAAATACCACCGCAGTGATGATTGGTCCGTACGGGCCGAGTATCTCTACTCGCTGCCGGTATTTTCCTCCACCTCTATCTACTCAGTGTTTGCCGTGGATGAGTATGAGGAACTGTTCGTCGAATACGAGCAGCGCCTGATGCCGGGCCTGCGTGCGTTTGTCAACTACGCGCGTGAAATGTACGAATACGATGCGGATGCCGACGTATTTGAAGCCGGTATCGAAAAGATCCGCACCGGTCGTTTTTCTGGCTACGTGATCGGCACCTGGCGTGAAGATCCTGATGGTCAGGATCTGGCCGGGATCAAAGTCTACGCAGCAACCACCATCAACCAGAAGTTCCAGGCGGGCGCAGGTATCCACCTTGACGTTATGGAACGCTATCTGGATGAAGATGAGGATGACACCACCAACTCCCGTATCTGGGTTGATGGCACCGTCACCTTCAATCGCAAAGTGAATCTACAGGCCAAGGTTGAGCGGGTAGAGAGTGATCTGTGGGACGAGTATTACCGTGGCCGCGTTCGCTTGAATATCCGTTTCTAAAAAGGAGTCACATATGAAGCACACAGTATTGATATTTTGGACCGCCATGGTCGTGCTGGTGACATCCACTGCCTGGGCGACGCCCTTTGACCATGACGAGCACGTTTCGATTTTGGAACAGAATTGTGTCAGCTGCCATGTGGCTGATGCCGAAAGCATTGTTCCGGATGTTGACATCTGTCTGAACTGCCATGAATCAACCATGGTAGATGCGGTGTCGTTCACCGGCCTGAAAACCCATGATGCCACCTGGGCACTCAGTCACCGCGCTGCGGCAAAAAGCAAGTCCATGGACTGTGCCGCCTGTCACCAGCAGAACGAGTGCCTGGAATGCCACACGGCCGGATTTGCCGATGAGATGGGATCGTTCGGCAACAGCATGACCAATGTGCACCGCAGTGATTTTCAAGTAACCCACCCGATTGCGGCACGCACCAATCCGCAATTATGTTCCAGCTGCCATGAAAGCAGCTTCTGCTCCGACTGCCACAGCGATTTCCGCCGCAGTTCCCTCACGGGCGTATCGCATCAACGCAGCTTCAGCAGTTTAACCGTCGGCGCAACCGGTCCGGCCCACGAGAGCTTCAACGAGTCTCAATGCCAGACCTGCCATGTCGATTCAATTTTACCGTCACACGAATGGACCAGCAGTCACGCCCGCGAGGCACGGAAAAACCTGGCCACCTGCCAGGCCTGCCACCCCGAAGGTGATGTCTGCATCAAGTGTCACAGTGCTCGCAGTGGTTTGGGAATCAATCCCCATCCCAAGGACTGGGATGACATTGATGGAAGAATGCTTCGTGCCAGCGATGGCCGAACCTGCCGTAAGTGTCACTAACACACACGACAACATAGGAGGTAGGAATGAAGGTAAAACAATGGTTATCCTTTTTCGTAGTGCTCGGCAGTATTGTGCTGCTGGCGGCCTGCGGAAGCAATTCCGGTTCCGGTGGCGACCAGTCTGCCGGGACGTCTGATGGCGATCTCGGATCTGATCCCACCACCGGTACCAGTTATGTCGGTGCTGCCACCTGTATCGGCTGCCATGAGGATTTCAGCTGGAGCGCAGACGATGTCGCCGACTATCTGGCCGGAAAGCACGTCAACAACTATGCCGGACATTATGGTTATGACTACATGGTCGAAAACGGCTGTGACTCCTGTCATGACCCCATCGGTGACAGCCCGGACATGATGGCGCTGCTGGACAACCCTGATCTGGTGACCGTAGGCTGTGAGAACTGTCACGGTGCGGGTGGTGAGCACTACGGTGTTGGCCCGATCCCCATCGCCGAGCCCGGCATCACCGAGTGTGCTCAGTGCCATGATGAGCTGCCGGAAAGCCACCTCGAGCACCACCCTGAGGCAAACTTTATCGCAACCAACTATGTCGCCTCAAAACACTACACCGCGTCAGTGCGCAACGAAGCAGTCTGTTCCCGTTGCCACACCGACCTGGGCGGTCGCCTGTACAAAGACGTCACTACCAATGCCCAGCTGGAAGCCACGGTTTTCCCAGTTGACAGCGATGAAGCAATCCAGTGCCGCACCTGTCACAACCCGCACAATGCTGGCGGCCTGCTGTTTGAGGACGTAGAAGATCACGGTCATGTTGTTGCCAGCGGCGAATACGCCACTTGCACCAGCTGCCATATGCCTGCTGATGCGGTTGTTGCCACCACCGGTGCCGATGCTGACGGCGATGGTGACCTGGATACCGACTGGACCACAACCGAAACCATGTATCACGAAACTGCATACTACCGCATTATCACCGACACCCACTATGACGATCCGGCAACAACGGATGTCATTGAGGGCTATGTTGTTAAAAACCTCGACGAGCGCGCCTGCCGTGATTGCCATGATGTGCATGCCGTTGAAGAGATCCGTGCGGATGACGATTCATCCAGCTTCTCCAACACCATTAATGACCAGTGGGCCAAATCAGGCCATGCCGGTACGATCGGTTCCATTAAGCTTGAAACCGCTGAATACTACGATGACACGTTGGACAAAGACCGCACCATTGAGCAAACCATTGCCATCAAAGAGGCTGGGGTTACTGAAACAGAAGGCGCAGCTTGGGTTCACTACGACTGGGATTCTGATAGCCGCCAGGGCTGCCAGATGTGCCATACCGCAACTGGTGCCAAGAACTACCTGACCGACCCGAGCAGCTATGATGCCGCAAACAATGACTTCTCTCACTTGGATGGTTGGGAAGCAGGTGTCAGCTCTTCCGATCAGAACGAACTGCTCTACTGCTGGGGCTGCCACAGCAACAACCAAGGCGAATTGCGTAATCCTGG
>PKUE01000178.1 GCA_002869685.1 Desulfuromonas sp.
CGCATTCACCAGCGCATCCTTGAACAGCGTGTTCCCGAACTACTTAAACTCGGCATGAGCGAAGCGGAATTCGCCAGCCAGCTGTACCCGGTAATGGTCGAGGAAGGACACCACGGCATTGCCCGTTTCAGCATGTTTGAAACAGAAATCCTCCTCGGTCACATCTGCTTTGGCGAAAGCTCCATCTACCCGACTTATTTCGACGGTCCTGGCGGCAACTATGGCATGCATCCGGCGGTTCCACTACTCGGCAGTCGCCAACGGCGACTCAAGCAGGGCGATCTGGTATTTGTTGACATCGGCTGCGGCGTCAGCGGCTACCACACCGACAAAACCATGACCTATCTGTTCGGCACCAGCGCCACGGATGAGATGCGCATCAGCCATGACCGCTGCGTCGAGATCCAGAATGAAGTGGCTCGTCGCATGGTGCCCGGCGCCATTCCATCTCAGATTTATGATGATATTCTGGCAGATCTGGAACCTGACTTTCTGCAGAACTTTATGGGCTTTGGCGACCGTCAAGCCCGTTTTCTCGGTCACGGAATCGGTCTGCATGTCGATGAATATCCGGTCATTGCCAAAGGCTTTGACGAACCCCTCCAAGAGGGGATGGTTCTAGCCCTTGAACCAAAGAGAGGCATTGAGCATGTCGGCATGGTCGGTATCGAAAACACCTTCATTGTCACGCCGTCAGGTGGTGAGTGCATCACCGGTGATCATCCCGGCCTGATGGAAGTTCCCTGCAACTGATCACCGCACAGCCGTTCTTTGTTATCACCTTATATCCACCTGCCACATTCCCTGGAGTGTGGCAGGTTTCCCTCATGAGCTCCTGATCTTTTCTTATTGATTTCATTGTCTTTATCCTGTTTTGTATTACCCTTGAGAAGAGATACCGCTGAACAAGGAGCAGGCGTTGGACAATCACACTTCTTCCGATATCCGTCAACAGATTCACCTGTTGATCCGCGATCACAATGCCGAGCTGGTGACCCAGGGCGTCAGTTACGCCATGGATCTGATCAATGGCGCCCGTGAAAATGTCCTGTTTCCGGCGGTGACACGTATCACCCACCAGATTTTCGACGATTTTGATCCCTCTGAGCACCCTGTTCGCGAAGGATTTGAACCCGAATTTGTTTATTGGTGTCACAATCAGGGCCTGGACCACGCCGACCTGCTCCGCATTATCAAATTTCTCCGGGACAGCTATCTTTCTCTGTGCTCTTCCATTGAACTGCGCGCCGTTCTGCGTGGCTATTTCGACATTCTCGAATTGTCGTTATGCACGCTGTGGGGTCAGGTTCCGGTTGTCCGCCACCTGAACAACCCGTCACCGCTGCTGGATGCTGCCGACTATCCCCTGTTTTATAACAACCATTCGATGATGATGCTTGTCGATCCTGTTGATGGCGAAATCATCGACGCCAATCATGCTGCGTGCAAATTTTATGGCTACAGCCACGATCAACTGACTCAACGCTCACTGTATGATCTCAACATTGATACACGGGAATCGGTGCAGGAAAAAATTGAACGCGCCTACTGCGGTGCTCTGGTCAGTTACCGGGTCAAACACCAATTGGCAGATGGCGAGATTCGCGCCATCGAAGTGTTCAGCGGCCCGATTATTCTTGGCGAACGGGCTTTGCTCTATTCAATTATCCACGACATCAATGATCGGGCGCAGATTGAAGACCATCTGCGTAAAATCACCACAGCCGTCGAGCACAGTCCGGCGTCCATCGTTATTACCGACCGTAATGGCCATATCGAATACATCAATCAGAGTTTCACCCACGTCACCGGCTACACCGCACGTGAGGTGATGGGAGAAAACCCGCGTATTTTCCGGGCGCAGCCACGTCCCGCCACGGAGACCCAACAGATGTGGCAAACCATCCTCGATGGCAAGATCTGGCGTGGTCTGTTCTTCAATCGCCGTAAAAATGGTGAGGCTTTTTGGGAAAAGGCCGCAATTGCGCCCATTTTTGATTCCCAGAATACCATCACCCATTTCGTGGCCATTAAGGAAGATATCACCCGGCAAAAGGAGCTGGAGGACAAAATCTGGCACCAGGCCCATCACGATGCCCTCACCGACCTGCCCAACCGGGTGCTTTTCTACCAGTATCTGGGTGACATTGTGCTTCATGCCCAACGCCAGGACATCGGTGCGGCTCTGCTGTTTATCGACCTCGACCGCTTTAAAGAAGTCAACGACAGCCTCGGCCATGAATATGGCGATCTGCTCCTGCAACAGGTTGCCCAGCGCCTCAAGGACAGCGTCCGTAAAACGGATCAGGTCGCCCGCATCGGTGGCGATGAATTTACGGTTCTGCTCTGCCACACCAGCGGTCATGAGGCCATCGAGGCGGTTGCCAATAAAATACTTCTCCAGCTTTCCCAGCCTTTTGACCTTAAAGGTTATACTGCGGAAATTTCCTGTTCTATCGGCATCGCCAAAGTCCTTAAAACGCACACCACAGAAACGCTGGTTCGTGAAGCGGATCACGCCATGTTCGCGGCCAAGAAATCCGGCCGCAACAAAATTGTTTCGGCCCCATTCCTATCGGAATAACAAAAAAACAGGCCACCCTCAGGGAGGGTGGCCTTGCAACAATCAACTCAGGTTGTAACCGGGAGGATAAACAACCCGGGATTGCTGTTTTCTCTAGTGTCTCAAAATCACACGGCCTGAGCCAGCGGCTCGACTTGTGACGGATAGCAGACTTTCCCCGCCAGGACAGTGGAAACCTTGCTGGAGAAACAGTCGGCATGACTGTCGCCCACAACCAGTAGGTCATGCTGGGCAAGATGGCTGAGCGCCTCCTGCAGAGGGCTTTGTTCGTCAACAATTTTGACGGAGACCGGCACACCGTAGCCGTTGGCCTTGTTGATCTGCTGAATCAGTTCTTCTTCGCTGTAAAGATACTGACGCTGACAGGATTCTTTGCAGCACGCGCCGTTGCTGTGCAACAGCAGCAGCTCACTTTCGTGTCGATATGCCAGTTCCAGCGCGGTACTCAGCGCTTCAGCATCGCGATCGGGATGGGTGTAGTTCAGAACGATCGTTTGGCAATCCATGTTTCCCTCCTCTACATGACCATGTCATGTCTTTAAATATCCACCAGGACACATTTTCCAGCTTCACCGCGCCATTACGGCGAAGAGGGTGGCTCTTGGCATTTCTGCCATCTGGGGACAATTGTCATTAGTATACAGAGCAACGAAAGTGCCAGTTTTGACAGAAATCCGCATCTACCCTGTGTTTCAAAGGGGTTATCTCTTTCTCGGCATTTTTACATCACCACGCCACCGCATCGGCAACTCAGCCCAGCGTGACGCTTTGTCTCAGCCTGTGACACAGGATGGAACACACCAACAGGGAGCGTCACCGCAGTTGCGGTCCGCTCCCTGATACGGTTACCGTTGCTATTCGGGTTAATCGATGATCAGATCTTCTTCGTCGTACTCCTCGTCGAGAACAGTCGCAGTTTGCGGCGCTTCGGCGACAGCCTGACGGGCACGCAAGGTCAGCGACAAACCGGCTCCCACCAGCAGCATGATCCCCGCGGCCTTAAAGGACAGATCGAAACTGCCGGTTTTAACGACCATCATTTGCGACAAACGAACCAGGACGAAAGCACCAACCCCCCAGGCACTGAACAACAGGCCGTAATTCATGCCGAGGTTTTTCGCCCCCCACAGATCTTTGGCAAAAGAGGGGAACAGTGACAGGTTGGTGCCATAGTTAAACACCATGAAGCTGACCAGCAACACCACCAAAATCGGGCTGCTGTCTTTGCCGCCCAGGACCGGAACCGCGGCAAACATCAACAGCGCTTGGAACATCAGCATGAACGTCAGCGTTGTTGCCCGTCCCACTTTGTCGGAAACCACACCGGCGATCAAACGCCCGGCCGCATTACCAATCGACATAATCGCGACAACCAGAAAGGCCATCTCACCCATGGAGGCCTTGGCCAGCCCTTTGGCACTGCCAATAACCATCAGCCCGGCGCCGGCGCCGATGAAAAAGCAGGTCCAGAGAATATAGAACTTGGGGGTTTTCAACATCTGGCCAGCAGTCATATCCACACTGTTGGTTGATGCAGCGCTATTCACTGCCGGTGCACCTGCCGGCACAAACCCTTCCGGCGGATTGGTAATCAACAGGCCGAGCAGGCTGACAACAATCGCAAAGGCGATGCCGAAGATCAACATGGACTGTTGCAGGCCCTGAGTCGCCAGAAGGTGCTTGGCCAACGGGGCAATATAGATCGATGCCAGACCGAAACCTGACACAACGGTCCCGGCGATCAGGCCGGTCTTCGCCGGGGAAAACCATTTCAGTGCCGGTGGCGTCGTGGCCGAATAGCCGAAGCCAATCCCCATGCCCGCCATCACGCCAAAACCAAGGATCCAGGCCCAGTAACTGGTTGTCTGGGAAATCCAGACAAATCCGGCCCCAACCAGCAAACCACCAAGAATACAGGTTGCCCGCGGACCAAATTTTTGCTGCAACTTGCCAGCAATGATCATTGATACGGCAAACGCCAGACAGGCCACTGCGTACGGATCGTTGATTGATGCTTTATCCCAGGTAAACGCCCCTGGTCCTCCTGCTGCGATGGAATCGGCAATTGCGCCTTTGAAAATACTCCAGGTATAGAGGATTCCCAACGCGAGGTTAATACCTGTCGCGGCAATCACTACTGTCAGCCCCTTGTTCTTAATCTGATCGGTCATGGTTGTCGTCTCCTGTGTATAATTACGATTCTCTTCGTACTGAGCGGTTACATTGCGAAGTTGCATTGAGCTTGGCCACTTGACACGAAACGGCGTCACGCTGTGGATCGCCTTGCCGTGTGCAGCAGTTTTCTTGTCGCGGGGTGCTGGTGTCATGGCCTCTGCTTTGCTGTATTTTCCTGCGCTTACCACGGGCGGTGCCAATTGCCGGTAGTTAGAGCATTCTTTGTAACGACCATCACAATAGTTGATGATCATGCTGACATCATGGGTCGAAATATGGCCACAACCAACGTCACAGACCTCTTCGTTCTGGCGAAAATATGGACATACCCCTTTGTTGTGCATAACCACCTCAATGTGATTGGTGTGTAAACCGGTTCGGCGTTCCTTTACAGTTAGCAACCTGTATACCAATCTGTGACTTCAATCCACAAAACAGAATTATTTCAATATTTTCAAAGTGTTATAGGTTACGTTTTGGCTAGGAATCGCAGAAATCCGGCACGTCGGGTTCTTCGGGTTTGCACAAATGCAAATATTCTTCGTGCTCCGCAGGCGATGGTCACATCTTTCCCGACGTTGACGACAAAGATCGCGTTTACGCTATACAGGGCTAAACACTGGGGATAATGAGGCAAGTTATGGAATTTAAAACTATGTTTTGCGAATTTGTTTTGCGGTGGGATTTTTTTCGCAGTTCTGCGAATCAGGGAATCAAAGCGCTGTCAAAAAGCTGATGGGCAACTTTAAAAAGGTAGGTATGCTCAATGGTTACACCAAAAGGGACCAGTAGCAACAAACATAAAACAGCCAAAATAGCCACACCAACCACCCAACTGATCAACTGGAGATCGAGTCGCTTGCTGTCGGTGCCGTCCTGTTCCGTCTGTCCGGCCCGGATCCGCCGTGCGACCTTCTTCATGATTCGCCCTGAACTGAGAAACATCACAGCAGACAGGGCAAACTGGGGAAGGACTTCAACGGAAAAATATCCAGAGGACAACATGATAGCGTAAAAACCCATGGCACAGAGGCCAAGCAATGTCATGAGCTTACTTAATCTGGTGTACATGGAATCTCCCCGGTCACACGCCGCATCTGGCATCGTCTTAGCCTTCACTATAGCGGGATTCCCCACCCTTGGCAATTGTTGTTGACAAAGGACAACGGTGTCGTGCCGCCAACGGGTTGCAGGGTATTGTAATCAATAAAACAAACTTTGTTTTATATTTTTTACCACATAGGGAAGAGCCTCTCGGACCGTTCATTCTGAACGGCCCGAGAGGCTCACGAGACCTAGAGTTGGATCAAGGCATTTTCAGCAGCGATCATCAGCTGATACATGACCGGGGACGCGGTCAGCAGGGGATGGGTGGCATATTGCATGATCGACAGATCATAGGCTGTCTGCCGTGCCTGAACGGCCACGGCAATGGCATTGGCCAGTTCGGCAGAACTGTCGCCACCACAGACATGACCACCGAGGATCTCACCGCTCTTGCGATCAAACAACAGCTTCACTTTCATATCGGCGATGGCATCCGGCAACGATCCCGGATGCATGTTGGAGGCAACGGCCTCACCAATGACAACATCAAGCTTCTGCTGCTGGGCCGCCTGGGTGGTCAATCCCGCCGCGGCAATACTGCGTGTGCCAACTTTCGTCGCAAAGGCGCCCAGAGCGCCCAGGGTTTCACGCTGCTCGGACGCATACAGGTTGCCAGCGGCGATCATCCCTTCTGAGGCGGCGATCGATGCCAGACGAATTGCGGTCGGTTCGGCGGTGAAGAACGAGAATTTCTCAGCGCAATCTCCGGCGGCATAGATATTTACATCACTGGTTTGCAGCGTCTTCGTTACTTTAACACCAGCCCGCGGGCTGCAATCCAGACCGGAACGTTCGGCCAGATCAACATTTGGTGCCGCACCGATCCCGATCACCACCACATCCGCTTCAAGGCTGCGCCCATCCGCAAGTTCGACCCGTTTCACCGTGTCTGTCCCATGGATCGCCTTCACCTGGCAGCCGGTCATCACTTCAACCCCCTCACGCTCCAGTTCTTTTTCGGCGACAACACAGAACTCCTCTTCGCAGGCGGTCATCAGGCAGTGAGGCAGCATTTCTACCAGACGAATATGTGCCGGTCGCGACGTCATCCGGGCAATCTGCTCGGCCATTTCCACACCGATAAAACCACCACCAATGACCACGACATTCTGAGCCGGGTCCAGTGCCTCAAGGATCGCCTGTAGATGAACGGGATCTTTATGAATACTGAACACATTGTTCAGATTGACCCCATCAATCGGCGGCAAAAACGGCTTGGATCCGGTACTGAGGACCACTTTGTCATAGGCGAGTAATTCTCCATCCTCAAACTGGATGGTTTTCTCCTCGCGATTGATCACATCGACATGCTTGGTGATAATATCCACACCGGCATTTTTAAACTGGGTGTCGGGAATAATGTTTTTACTCACCGCGCCCAAAATGCCGTAAACATACGGGATGCCACAGGGGACTACGGTCTGTGTCACGTTGCGGATCAAGGTGATGCTTTTATCCGGATGGCGTCTCATCAAGGTTGTGGCTGCTGCCAGTCCGGCCGCCGAGCCACCAATGATTGCGACATCAGTTTTCTTCATCGTTTTTCCTCCTTATTCACCGACAGTTTTCGACTGTCAGTCCTTTTTTCTGACATTCCGGGCACAGCGCAAAAATGCGCAGGCTGTGGGATTCGAGTTGATAACCCCGGTCTTGGGTAATGGTGCGACAACTGTCGCAGATCTGTTTTTTCTCGACATCCGTGACCTTACCGCAACCGGTACAGATGAGATGATCATAAGCGCGGTATTTTCCGCACAGGCTATATAGATTGGTGCGATGATCGGTGGGGGAGAGACTGATGGTGCGTAACAGACCGGACTCCTGCAGCAATTGCAGTGTCCGGTAAATGGTGGCTTTCGAGGTTTTGATCTCGCGCTGTTTCAGGTAAAACAACAGACCGTCAACGTCAAAAGGCTTCTCGAAAGCGACAATCGCCTGAAAGATTTTTTCCCGCTCACGGGTGTATTTGAGCCCACGCCCATCAAGAAACTGCTTGAATTGTTCTAAGGCTTCCATAATCTCCTCTATTGAGAACGAGTCTCAGTTGCATGAGTGTTTTACGCGATCGGCAGACGCCTGTCAAGAGCTATGGTAAAATCTAACCAAAGAAACATCATGGAACAAAGAGGAGGAGGACGCTTTATGCGACCGAGTCGATTGTGTTTATCCTACGGCGTAATTTGGTTGGTTCTGGCGATTTCTCCCAACTACCGCCAGGACTGGCTGCTGGAAAACCTCCTTGTGGTTATCGCGGTGCC
>PKUE01000172.1 GCA_002869685.1 Desulfuromonas sp.
CTTGCGATGGATCAAGTACAGCACAACCATGCCAGCGAATAATGAAGGATACATTAGTTCTCAGAGCACTGATTCAAAACCAAAATCAAAACCGCCGAGAGGTCGCAAACCCACTTACAAGTGAGTTGGCTTACGTAATGCGCCACAGATTCGGCTTGTCGCCCTTCAGGACGACGAATCCTGCTCCCCATGCACTCTGGCGTAAAACGTTGACAACAAACGGGTACCGCTCTCTATTTTTTTCGTGGCATTTCCCTCGCTACTGTTTCTGATTTTGCAACCAAGCGCCCCCGTTCAGCAGCGCAGAACGGAGAAAACGTCACCGCGATGGTCATCGGCAAACGTTTTGAGTGTCAGCGAGTTTTGGCCGACATCGTGGGGTAAGTGAAGAGAGAGAGGGAACCCAAAGGGCGTAATGGTCGGGGGGAGGGCATTTTCCCGTCTCTTGTGTCGACACAAAAGGGACGCGCCGCGCGGGCGCGAAAGCCCGCGTCACGTGGGTAGCAACTATAAATACGGATGAGATTCGCCGGAGCAATCTGTTCCATCTTGCGAACCACTGGGAGTGGAATCCAAGTCTGCCGCGACTCACTCTGTCAGTCAAGAAGGCTTAAACGCGCGCCAGATCAATCATTATCATGAGACTGAATCAACACCTCACGCCCCTTACTGGTCCCATCCGACGGGCCAACAATCCCCTCCTGCTCCATCTTCTCAATGATCCGCGCCGCACGGTTGTAGCCGATGCGCAAACGTCGCTGAACCATGGAGATCGACGCCTGCTGCGCCTGGGCCACCAGGGCCACGGCTTCGTCCCAACGCTCATCGTACTCAAGATCCTCATCACTGTCGCTGCCAGCGGAAGGCGGCGGCGTCAGAATGGTGGTATCGTAGTCGGGAGTGCCCTGTTTGGTGAGGAAGTCGACCACTTTCTGCACCTCCAGCTCAGAGACAAACGCGCCGTGTACCCGCTGCAGTGTACTGGTCCCCGGCGGCAGAAACAGCATATCGCCCATACCGAGCAGGCTCTCAGCACCACTGGTATCGAGAATGGTGCGCGAGTCAATGCGCGAGAACACATTGAACGAGATACGGGTCGGGAAGTTCGCTTTGATCAGGCCGGTAATAACATCAACGCTGGGGCGCTGGGTGGCGAGAATCAGGTGAATACCGGCGGCACGCGCCATCTGAGCCAGCCGGGCAATATGCTCTTCGATCTCACGTCCGGCGACCAGCATCAGGTCGGCCAGCTCATCGACAATGACGACGATGTAGGGCAGATGGCCGTGATCCAGCTCCTCTTCAGCGGCGGGAGGCAGATCAAGAGGCGCCTGCGCCTCCTCTTCAAACGGCAATGCGTCACCACTCAATTCGCTGGCTGCGGCAGCGGCCTCAAGACGTGCCAGCCGTTCCTTGTCTTTTTCTTCTTTGGCGATCTTCTTGTTGTAGCCGTCGATATTGCGCACGCCTTTATCGGCCATCAACCGATAGCGCCGCTCCATTTCGCGCACCGCCCAGCCCAGAGCCAGCGAAGCTTTTTTCGGATCGGTAACCACCGGCAACAGCAGATGGGGAATCCCTTCATAGATGGACAGTTCGAGCATCTTCGGATCGACCATGATGATGCGCACATCTTCCGGGTTGGCGCGATAAAGTAATGACAGGATCATGGTATTGATCGACACCGATTTACCGCTGCCGGTTGAACCGGCCACCAGCAGATGCGGCATCTTGGCCAGATCACTGACACAGGTCTGGCCAAAAATGTCTTTACCCAAGGCCATGGGCAGACGCCCGCCGCTTTTGCGGAACTGGTCCGATTCGAGAATATCTTTGAGATAAACGGTCTCGCGATTGTTGTTGGGAATTTCGATGCCCACCACGCCGCGGCCGGGGATCGGCGCAACAATACGGATAGAGGTGGCCCGCAACGCCATGGATAGATCGTCGGACAAACCGGCAATCTTATTCACCTTGATGCCAGGAGCGGGAGAGAATTCAAACATGGTCACCACCGGACCCGGCTTGACTTCGACCACTTCACCATCGACATTGAAGTCTTTGAGTTTAGCTTCGAGAATGCGCGCCATAGCCATCAGGGCTTCACGATCCGCCGGTGGCGTCGGCTCCCCCTCGTAGTCCAGCAACGACAGCGACGGCAATTGGTAACTGCCGGCGATTTCGAGAAAATCGAACGCCTCCTGCTCGGCAGGAACTTCTTTCACCGCTTTTTTCTTGCGCACCGGTTTGGGTGGCGTCGGAGCCTTGGTAATCGGCGCCGTCGGCGCAGCAATCACCGGACCATCCGCTTTTTTCTTGCCGGTGGCGAGCTTCTTCTGCTCGCGTCGTTCGCGACGACGCTCAAGACGGGCAGCCAGACGAGCGCTGAGCCCTTCGAGAAACAACACCAGTGAAAAACGGGTCAACAACATCATTGACACCAGAAAGAACACCAGCAGCACCAGAGCAGCGCCACCGGTATTGAGCGCTCCGGCAAGAATATCCACTAGCAGGCGGCCAATGGCGCCCCCCGCCTCGGAAACCGCCTGCCCCATCACCGTCACCCCGGTCAGCTTCAGGGCGATCAAGCCGTCGAGGGCAAACACCATGGCCAGAAAGGCGCCGATTTTATACCAGCGCGGATGCAGGTCACGAAAGCGGAACAGCCGCCAGGCAAAGAAAAAACACGCTGGCGGCAGCAACAGCGATGCCAACCCGAACAGCTGATACAGCAGGTCGGCCAGGTGAGCACCAATCGGGCCACCCAGGTTCTTGATCACCTCGGGATGCAGATTGTTATTGAATGACGGATCGCTGTTGTCAAAAGAGAGCAGACAGATACTCAGATAAGCACCCAGCGCCGCCCAAAACAGCGCAGAGATCTCTTTTTTCAGATGTTCACGGCGACTACGTTGTTGATCATCATCCATCGCGACTCGAATCCTTTATCCAGGTCAGGAACAGGTTTGAAAACACTTGGCTACCAGCACGTTTATCCACGCGCTACGATAGCATAAAAAACAGCACACCGGCACCCCAGCAATAGAGCGCAAATGCTGCCAGCCGCCGCTTGCGAACCACGGCCATCAGCAGGTGAATGGACAGCAGCCCGCTGACAAAGGCCATGCCGCCGCCAGCCAGATAGAGCGCAAGCTGTCCGGCAGCCAATCCGTCCACATCTCGTAGCGACAACAGCGCCGCTCCCGCCACGGCCGGCATCGACAACAGAAAGGAAAAACGCGCAGCGACGGCACCATCAACCCCACGAAACAGCAATGCCGCTATCGTGGACCCGGAACGGGAGATCCCCGGCAGAATGGCTAAGCCTTGCACCAGACCTGTCACCAACGCATCTTTAAGGGTCAACTGATGTTGCTGCCGCTGACCATGACGCCAACGCTCGGCGAGAAACAGCAGGGTTCCCGTAACCAGCAACATGGCACATACCAACGGAATATTGTGAAACAACGACGTCAACAGATCTTTAAATGTCAGGCCGATCACAGCGGTCGGAACCGATCCGGCGATAATCAACCCCAACAGGCGACGGCGCTCAATCCCCTCTGTGCCCTTGGCCCAGGGAGCCGTCAGCAACGAACGCACGTCCTGCCAGAAATAGATCAACACGGCACACAGGGTTCCGCAATGCAGCACCACATCAAACAGCACGCCGGGCTGGTTAAAGCCGTCAATAAAATATTGGGCAATCGCCAGATGTCCCGACGAGGACACCGGCAGAAACTCGGTAGCCCCCTGCAACAAACCCAGCAGCAACGCATGAATCAAGGTCATGAAATCAAGTACCTCGTTAAAGTTGAATAATAATCGGCAACACCAGCGGACGCCGCTGCAGGCGCCGCTTAAAAAAGCGTGTCAATGTCTGGCGGATTTCAACACGCAGATCATCCCAGTCGGTCAACGATGACAAGGAGTGCTCAGCCAGCATATCACGGACCTGCTGGGCCGCTTCCGCCAGCATGGCCTCGCCAGCGTGCTCAGGAAGACATCCCCGGCTGACCAACTCCGGCCCTTGCAGCACGGTTCCCTTGCTGCGGCTAACAGCCAGTACGGCCATCACCGTGCCATGTCGGGCCAGGCGATGGCGGTCACGCAATTCCACCGTGCCCATATCGCCAACCCCTTTGCCATCCACCAGCACCCGACCACTTTCCACCGGCTCCAACAGGCGGATTCCATGCTGGCTGACCAGCACCGGCTGACCATTTTCCACTACCGGGCTGCGCGAAGACTCAACCCCCAGGCGTCGTGCCAGACGGGCATGCTGGATCAGATGACGAAACTCGCCGTGGATGGGGATGAAGTTCTGAGGTCGCACCAGGCTGAGCAATTGTTTCAATTCTTCGCGGCTGGCATGACCCGACACGTGGACTCCGCTGGTGCGCTGATAGTGAACATCGGCGCCATGACGATACAGCTGATTGATCACCGAGGTAATGGCTTTTTCGTTGCCGGGAATAAATCGCGACGACAAAATGACACAATCATCCTCTTCCAGACTAAACTGAGGATGGTCCCCGGCAGCAATCCGCGCCAGGGCGCTACGTGGCTCCCCCTGACTGCCGGTGGTAATCACGGCAATGCGGTGACGGGGATAATCGGCCACCTGCCTGATGTCGATCAGTTCCCGTTCGGGGATCGTTAACATATCCTGCACGCGCGCCACGCCACAGTTGCTCTCCATGCTGCGCCCATGCAGGACAATCTTTCGGCCACAGGCCAGGGCCGCATCCACCGCCTGTTGCACCCGGTGAATATTGGAGGAAAAGGTGGCAACAAACACCATCCCGGCAGCATGAGCCATTACCGCTTCAAAACGGGGGCCGACATCACGCTCAGAGCCGGTATAGCCGTCACTCTCGACATTGGTGGAATCGGCCAGCAACAGCAGCACCCCTTCATCACCCAACTGGGCCAGTCGAGCCAGGTCCGTTGCCTCGCCGTCCAGCGGGGTAGCATCCAGCTTAAAATCACCGCTGTGCACCACCAGACCGGCGTCGCAGCGAATGGCCAGTCCGACACCATCCGGCACCGAATGCGCCACGCGAAACGGCTCAATCCCAAACGGCCCAACCTGAAACGGCTGACGCGGTTCAATGACCGTCATGTGCTGGTTGAGATTAAGTTCAAACTCTTCAAGTTTTTTTTTCAACAACGCCAGGGTGAAGCGGGTGGCATACAGTGGCGGTCGCCCCAACTGCTCATAGAGAAACGGTATCGCGCCAATATGATCCTCATGCCCGTGGGTAATCACCAAAGCGCAGATATCCTCACGCCGCGCTTCGAGACAGGTCACATCCGGCAACACCAGATCGATCCCCAGCATATGCGCTTCGGGAAACATCAGGCCACAATCGATCAGCACAATTTTTCCGGCATGTTCCAGTGCCATCATATTGAGGCCGATCTCTCCCAGTCCGCCTAGAGGCAGCAGGGTCAACTGATCTGGATTGTGGGGAGAAGTCTGGGTCACTACATTCGCCGCAGATAGAGGATCGCTCTGGCGATGCGAAAGATTCGACATCCTGATAGAGCACAAGATAGGGTATTGATTATTCACGGAAAATCATGAACTAACCCGACTGACCAGTTTAGGTCAGTCGTTAGAACGAGTCAATGGCTTTATCGCCACTGAACAGCCTGCACACAAAAGCGCCCCGACAAACATGCCGGGGCGCTTTTGTGTGTAATAAACCGGAAAACCAGGAATTAATCCATACCGATTCTCAATATGTCATCCCCCGCCCGACCGGCACGCGACGCTTTCTCCGTACGCAGGGTGAAATGGGACAACATCTGTTTGAGCTGTTGTGCCTGTGCGGAAAGCTCTTCGGAGGCCGAGGCACTCTCCTCAGCAGTCGCTGTATTTTGCTGAGTCACCTGATCGATCTGTCCCAACCCCAGGTTGATCTGGCCGATCCCTTGCGCCTGCTCTTCAGCAGCAATGGCAATATCTCCAACTAAGGCACTGACTTTATTGACCTCCGTCATGATCTCATCAAGAGCCACAGCGGTTTTTTCGGCGATCTCGGTCCCTTTTTCCGTCTTCGATACCGAACCCTCGATCAACTCAGCTGTCTCACCAGCCGCTTTGGCACTGCGCGCCGCCAGATTGCGCACCTCTTCGGCGACAACGGCAAACCCTTTGCCGTGTTGGCCGGCACGCGCCGCTTCAACAGCGGCATTTAAGGCCAACAGGTTGGTCTGAAAAGCAATTTCGTCAATCACCTTGATAATTTTAGAGATATTCTGACCCGACTCATAGATATCTCCCATGGCCGCGACCATCTCTTTCATCTGACCATTACCGTTTCCAGCACTTTTTTTGGCTTCATCCGACAAGCGGCTGGCCTCGCGGGCATTTGCGGTATTCTGATCGGTTTGAGATGCGACCTGTTGCATGGAACTGGTAACCTGTTCCAACGAACTGGCCTGCTCTGTCGCCCCCTGAGACAGGGTCTGACTGGAATCAGACACCTGATAACTCCCTGCCGCCACTTGTTCAACACTGATGGACACCTGACCAAGCAAATCATTCAAACTGTTGGTCATGTGTTGCAATGCCAGACCAAGCTGATCCTGTTCTGATGCCAGTTGAACATCGACATCAAGATTGCCATGAGCAATTTCTTCGGCGAGACGTGCTTTTTCCTGCAAGCTGTCTGCCATACTGTCCAGGGCCCGGCCCAATTGACCAATCTCATCCTGACTTGTCATCTTCAGTCGGCTGTCGAAACGCCCCTGAGCAATCTCCTCAGCCAGGCGAACGCCACGCAACACCGGTTTGGACAAGCTCGCCGCAAAGAACCACAACAACGCAATCGATACGACGGTCACACCACCACCAGTGATCAGCAGCCAGTTAATATTATTGCTTTCACGCTCCTCCAGTTGCTTGTTTAACGCATGAGCTTCTGCCATCACCACATCCGAATGAATACGAATCATCACGGCCCACGGTTTGCCGGTATTACCGAGCTGAATTGGAGCAAGGGCTTTTATTTCACCCGTTTCAGTATTTTCTTCAACAAGGCGATGTCCCTGCTGGATAATCTGCAGATCAGCGGCAGCAGCATCATTGAACACCTTAAAACTCTGGCCGATCCACTGCGGCTTTTCGCTGTGAGCAATAATCAGCCCCTGATTGCTGACAATGACCACTTCACCCTGGCCATCGAACAATTTCTGATCTGCAGTCACAGCGAGCTTCTGGACAAAATCAAGCACATAGTCGGTTCCGGCAACACCGTAAAACGTGCCGTTATGAAGGATAGGCACTGACAATGTGGCCAACCAGACCTTTTTACCCTGAACAATGTAGGGCAGCGGCCCTAAAACACTCTCCTTATGCGTGGTCTGCGGCACACGATACCAGCCGCCCTTGGCCACCCCATTGGGATGCAGAGCATCAGAATCGTACTCGACCAGATGCTGGACATCAACGCGCCCCTGGTCATCGCGGGTCCAGTACGGTGTAAACCGGCCGGTTTGCGGGTTATTGCCATCCCGCTCAACCCGAAAAGCCTCATCATTACCATCAATGGCATTGGGTTCCCAACAACTGTAAGTACCATTGAAGCTCCCGTTGTGCTTGAGCACATTGAGCAAGATGGCATTGACCGCTTTACGGTCCAATGTCAACGAAGGAACACCCGCGTCATCGACCTGCTTGGACATCTCAAAACTCTGCGCCATGGTGCGCGCCGCATTCAAAGCGACATCAAATTCCTGCTGAATGCTGAAGGCAGCGACCTTGGCCGACTCCTCCAATCGCACTTGGGCATTTTCTTCCAACAACCCGGACACTTTTTCATCAACATACGACTGCGTATTATGCGTTGCCGTCAGACTGTAGCCGACCAGGATCGCGGCGCACAGCAACAGACACGCTCCCGCCAACAGGGCGATCTTTAATTGAATTGATTTGA
>PKUE01000042.1 GCA_002869685.1 Desulfuromonas sp.
CCTGAACGCCGTCCCTCTCGGCAACAAGTGACGATCGGGATTCAAGGATCTCCAGAGGATTCAGCACCGAATAGCGATGATAACGTGCGGAAGTTTCGCTTGAAGACCGATTGGCATTGATGAAATAAAAGGAAAAATTGACCCGCTGGTCCGCTGAGATGAAACACACTCCTTCGCTTTTGCGGCTTTGACTGAACAGAACGCCTTTTTTCTGATTAAACGAGACAAAATGCACCCACTGCCCTGCCCCACACTGAGTAAGGGCCTGATGTAAAGAGGGCGCCAGACGTTCAATCTCTTCAGGCATAAAGACAAACTGCGCGTCCTGCCCACCAGAGAGTGTCGTTTCTGAGATATAGGTCAGTTGCCCCATCAGATCTTTCAGCACATCCAATTCAAATGCGGCGGCAGAAGCAACAGTTTTTGCCTCTGACCGAGATGGCACGGCCTCCACCACAACGCCATGAAAATAATCTTCAACAACACTTAATCGCTGCGGTTGCAGTTTGGCACAGCCAGACAGCATCAGCAAAGCACCCAGCAAAAGGACGACACACTTATTCATAAAACCTCACCTGGCAACCAGCAGAAACATCCCTGCGCTTAAACAAAAGATGCTGCAAAAACTCACGCCCCCCTCCTGTTCAGGAGAAGGGCGTGATGCTCATCTTAAAAACTGACAATTGCACCAAGGGCAATTGTTTTGGTTTCTTCTTCGGCAGAACCGATAGAAATTTCGTTGATGTTATATTCACCAACAAGTTTCAGGCTCTCATTTACCGTATAGAATGCTGCAGCGGTTTTAGTTTCGTTTTCCCAGTCTTCAACGCCGACATCACCATCAAGTTGGCTCTCGCCGTAGGAAGCGACCAGACGAAGTTTGCCGAAGGTATAAGAACCCTGGAGCAGATAGCCATCGGAATCAAGCTCATCACCATTGGCATCAATCACCGGAAGAGACAATGTGGTGTCAACACCAGCGCCGAGTTCAAAACCGAGGCCACTGGCATTAAACCCTGATGCATGCAGAGACAGACCGGCGAAACTGGCCCGGACACCGTAAGAAACCCCTTGAGTATCGACATCGTAATCGGCATTTTCCGAGCTCTGGCTCAAAAAGCCGGCCCAGGCAATGACTGACCCCTGTTTGAAGACATAGTTGTATGTCAGTTCACCTTCAAAGCGCGGGGCATGCTCTTCACCACCCGGTGCGGTTCTGGAGGGATCAACCACTGCTACAGTCAACTTGAAACCAGCCATTTCCGGGGTACGATAGGTAATCTGCGCGGATGGGAACGGATAGGTATAACCGGAACCGATATTACCAAAGGAAACACCATTGCCATCGATCAATCCCATGGTATCACTGACATTTCCATAGCCAAGCAGGATTTCATCGAGGAAAATATTGCTGCGGTTGAAAATGGTAAAATCCTTACCGATCAACACTTGCCCCCAGTCGCCATCGATTGTGCCGTAAAACTGACGGGTATCAATCCCTGACTCGGTAACATTATTGTCACTGTCATTGATGGTCACCCAAAATGAAGACCGTCCACCCAACTTCAGATCACCAATCTGTTTGCTGAAGTTGAAACCGATCCAGTTAGGCAGAAAGCCCATTTTGATCCGTGATTGCTCACGATCATCCGTGGCAAGAATGGCTTCCATCGCCGCATTCTTATCACTGTCACTGTGGACATAGAACGTATTGAAAGAACCATCAACACTGAAGCTTGTTTGATCCGCTTCATATAGAGTAATCGCTGCAAACGCCGTCTGACCGGCCAAGGCCAGCACCATTACTCCAAAAACTACCCCCCAAACAAATTTAGACATACTCTCTCCCATTTTGATTAATGTGACATTTTGACATCACACATTCCAATTCATGCGCGATGCCACCTCTCCCTTGGCATAAAAAGAACGATGTTTAATCGTTACAAACTTGCATGGCATCATAGCCATGTTCATGCCAAAAACATCACATCCAGATAAAACGGGGGTTTAGTATACGAATTATGTTAAAAAATGGCGCACAGAAGAAAAAATAGTTCCACCTTGTAACATCGGAACACAATACAAGAGGACATAATGACCACTATTGCGACACTATGTATACGCTACTGTGACATATTATATGCTTACCATCATTAGAATTGAAAAACAAAACAGTTCATTGTCACTCTTTGTAACAATCATTAGTGGACATCAAGAATTAACAACGCAAACTGAAGAGAAAATGTGACACTAAGAGGGGAATTTAAGATGATAAAGGCGCGTGACACAACGTGGATCTTTTTCGGGAAAGGAACTTCCGGCCACATGACACTGTAACTGTTGTGCCTCGGGGAGATGAAGAGCAATCTGCTCCTCCATAAACTGTTCCGGGAGATGGGGACCGTTGACACACAACATCAGTTCCCCACCCGGAGACAGCCAGTGCGGTAACCGTCTGAGCAACTTCGGCCAGTGTGTCTTTGCGGTAAAACTTTTGCCCTGTTGCGCCGGAGGATCACACACAATCAGATCAAATGGACCCAACTTGGCCATCCGGCCAAAACTGCGAAAAAGTTCAACGGCAACAAAGCTGGCAGCACGAAGATCGCTGTTATTTAAGGTGTGGTTGAGCCTGCCCTGATCCAGCGCAGACCGACTCATATCAACATTCACAACCTGGCGGGCATCGGCGGCTAGTGCCGCAACAGAAAAGCTACAGGTATAAGCAAACAGATTGAGAATTTTTTTACCGGCGGCATGCTCGCGAACCAACGCTCGGCCAAAAGCCATATCCGGGAAAAAACCGATATTCTGTCCACGCTGTAGATTAAGCTGATAGCGCAATCCGGCTTCTACAGCCAGAGGCGTTGATGGGAGCTCTCCGATCAATGCCTCCATCGGGCAACCGTTATCATAGCGATGCTGAACCGCAACACAGTGCACTGCAGGATCTTCAATGCTCAACTGCCGGGCCAAAGCCTCAAGCCAGTCGTGTTGTCGTTCGCGGTAAAGAAAAATGACAATCAGGCCGGGGTGATGATCAATGACGACATCTTCCAGACCGGCAAAACAATGTCCGCGACCATAAAACAACCGTCGGCTTTCCCCTTCAACAGAACGGTGTAACCGGGCTTGGGCTAGAATGGTTTGAATCTGTTCCATATCAATCCTGAGCGGCAAAGACTTTCTTCAGTAATTCGGTGGTCCGGGTCGCCGGATCCTCGCGCAGCTTCACCTCTTCAGCAGCCAGCATGGTAAAGACCCCTTCCTGCGCCTTATCCGTCACGTACTGCTCCAGGTCAAATTGCGGCTTCGAAGTCAACTGCAACGCATTATAGGTATTCACCAACGAGGAATAATAGGTATAAACGCCAACTTCAGCCATTTTTTCCTGAACAATCGGCTTGAACTTTTCCGCCAGGCTTGCGGAGGTTTTCGCCCGAAAATAATCGGTGGCTGCAGTGTTATCCCCTTGCAGAATTCCCATGGCATCGGAAAGAGTCATTGACGTGATCGCCTGCCAGAACACACCTTTGGCTTCCGCCGAGGCTTTTTCTGCCGCACGATTCATGGCGACTTCAAACTGATCCACGTAGGACCCCATCCCGATATTACGCATCGTCGTGGAAACCGTCTGCAACGATTCCGGCATATCGATACGGATCAGATCATTGCCGAGAAAGCCGTCATAAGCTGAGGTCACAGACACGGCACGCTCACTGCCGACCCGCAAAGCTTCTTTCAGACCGGCGGCAACGGTTGATTCATCCAACACTGTAGCCTTTGACGCCGACTGCAACAGATTTCCCAACAACGGTGATTGAGCCACATCAACGCAGCCGCCACACCACATCAGCAACACAACCAGAGCACACTTCCATAACGTCTTCATCGCCACCCCTCCCGCTAAAAAAAACACAAAGCGCTGTGTCAAAAGATATTCCGTGTCATTATTTCTTGCCCGAATCATCGTGTCATGCTAGCAGTTAGCGCAGGTAAAATCTTTCCTTTTTTTGAGACAATCCATGCTGCTGATTTATCCCCCCGTTGCCAAACCAACCGAACCACCTCCGGGAATCGCCCTGCTGGCAGGTGCACTCCAAGGGCAGAACTGCCCGGTCGAAATCATTGATGCAAATATTGAGGGGCTTGAATACCTGATCAACAAACCGGCACTGCAAGACGACACCTGGACAAAACGGGCAAAAAAGAATGCCTGTGCCCATCTGAATTCTTTACGCGATAACAGAACCTATTTGAATCCGGCACGCTATCAGCGGTGTATTGCCGATCTGAACCGGGCACTGAATCAGACCACAGAACGCGCCACCATCAGCGTGAGCAATTATGTTGATGGAGAATTTTCAAGTGTCAGCAGTCACGATCTGCTGGCCGCAGCTGCCGCTCCAGAAAAAAACCCTTTTTACGACTATTTCTCGCCACGGTTACAACAGGCCCTCTCCTCTTCTCGCCATGAACATATCGGTTTTTCCCTCAACTATCTGAGTCAGGCCGTCGTCACCTTTGCCATGATCGGCCACGTGCGCCGGATCGCCCCCCAGATTACCATTGTGCTTGGCGGCGGCCTGATCACCTCGTGGATGCGTCATCCCAACTGGAGTAACCCTTTCGCGGCTCTGGTTGATCGATGTATTGATGGCCCCGGTGAACGCGCTCTGTTAAACCATTGTGGCATCGCTGTCAACCACAGCACTGCTCTGGCTGATTACTCCCAACTCCCGCTGGAGCGTTATTGGTCACCGTCGCTGATTCTCCCCTATGCGGCATCACGCGGCTGTTACTGGAACCGCTGTTCCTTTTGCCCGGAACGGGCGGAACAGAACCGTTACACCAGCGCCGGGGCGAACCAGAACCTCGACGAATTGCACCAGCTATGTCAACGCTGGCAACCGGGTCTGGTTCACCTGCTGGACAACGCCATCAGTCCGGCGTTGTTGGATGGGTTAATTCAACGCCCTTTGGGCGTCAACTGGTACGGCTTTGCTCGCGTCAATGAACGCCTGACCGATCTGGACTATTGCCGGGCACTAAAAAAGGCCGGCTGCGTGTTGTTGAAACTTGGAATTGAATCGGGAGATGATCAGGTTTTGGCGCAAATGGAAAAAGGCGTTACCAGTGCTTTGACCGAGAAGGTCTTGACCACCTTGAAACAGGCGGGACTTGCCACCTATGTGTACCTTCTGTTTGGCACCCCAGGGGAAACGCCTCAAGCTGCGGAACACACCCTTACTTTTATTCGCCGCAATCACGCAGCAGTGACGTTTCTCAACCTGGCGATTTTCAATCTGCCAACCAACAGCAGTGATGCGCAGCAGTTAGCTCTACGCCCGTTCTATCAGGGAGATTTGAGCCTCTACAGCGACTTTGAACACCCCTACGGCTGGAACCGGGGGGATGTCCGCCGTTTTCTCGAAAAGACCTTCAAAAAAGATCCGGCTATTGCCGCCATTTTACGCCGCGACCCACCACAAATGACCTCCAATCATGCGCCATTCTTTGTCGAGGGCTGCTAACGACTGTTTACAACGATGACTCAGGCAGTTCAGGCAATCGATCCAACGCCGCGACATACCGCTCCAGATCAAAAGCCTCACCGCTTTTGAGGACATCAAAAACTTCGGCAACAACGACACAGCCAATCAGTTCACGCGCTTGCAGGTCAGAATATCCCTCGTTAACCAGACGAACCAGAGTTGCGGTTACTTGCGGGGGATCATTGGTATCGATCTGCTGTTGAACAACCTGAGCGATCGCGTTTTCTATGCGGGGATGGATTTCCATGACAACTCCTTCAAATAGCACTGTGGATAAGTGCGCACAGACTACCCGAGTCCCAAACATAAAATCAAGGCCTGATCCAATGAAGAATCAGGCCCGTGATGTTCTGATATAAAAGAGAAAAATCATCCGATTGCTTCACGAACGTTTTTACGGTTCTGCCACCATAAGATCAGTGCAACAATCAGCGCGCCACTGAGATCAGTCACCAGTGTTGGCCAATACAGCAGGACTGTGGCGATTCCCAGCGCCATCCACTCAACCAGTGTCGTTCGACGCAACCAATAGACCATGGTTAACGCTGAAAACGCGATTGTTCCGAGAAACGCTGAGAAAATGCTGGAGGTTACTGCGAGTCCCGTTGCCGGAATCTCTGCACTTAAAACCGGATCCCCCTCTTCAATCATGCCACCGGCACGCACATTCAACTCCTGAATTACCCCACGTTTTTCTGCGACAATGGGAAAAGTCCCGGCATCAGTGCGCACTTCAAACAGTTGATCCCCAACTTCAAAGCGATCACCTACTTTGACGGAAACGTTTGTTACATCGGCAAAAAAAGCTTCTCCCGGCAAGGGTCCCATGTCGATATTGGCGGGTTTGCCCTGAAAGAGAATTGCCGGGGTAAAAGCAAACAGGATCGGCATCACATAGAGCAGCTTGGCAAATTTAAACGATGTCCAGCCGGTTTTCCACGGGTCGGCTCCGGCGATTGCCGCCCCGGCATAGGCCGCCACACAAACCGGCGGTGTGATATTGGAGTCCTGGCTGAACCAGTAAACGATCATGTGCGCCGCCAAAACCGGCACCCCCATTTCAACCAATGGCGGAACGGCCAGCACCGCCGTTATCAGATAGGCCGCCGTTACCGGCACTCCCATCCCTAATACCAACGATGCCAGAGCAACCAGAAAGACAGCGGCCAGCAAGTTGCCCTGCGCCAGTGAGATGATGATATCGGAGAATTTCAGTCCAACACCGGTCAGGGCAATAGTGCCGACAATAATCCCGATCACTCCCAGGGTTGCTCCGATAATCAGTGTGTTTTGAGCACCCGCCTGGATCGCCTGCCAGATCTCTCGTACGCCCATTCTGGTCTCAGGACGCACCCAACTGATGACGATACACGAGATCGTTGCCCAGAATGCCGAAAATCCGGGCGAGCGGCCCAGAATCATCAGCACGGTGATAATCACCAGTGGCAACGAAAAATACCACTCCCGCTTCAGCACCACTTTCCAGGGTTCAAACTCTTCACCGGCAATCCCTTTGAGCCCCTGTTTTCGCGCCTCAAAATGGATCATGCAAAACACGGAGAAGAAGTACAGCAGCGCCGGTGCCACGGCAATCATCATGATGGTGGCATATGAGGTATTGGTCAGTTCCGCCATCAAAAAACCGCCAGCGCCCATTATCGGCGGCAGAAACATGCCACCAATGGATGCCGCAGGTTCAATGGCGCCAGCAACATGGGGCTTAAACCCGGCTCGTTTCATCAGGGGGATGGTAAAAGCCCCGGTGGAAACCGTATTGGCAATGGCCGAACCGGAGACCGACCCGAACAGGGCCGAAGCAATAACAGCCACCTTGGCCGGACCACCGGTGGAATGGCCGGCAATAGCCAACGGCAGATCAATGAAGAATTTTCCGGCACCGGATTTGTGCAGAAAAGCGCCAAAGAAGATAAACAGGATGACGTAGGTGGCCAGGACATTGGCCATAACGCCGAACACACCATTCGGGGTCAAAAACAGAAAGGTACTCAACCGTTCAAAACCGAAGCCACGATGAGCGATCACCTCGGGGAAAAACGGCCCCAGATAGCCATACGCCAGCATGGCCATGCCGATACAGGTCATTGGCCAGCCGAGAACACGGCGACACACTTCAAGTGACAACAGAATCCCGACGACAGAAACCAGGGCATCCAGGTCGTTTTCAGCTCCGGCCCGGTAGTTGAGGTTTTCAAACTCGGCAATCCAGTAATAGACGACCAATGCTGAAGAAAGAGCATAGAGGATATCGGAAAGAACAGGGTTTTCCGGCCAGCG
>PKUE01000096.1 GCA_002869685.1 Desulfuromonas sp.
ACCTTGCTGAAAGCATTTTCTCGGCAAGCAACCGGACGATGATGGAAATAATAACCTCGCGGGTTTGCCCGCTGACTTTGACCACAGGGATTTGATATGCCAGGAAAAAAAGTTTCCATGCCGCTTGCCGTGCGCATTGCCCGCTGGTCGCGCCGTCTGTCGTGGCCGATTGTCAAAGGGTTGTTCATCCTTTCCGTGGTGCTGTTTGTCGGCGGTGGCCTGAGCTATTTGTTTAACCGATCAGACAGTGACCCGTTGCAGATGTTGCGTTGGGCGAAAAGCCTGGCATATGCGGCCTTTCTGCTGGGTGTCATCCGGGCCTATTGGGAGAAGATTCGTCAACGCTATCGGACCATCAATCTGCAACATTCTGAAGGCCATGTGGTGGTGTGCGGCATTGGTGATTTCGGTCAGAGTCTGGTCGATGCCTTTCTGGATAAGGGCTATAAGGTTGCGGTTATCGAACTCAATGCCGCGCATACGGAGGTGGTCAGCCTTAAATCGCGTGGCGTGGTCGTCATTCACACCGATGCCAGTGACCCGGCGGCGCTGTATGAAGTCAACGCCAGTAAGGCACGTTATCTGTTTGCCGTGACCGGCAATGACCGGCGCAATGTCAAGATTATCCGAGCTGCCCGGCAGACGGTGCTTGATGAACAGAATTCCGGTGGTGACAGCGATTTGCGCTGCTATTGTCACATCACCGATGCAACATTATTCGAGGTGTTTTCTCAGCACGAGGTGTTTGAAGCGGCCCATGACGGTTTTTACGCCTCGCTGTTCAATGTTCATGATGCGGCTAGCCGTTTCCTGTTGGAAAAATATCCACCGGACGCGTTTGCTGCGCTGCCTGCTGCAGGGAGTGAGCCGCTCGAGGTGGTGATTGTTGGTCAGACGCGGATGGGCGAGGCCCTGATTCGTCAGTTAGCCCGCATCGGTCATTATCTGCGTTGGCATTCTGTTCAAATCACTGTGATTGATAAAGAGGCGGATGCGTTTGAGCACTTTTTCAGCTCATACAGGGATATTTCTCCGTTGGATGATACGCTGGTGCCCGGTGTGACCGTGCGGTTGGTGAGAAAAGATCCCGAGAAAATAAAATTTGTCGCTGATCTGGACGCCGGTGATCTGGGTAATCCGGCCCTGGTGTGTTGTTGTCTGGATGACGAGACCTTGAATATTGCCCTGGCGCTCAACCTGAGGCGGATGCTTGATAACGATGACGCGCCGATTGTCGCCTGTCTGACGTCGGGATTGTCCGATCTGCTTCAGGAAAAGCAATGCCGCTACCTCAGTCAGCGCAATATCCATAGTTTTAATCCTTATCGTTTTGCCAGTGATTTTCAGGTGTTACTGGATGATGCCGCCGATAAAATTGCCCGCGCCATTCATCAGGCTTATCTGGATTCTTTATCCGGCGAGAATGTGGCGGACAACCCGTCGTTGGTCCCGTGGCAGCAGCTGTCGGAAGAAAAGAAGAACGCCAATCGCTGGCAGGCTGATCATCTGTCCGTCAAATTGCGGGAAATGGGCTATGACCAGCGGGGAGTCGCTGCGATCGACGCGGTTGTCGACGATCCGGTCTGGCTGGAAAAACTGTCCGAGCTGGAGCATCGGCGGTGGATGGCTGCGTTGTACCTGGATGGTTGGCGTTATGCCGAAACGGGCAAGGATGCGGTGCGCAAGACCCACGCGTGTCTTGTGCCGTATGAGCGGCTATCACAAGTCGAAAAGGGCAAAGATGACACCATGATCCGCAATATCAAGCACTTGGTGGAAAGCCCGGAGTGGCAGACCTACACCGCTTTTGTCGACAAACGCTGAAATGATTGAAGGAGAAATGCTTCCGGTGTCGAAATCCGCTGAAAATCGCTATCTGGCGTTTATTTCCTATCGTCATGCCGACAATGCACAACAGGGCCGTCAATGGGCCACCTGGTTGCATCAGGCTATTGAGACCTATGAAGTGCCTGAAGATCTGGTCGGCACCCTGAACCAACGTGGCGAGGAGATTCCGGCGCGCATTTATCCGGTGTTTCGCGATGAACAGGAACTGCCGGCCTACGCTGATCTGGGCAGTGCCATCGTTCACGCGCTCGACGCGTCGCAGATGCTGGTGGTGTTGTGTTCGCCACGGGCCTTCCAATCAACTTATGTCGCCGATGAGATCGATTATTTCAAACGGCTCGGGCGTTCCGACGCCATCATGGCGGCCATCATTGATGGTGAACCCAATGTCAGTTGGGACCAGAGTAAATACGCATCAGGCTGGACAGAACAGGACGAGTGCTTTCCCGAACCGCTGCTCTATGAATATGACGAGGCCGGGCAGCGGACTCAACGGCATGCCGAACCCATTGCCGCTGATTTCCGCGTGTTGGAAGAGGGGCGGTTAGTCCAGGGCTGGACCTCGCCTCAGGCGTACCGGATGCATTTGCAGCACACCACGTCCTTGAACAAATCGATCATCAATGAGCGTGTGGCGGCGTACAGTGAACAGCTTGATCTGATGGTGTTGAAAATTATCGCCGGGATTCTGTCCATCCCGCTGCGTGTCCTTACCCAGCGCGACAAGGAATATCAACTGGTTCAGGAACGGCGGCGCTCGCGGCGTTTGCGCCAATGGCTGGCCGCTATTGCCCTGTTGGCGATTATCGCCGTGTTAGCCGGCATTGTTGCTTTTCAGCAGCGTCGCGAGGCGCGCCTGCAACGGGATCAGGTGTTAGTCAGTCAGAGCCGTTTTCTTACCGATCAGGCACGTCAGGCTAACGATAACAATCAGTACGATACCGCCCTGTTGCTGGGGCTTCATGCTTTGCCGGGAGAATACGGTGGCGAGCGTCCGGCCTGGGCCGATCAGCATGAACTCAGGCGGGCCGTGGCCAAAAGTCAGAAATTGATGCAGTTTCACCATGACGGTGTCGTTAATTGTGTCGCCTACCGTCCTGATGGGGCTGTGGTTGTCTCTGGTGGGGAAGATGGTCAGGCGATTGTCAGGTCAAACCAGTCGGGTGAGCGGCGTTATGCACTGCATCACGACAACGGGGTGGTGGATGTGGCGTTCAGTCCTGACGGCCAGCGGCTGGCGACGGTGGCTGGAGGGATGATTTACTTGTGGTCGGCGGACACTGGCGAGCCGTTACCGTTTCAATCGGCGGGGTATTTTACCACTGTAAGCTTCAGCCCGGACGGGAGTATGTTGTTGGCGCGCTCTCTCGACGAAGCCGTGGTCTGGTCGCTGGCCAGTGGTGAGGTGCTCTACCATCTGGGCCATGACAATTTTGTTCAGCAGTGTTGTTTCAGTCCTGACAGTCGCTGGGTGGCGACGGCTTCCTTTGATCAGACTGCCGCTCTGTGGTCGATGAGTGATGGTTCGCGACAACAGGTGCTGTCTCATCAGTCTCCGGTCAATAGCGTCAGTTTCAGCCCTGATTGCACACGGGTAGTCACGGCATCTCACGATCGGACCGCCGTGATCTGGTCGGTTGAAAGCGGGGCGTCTCTTCAGGTCTTGCATCATGACAATGCGGTGATGCAGGCCCTGTTCTACCCGGATAACCAGACTGTGGTCACTACCGGCAATGAAGAAGGACTGTTTTTCTGGTCGGCTCAAACAGGTCGGGAGTTGTTTCATACCGGGATTGATATGGGGTTCGCTCAACAGGTGGTGATCGGTAAAACCGGGCGCTATCTGGCGATTCGACCTGCTGGAAGCGAGGTGAAACTGCTGTCACTGGCTCAGGCATTGAGCGTAACCCTGGCCCAATCCGGAGAAATCCGTGATCTGGTTATCTCCCCGGATGAAACCACAGTCCTTACGGCTTCTGCTGACGGCACGGCGGCCTTGTGGGCCGTCAAAAATGGTGAACACCGCTCTTTGTCGCGCCATCAGGCACCTGTAAATCAGGTTGCTGTGAGCGCTGATGGTCATTGGTTGGCCAGTGTTGCCGATGATGCCACCCTACGTCTGTCGGCGTTGTCGACCGCTGACAGCCCGCAGCAGGTGGCTCTATCCGACCGCGGATCCATGGTAGGTTTCAATGCCGATGCAACCCAGCTTGTAACTGTGACCGATGATCACACGATTACCCTGTGGTCGGTGGCTACGGGGCAAGAGATGCAGAGTTTTGCCTGTGATGCTGCGGTGACTTCTGTGGCCTTCAGTCATGATGGCCATTATCTAGCCGTGGTCACCCGCGATCCTGAAGTACTGGTCTGGCCTGTGTCCGGTGGTGATCCACTGCTTTTGTTGCCCTGTGACCGTCAGGTGAACAGTGCCTGTTTTAACGCTGATGGGACCAGGCTGATTACCGCTGCCGATGATGGGACGGTTGTGTCTTGGGAGGTGGCGTCGGGGAGGGCGGTCTGGACATGGCAGAATGATCATCCCGTGATTAAGGCGGTTGTGTTCAATATCGGCCAGCAGATTGTTGCCGCGGCGAGCAATGGCCGTGTTGTGGTCCTGGCAGAGCGGGATGGTGCTGTCGTGCACAGCTGGCAGCAGTCGGCCGGAGTGGAGCAGATGATTGTCGGCGGGGATGGCCAGCTGTTGGTGACCGTTGACGAAGATTCTGCACTTGCTGTGCGCTCTTTGCCACAGGGGGCTTTGCTGTGGCGAATCGCCGGCAGTGATAGGATCGATGCCCTCAGTTTGTCGGACGATGGCACATTGCTGGCCGTGTCTTCAGGGTGGCGCCATGTTATCGTGTATCAGGTTGCCGATGGCGGCGTGTTCTATGCGCCCGATGTGACCTCGACTGTCTCCAGCCTGTGTTTTACACCGGACAGCCAGTGCCTTGTCACGGGGACGCGGGATAACGCTGTGGCGGTCTGGCCGCTGTATCGGGACAATTTGCAGACGGTGGCCAAAGAAAAACTGCCTGTCCATCGCCTGCATCTGACCGTTGCAGAACGTCAGCGCTACTACCTGCCGTCCACGTCAGCAGACTAGACGAGCTCACGCGCAGCGGCGTTAACCGAGTTTTTGGCCAAACACAGGGATCTCCAGCTCTTTGTGGCAATGCCTTTATAAGAAATTACACGCTATTTTTTTTTCATCTTTGCTAGACTGGCACAAGCATGCTGTTTACACAGTCATGTGGCTCTGTTGACGTGTGATTTTAAATTTTTGGTGATGTGCATTGGGTGATGTGTATGGGCTGGGACAGGAAACGTAAATTTATCTTTGGCAACGCTGTTTTCGTTCTGCTCGCCCTGATTCTGTTTGCCGGCCAATGGCTGACTAATACGGTGATGCAACGCGATGAGCAGGCGCTGGATACTCACAGTTATCGCAGAATCAGTTCCTATGCCCATGTCTTTCGTGACCCGAAGGGAACCCTGCCGTTTTCAAAAATTGTTGAGCAGCCTTTTACAGCGGTCGACAATCACCTCAACTTTGGTTACACCGATGACGTGATCTGGTGTCGTCTTGATCTTGACGCCAATGACTTCAGTACTGAGCAATGGTTGATTCAGTTCGGTATTCCCTACCTTGATCAAATCGACAGTTATCAGATTGTTGACGGTGAGGTGGTTCACTACCGTAAAGGACGGGGTACCTCACTGTGGACAGAACCGCTTCCTCATCGGGACAGTCTCATCCCCATCCATTTTGTCGATGGTGCGGCCACCATTTACCTGCGCATCTATTCGCGTGACGGCACGACGCTCAATGGGGCGGTCATGACCGTGCCTGAGTTTGAAAAACGTGACCAGACTCTGCGTTTCTTTCTCGGTGGTTATGTCGGCATCATGCTGGTCATGGCGATCTATAACTTCTTTATTTTCCTGTCGTTACGTGACCGACGCTATGGTTATTACGTGTTTTTTACCCTGGCGGTGCTGGTGGATGTGGCCGCCCATTACGAGTTGTTGCACGAATACCTCTTTCAGGGCTCTGCCTGGTTGAATCTGCGTCTCAATCTTTATGTATTTGTCCTGGCGATTGCCGCTTCCATCGAATTTGTCCGTCACTTTTTACATACGCAGAATAAAATGCCGCAACTGGATCAGCTGTTGGCGGTTTTTCACGTTCCCAATTTCACCATTCTGGTTTATGCCACGGTCTCCATCTATCCAACCTCGTTTTGGTTGTACTTGATGTTGTTGCCTTTGTTAGTGGTAATTGCTATATGTGGCATTCGGTCTGTTTATCTTGGTGGGGAAGCGTCTTCCCGTTATTTTCTTGTCGCATTTGCCCTGTTTATCACCGGAGTGGGGATGTTTTCTGTGCGCCGTTTTGGTTTTCTGGCGCCCAACCCGTTTGTTAATTACACCTTTATGGCGGGTTCGGTTGTGGAAACAATGCTACTGTCTTTTGCTCTGGCGCATCAGATCAATGGCTTGCGTGAGCAGAAGCAACAGGCTCAGCAACAGTTGATTCAGCAGATCAGTGACCATAATGCAAGCCTGGAAAAAATGAGAGTCGAGTTGGAAGCGACGGTCAAGGTGCGTACTGCAAAATTACGCACCTCCCTCGAAGAACAGGAAATGCTGGTTAAGGAAGTCCATCATCGGGTCAAAAACAATCTGGCGGTAATTGGCAGTCTGCTCGGGTTTCAGATTCTGCGCGAGGAAAAAAACTCGCCGGTTAGTCTGGCGTTACGTGCCGGACAGAGCCGGATTCAATCTATGGCGCTGGTGCACGAACTGTTGTGCTCCAGTGATAATTTTTCTATCATTGATGTTTCGGAATATTTCGATCAGTTGTCGACCCACTTGCTGACCTCGTTTTCACGACCGGATCAGAAGATTGAGATCAACTGTGATATCGACGATATAAATTTGCCGATGGATGTATTGGTGGCTTGCGGCCTGATCGCAACGGAACTGCTGACCAATTCGTTGAATCACGCCTTCCATGGCCGTGACAGTGGTGTGATTCGATTGCAGTTAACCGAACGTGATGGCAATGTGGAATTGCTGGTTGCAGATGATGGCTGTGGTGTGAATGGCCAGTGCAGTGAAAATCTCGGCATGCGTTTTGTGCGTATGATGACGGAACAACTTAATGGCACCCTGGATTTGTGTTGCCTGCAGGGCAGCTGCTGGAAGGTGTGTTTTGCACTTCAACGGTGATAAATTATGAAAAAAATACTGATTGCCGAAGATGAATTATTGATTGCCAACTATATTCGCGATGTCCTGGAGGCTGAAGGATATGAGGTGGTTGGCATCGCCCGTGATTTTCAGGAGACCGTTGACCTGTTTACCTGCCATGATCCTGATCTGGTGTGTATGGATATCCGTCTTAAAGATGAAACCGATGGGGTTCATGTGGCGGCTCATCTGCGTCAGCTTGGCACTTTTGCTTTGATTTATCTGACGGCCCATGGTGACCGGGAAAACGTCCAACGCGCCCAACAGACCGAACCTTTCGGGTTTCTGGTCAAGCCGGTCACAGATCAAACCATTCTGGCGACAGTAACCACGGCGATGCTTAACGATCCTCATGTTAATCACCAGTATCAGGAGCAGGTCTATCGTGTAACCTGTGATTCCCAGTGCTGTTATCTGGTCGACTGCGACAGTGGTTATCTCAAGTCGGACCAGAAGCAGATCAGGTTGACTCCTAAAGAGAGCCAGCTGCTGGGCTACCTGCTCAATCAGCATGGTCAGATCGTTTCTTTCAAAAAAATTAAATCCGAAATCTGGCGGGATTGTTCGGTCAGTGATACCTCGTTAAAAACGCTGATGTGGCGGCTGCGCAGCAAATTGCCCCAGCGCGATCTGATCGAAACGATTCCCGGTTTCGGCTATCGGATAACCACTCCTGCCGAGCGAATCTCCAGCTGATTTCACCACCTTTCT
>PKUE01000047.1 GCA_002869685.1 Desulfuromonas sp.
GGTCAGATTTGAGGGCCAGTGCCAACGCCGCCATCTGGTCGGTTGGGTCGTGGTCTTCAATGATCTGGCAATGCTCCTTGTACCAGGCATATGTGTTGAGTTTATTGAAGGACACACAGGGTTGGAATATCTCGATCATGGATAACCCCTTGTGCTCAATGGCCTGGGTCAGCAGTTGCTCCGTCAGCTCCTGATGGCCAATAAAACTACGGGCGACAAAGGACGCGTTCTGAGCAATGGCAATCGCAATCGCGTTGAGCGGTTCTTCACTGACTCCGTAGGGTTGAGTGGTTGTTTTTGTCCCCGGCAGAGTGGTTGGGGACCCTTGTCCCTTGGTTAACCCGTAGATCTGGTTGTTGTGAATAATCAGAGTGATATCTGGATTGCGTCGCAGGGCATGAAGGAAATGATTGCCCCCCTCAGCATACATATCACCGTCACCACCTACCGCTAGAACCGTAAGTTGCGGATTAGCTGCTTTGGTTGCTGTGGCAATGGGCAGGGCACGTCCATGCAGAGTGTGGAAACCGTTGCTTTGAATATAGTGGGGAAGTTTGCCCGCTTGCCCGATACCACTGATTACGGCAGTCTGTTGTGGGGTGTGGCCAAGTTTTTCCAGTGTTTTTTTAAGCACTGCCAAAATGGCAAAATCACCACAACCGGGACACCATGAACTCTCCTGTGATCCGGGGCGGGGGGAATCAAAGAGTGTCTTACTCATCACGTCCTCCTTTCACCAGGGCTTCAAGTTGAGTGCAGATCGCTTCACAGGATAACGCCCGGCCATCATATCTCAAGATACGCTCGCTGATTTGGCAGCAGTAATCGCGCTGCAGCAGGTCGGCGAACTGACCGGTAAAGTTCTGCTCGACGGCAATCAGCTGACTGGCTTTATCGAGGCTGGCAGCGACCGACGTCGGTAATGGGTAAATTTGACTGAAGTGAAGCAGTGCGACGCCAGACAAGGCCAGAGTTTCGACGGCATCTTTCAATGTGTTGTAGGTTGAGCCCCAGCCGATGACCAGTGTCGAGTAATCCTCGTCACCGACCAGCTCGGGTTCCAGCGCTTCGGCGATCATCTGTTCCTGCTTGCGCATCCGCTTTTCCGGCATGGCTGAGCTTAAACCGATCTCCTCGGTGGTGTCACCATATTCATCGTGCTCATTCCCGTTGGCGATGACAACACCTTCGCCGTGACCGGGGATGGCACGGGGTGAGATGCCGTCATCCGTGATCCGGTAGCGTTGGTAGTCTGCCGGTGACTCAATAACCTGTAATGGCTTTTCATCGGGAAGGGTGATTGCGTCACTGTTGTAATAGGTATCGACGAAGTATTCATCGGTAAGGATAAACGCCGGGGTTTGAAACTGATCGGCTACGGCAAAGGCCCGGGCCGAAAGGGTGACGGCCTGCTCAATGTCGCGTGGCGCATAAATGGTGCGCGGAAAATCACCATGTCCGGCATAAAGAACCAGGTTAAGGTCTCCTTGAGCCGTGCGGGTCGGTAAGCCCGTTGCCGGGCCGGGACGTTGGGCCAGGTGAAGAACAAAGGGCGTTTCCGACATGCCAGCCAGACTGATCAGTTCTTCCATCAGGGCAAAACCGCCTCCCGACGTGGTGACCAGGCCACGACCACCCGCGTACCAGGTGCCGATACAAGCGGCTGCCGCGGCGATCTCATCTTCATATTGTTCAACCACCAAACCAAAATTCGGGGCCTGTTGACACAGGAATACCGCTACGGCAGTAGAAGGTGACATCGGGTAAAATGACAACGCATTACAGCCTCCGCTGAGTGCTCCAATGGCTACCGCTTCACTGCCATTGAGAAGATTCTGTTCCTTGACCGAATTGTCTGGGGTCAGGGGGAATGTCAGCTGTTGTTTCTCCTTGAGTTGTATCCCCTGATTGAAGCCGTAATCGGCGGCTTTCAGGTTTTTATCAAGAACGGCTTGCGGTTTATCGGTAAAGGCCTCGGTTACCAAATCAACGAGCATCTCATGCCCGATATCGAACAAGGCTGCGACCATACCTGCACACAATGTGTTGAGCTGTCCTTTAACTTCTTTGCGGATCTCTTCATCCCACTCAAGTGGGAAAATGTGCTTTGACGGTGAGGACCCGGCCAGAAATTCGTCACTACCGAGTAACAGCGTATCGTCTGTCACTCGCTGAGCGACCCAATCGACGACACCGGCGGTGAAGGGGATCAGTAGGTCAATCTGTTGGCGATAGCTGCGGATGGGAGCAGATCCGACGCTGATGGTGATGGTGTTGAGTCCGCCACGGACCCGTGACATGTATTCTTTAGTGGCGTAGATGTGGTAGCCGGACAGCTTGAACATACGAATAATGATGTTCTCGACTGTATTGACGCCTTGTCCTGCCTGGCCACCAAGGACGATGTTGTACCGTTGCATTTTTCTCCTCCTTACGGTGTTGAATAGGTGAAAGAGCTGGTGAGAAATGATGCTGGGACGCTGGGTCGCACCACGCAAGGGCGTGACCACATTAGCGATTTATGTTACTAAGTAGAACACTCCTGAGCTTCACTGTCTAATGGTTAATTTTTTAATAGGATTTCAGGCCCGAGTAAATTTATTCTTTTGATTGTAATTCCAATGCATTGCTTTTTGAAGGGGCGCTTCTGAATCATGAAACGGATCATGCGGCTGACACAACGGCGTCTCTACGCCATTCTTGCAGGTGAGGATGCACTCGATCGGGCCTGTGAAAGCATTCCAGAAAGTGGCTGTCATGAACAGCCGTATAACTTTACCTTCAACATTGCCAACGGCGCTGCAACCAAGCTGGCAGAGCAGGTCGCTGGACCGAATCTGGTCCTGGTGTGGTTGCTCCATCTTATCGGTTCTCCGGTGTGGATGTATGGCCTGTTGGTTCCGATCAAACAGGCAGGGTCTTTGTTGCCGCAACTGGTAGCCTCCGGGCAGATCCGCCGCTTGGCAGTGCGTAAATGGGTGTGGGTTGGAGCGGCACTGTTGCAGATGGTGACGTTGTTGCTGATGATTCCAATTTCCTTTACCCTGCCTGCGGCGGGTGGCGGAGTGCTTATTCTCGGGTTGTTCGCGGTGTTCAGTATGGCCAGCGGCACTGCGTCGATCGCATTTCAGGATGTCTTGGCAAAAACCATCATAAAAGGACATCGTGGTCGGTTATTGGCGTCGCGAGCGTTGATTGGCGGTTTGTTGACAATTGGCGCCGGTGCATTGCTGCCCCTGATTAAAGAACAGGGCTATTCCGATATGATGACGGTGTCCGCCCTCATCATCGCCGGTGCGGTATTATGGGGCGGTGGTGCATTGTTTTTTGCCATGATCAGAGAAGTCCCCGGGCAGACTCAGGGCGGGAGAAACCCCATCCATGAAATTTCCATCGGGCTTGATTATCTCAAGCGATATAACGGTTTCAGACGATTTTTACTGGCGCGCTCCCTGTTGCTCGGCGTCGAGCTGGCGACGCCGTTTTATTTGCTGCACGCCAGTGAGAGCCTTGATATTGATGGTGGGTTTATTGGAACTCTGGTGCTGGCAGTGGGAATTTCCCAGGTGCTTAGCAGCCCATTTTGGGGACGGTTGGCGGACCGTACCAGTCGAACCGTCATGACCTACAGCGCTTTGTTGTCCGTACTGGCTGCGATATTGGTCCTCTGGATAGGTAGCAGCTGTCCCCCGCAATGGCAGGTGGCCGGGTTCTTTGCCAGTTTTGTTGTGATCGGGCTGGCTGAGGCGGGCGTGCGGTTGGGGCGGAAGACCTATCTGGTTGATGCCATTAATGATGAAGATCGGGCAACCTGTGTGGCCTTTACCAATAGTTTTGTTGGTGTTCTGGCTTTGATTTCCGGAGCAGGAGGGCTTGTGGCCCAGTGGTTCGGGTCTGGAAGTCTGATTGGAGTACTGGTGGTGGTTGGCGTGCTGGCGGTTTTCAGTTGTCGCTGGATGCCGGAAGCCGATCACATGCTGGCCAACGAAACAAGCTGAAAATATCAATGTCAAAAGAGGGAGGGGATATGAGATGGCATTCGTTTGAGACGCATAGTGCTACAGAATGGCCGGTTCGGGTGGTTGATGTCCCACATCCTTCTGCCTCGCAACTGAATTACTGCTTTATTGAGTTGTCCGTCTGCCCTCTACTCGTCGTTTGGAATAGCGATGGTGTTGTGCGCACTCGATTTCTTGTCCAACAATCTGCCGAGGCGGCTTTGGCCGCTCTGCAGCAGGACTACCCTGGTCATCGCTGGCAGGCTGTCGATCAGGATCCTTATCGTATGGCCGCGCTGCTTGAAGGGCAGGGGTCGTCGGTGACACAGCCCATTCCGGTGGTTGTTTCTGGAACACCCTTTCAGCGAGCGGTGTGGGCAACTTTGCTCAAGGTTCCAAGCGGTCAGGTGACTTCATACGGTGCTCTGGCGTGTGCCAGTGGATTCCCTCGTGCCAGTCGCGCTGTAGGGCATGCCATGGCAACCAATCCAATTCCCTGGCTGGTTCCCTGTCATCGGGTGATTCGTCATGACGGCCAACTTGGTCACTACAGTTACGGCAGTGATTTGAAACGTCAGTTGCTGAACTGGGAGGCCGCTTTGGCTCAAACTAAGGAGAGTAACAGATGAGTGAAGAAAATCTTGGTCCACATAGCATTCCGCTTCAACGCTGGATCGAATGTGCTCCTTTTGAGGAACTGCTGGGCATGGAAATTGTGAATGCCGACCAAGGACAGGCGACATTAACCATGCCGTTTCGGCGTGAATTTGCCAATGGCGGCAGTGTCATGCATGGCGGCGCTTTGGTCAGTCTTGCCGATACGGCTGCAGTTATGGCGTTAAAAAGCTGTGTTCCACCGGCGACACATTTTGGCACGACCGACATGAGTGTGCGCTTTTTGCGCCCCCTTATTCAAGGCATCGTTACGGCCCATGCTCAGGTTGAGCAGGGACAGGAGCGTCAGTGGCTGGCACGAGTTGATCTGCAGAACGAAAACAACGAGACGGTTGTCGAAGTTTCGGCAGTATTTAAGATTTCGCGCCGAAAATTGACCACTGTTGCCGAGGAAGCCTGATGTTGCCATTACCGTTACACCAGGTTTTGATTGCCGCGGGCGTTTTGCTGGTTTTGCTCGTCTACGCCTGGATTCGTTTGTGGTTGTTGCGCGGGCAGCGGCGCGCCCTGGATGCCAGCCTGGTTCGTCTCGAAGAAAAACAGGGCCAGGTTGATTTGTTGCAGCGCCAACTGGCTGATAAAGAACAGGACGTCTCCATTTTACAACAGAATCTGGAAAACAGTCGGCGTCAAGAAGCAACGCTTCTCACCCGGCTTGAAATGGAACGTGAGCAGAACAGCGAAAAGATGGCCCTGCTGGAGCAGGCCGAAACCCATTTGACCCGTCAGTTCAAGGTTGTTGCCCAGGAAATTTTTGATGAGCGCGGTCGGCGCTTCAAAGAGATCAATCGCGAAGAGCTCAACCAGCTTCTCACCCCATTTCGTCAGCAACTCGATGGCTTTAAACAGAAGGTGGAAGACGTGTATGTCAACGATGTGCGCGAGCGTGCATCTCTGAAGCAGGAGCTTGAACAGCTGCGTTCGCTCAACCAGCAGATCAATGAAGAGGCCCGGCAATTGACTCAGGCGCTGAAGGGGGACCGCAAGCTGCAGGGCAACTGGGGGGAGTTGGTTCTGGAGCGTTTGCTCGAACAATCCGGGTTGCGCCGCGGTGTTGAATATGAGGTGCAGGGCAGTTTTCGTGATACCGACAGTCGTTTGTTGCGCCCTGATGTCATTGTGCACTTGCCACAGGGCAAAGATGTTGTGATCGACTCCAAGGTTTCACTGACCAGTTACGAACAGCTGTGCCGCCAAGAGCAGGAAGAGCGCAAACAACATTATCTCAAAGAACATGTTCGCGCCGTGCGTAACCATGTCACCAGCTTGAGTGAAAAGCATTACTCCGCGCTCAAAGGGGTCAATTCCCTCGATTTTGTTCTGATGTTCATGCCGATAGAAGCGGCATTTGTAACCGCTTTGCAGCATGACGACAGTCTGTTCAATTATGCCTTTGAGCGTCATATCGTCATGGTGACGCCAACCACCTTGCTGGCAACGTTGAGAACGATTGAGAACATCTGGCGGTTTGAACGGCAAAATAAAAATGCCCAGGCCATCGCCGAGCGTGCAGGTGCGGTATATGACAAATTGCGCGGGTTTGTCGAAGAGATGGAAAAATTGGGAACTCAGCTCGATACACTCGGCCATACCTACACCATGGCGATGAATAAATTGAGTCAGGGACGGGGTAACTTGATCAGTCAGGCAAGCCGTTTTGTTGATCTGGGAGTCAAGGTTAAGAAGAATTTACCCGACTCAGTGATGGAACGTGCAGAGTTGGAGGAATTATAAAACACGGCCTTGTCCCCCTATGGGGCAAGGCCGTGTCGTAATCACTAGTTTGTTTCTTCTTGTGGTGGGAACAGGCCATTTTTTTCAAGCCATTGAATCATTCCCGGGGTCCGGTTAAGCGCTTCACTGATAACTGCTGAAGTAATTGTCGCTGAACTGACAGCATCGACATCCGGCTCGAAAGAATTGGCCTGTGTCAGTAGGCGTCGCTGAAGAATCGTCTTCAGTTGGTTCATATCCTGACGGTCAAATTCCTGATTGCCATATTTAGTCAACTGCAGAGCCTCGATATCCATAATCTTCGCAGCGCCATCAAACAGATACACAAAATGAACATCGTGGCAGATGTCACACACGGTTGAGCGGCTGACCACCTCGGCATAATACTGTTTCTTTACTGCACCATGCTGGACCGTGCCACGAAACAGAACGTGGTCGGGTAAGCCTTTAATTTTGTCCAGCGAGACAATCTCTCCCTGGCGTGAAAAAAGGCGCCGGACGGTGGTGATGATTTTCTCTTCAGAAAATGGCACTGGTGTGTGTGCGGAGATATCGACCAGATCTTCCTGTGGCAGCAGTAAGTCCTTCGGTGATTCGTTTATGATCTCAGATAACAGTTGCAGCGTTTTTTCCACTTCATGGTTCGTTCCGATATGGGTGGCGGCGACAACACCATGTTTGCCTGGTTGGTCCTGGCGAACATAGACGGTAAACGGGGTTGTTTTCCCCCCGGCTTCACGCCAGAAGAAAAAATTTTCATCGCTGAAAATTGGAAAGAGCACGTCGTAATATGCAACAAAGTTGGCAATCTTTGGTCGGGTATTGCCAACCGCAATGCCAATCATGCGGACGTCATCTTTGAGCTGCGGATCTTTTTCAATGCGGCGATAGAGGGTATTGTAGATAGGCGCCTGATCTTTGCAATGGGGGCAATGCACGTTGAGAAATTCCACCAATACGATCTTGCCGTTTATGGCGCTGGGGGAAAAAAACCTGCCTGTGGTGTCCTCCAATCCCAGATAACTGCGTTGTTGCGCCGAATCGGGGACCGGCAGTTGCAACTCCGGAAAGGGGTATCCGGTGCTGATGGCACTCTTCGGCTGTGCCCACGCCGCAGTCAATAACCATGGAATAAATAGAAAACTTATAATTAAATATCTCATTTCTGATATCCTGTCCGAGGCTAAGAGTTTAGTGCAATCCGAAGTGGCTCTTTTCATGAGTTGAACATATTTTATGTTGGAATCATGGAAAGATACGCTGTCATTGTTACACTGTAACAAATCGCCGAATACTTTAAACCAACCATCGGCCTAATTCTGCCTGGTTGGAAAAATATCTTTTAATTGTTGCTGGAAAATCAGTCTGCAATACCCGTGTTGGGAATGTGTCCTTAATTCAAGTCTGTTGACTGCAGGAATAACGGTTTATGTTCTCGTCTCTTCGAGCCCGTATTTTACTGACATTGAGTTGCATCCTGCTGTTGTCTGGCGGGACGATTTCCTATTTTGCTCAAACCAATGTTCAGCGGACGGCCTTTGAATCCGCCAATCAACACAGTGTTGATCTGATGAATGCCGTTTTGCTCAGTGTCGAGAACGAATACCGCAGTCTTCAATTCCACCAGCACAACACCATTGAACGCCGTAAAAACCAGCTGAAGGATCTGGCGTTTATCGCCATGTCCCATCTCACCGAGTTACAGCAGGAAGTAGAGCGCGGGCTACTTTCGGAAGCTGATGCACGACAGGAGGCTCTCGACCAGTTGAGACAGCTGCGTTATGCCGACGGGGTCGGGTATTTCTGGGTGAATGATCTGGCCAGACCCATACCCCAGGTTTTAATGCATCCTATTCTCCCGGCTCAGGATGTTGATCGTTCCCGTACTGATAAATTTATTGAAGCAACATCCGGACAGGGACATCTTCTTGTCGCCATCGCCAATATCATCGATAAAGATGGTGAAGGTTTTATTGAATATCTGTGGAATAAACCGACGGCTACTGGCATAACCCCCAATCAGCGTAAGCTGTCTTATGTTCGTTTATTCGAACCTTGGGGCTGGGTTGTCGGCACAGGTGTTTATTTGGATGATATCGATGCTGAAATCAAGCAGCGCCTTGATGAAATACTCATAGAGCTGAAACGTACGTTTTCCCGGGTCCATGTGGCCGAAAATGGCTATATGTTTGTATTCAACAGTCAAGGCGACATGTTGATTCACCCGGATGATCAAGGGGAATTCGCTACAGAAGAGAAAACGTTGTCTGTCATGGCTGAACAGTTTATGGCAGCGGCCAAATATCCGGACGTTCCGCTCGATTATTTGGGCGGGCATCCCGGTCTTCCGGGACAGCATCATCATAAACGTGCTTATGTCAGTTATTTTGAGCCCTTAGATTGGTACATTGCTTCCACGATGTATCTTGACGAAATTACGCAACCAGGACGGCAATTACGCGCGGAGATCCTGTTTGTATCCGCGCTCGCTTTATTTGGAGCTGCAGTGCTGGCTTATCTGTTTGCCACTTCGCTGGCCCGACCAGTGCGGTTGTTGTCCAAGGCGGCTTTAGAGATTGAGCGCACTCAAGACCTGCAGATTAAAGTTCCCGTGTGTGGCCCGCGTGAGACGCGTGAATTGGGGACGGTGTTGCAACGTATGCTTGAATCGATGACGTTATTGATTCATGACAAAGAACTGGCGCTCTGTGCTCTTGAAACCAGTAACGACAATCTGCTGACGACCAATAAAAAATTGGCCCAAGAGATGGATGAACGCCGGGATATTCAGCATATTTTAGAGGTCAATGAACAGAAATATCGAGCACTGTTTGAGTTCTCCAGTGATGCAATTCTGTTGGTTGATCGTGAAACTCTGCACGTCATTGACAGCAATAAAACGGCAGAGGATCTGTTCGGTTATTCTCATAACGAAATGCAGGGTAAGGTTCCGCAAGAGTTTTCTCCTCCTTTGCAGGCCGATGGGCAGGAGACGGCTGTAAAAGTTAAACAGCGTATTGAGCGGTTGAAAGATGGCCCCCAATTTTTTGAATGGACCCATCAAAGAGTCAATGGCAGCCTGTTTCTGGCGGAAGTTCAGTTGACGCCGATCACTCTGGATGACAAACCGCTCATTCTGTCAGTTATTCGTGATGTCACCCAGCGTAAAAAAGCCGAGGGCGCTTTGGTCAATGCACTTTCCGAGGCTGAGTCGTCACGAGATAAAATCGATGCAATTCTCAAAGCGATTTCTGACGGGCTGATGGTTATTGATCATATCGGTCGCATTATCCTTATTAATGCTGCGGCGCAGCAGTGGCTCAATCTTCCTGAAGGCGACACCCTGAATCAAACCATTACGGCGGTTTTGCATAACAATGACCTGTCGCAATTGATCTGTTCAACGCTGACGGGGAATTCACTGGTACGTCGCTGTGAAATAGAGGTGCCAGTCCGTGGATACAATCGCAAAAGGTTGTTGGCTGTTCAGGTGACGGCGGTGCAAAGTGATGACAATGCGGTTTCCGGGACGTTGGTATTGCTCCGGGACATTACCCGCGAACGTGAGTTGGATCGGTTGAAAAATGAATTCATCTCAACAGCGGCCCATGAATTGAACACGCCTTTAACCGCCATTATGGGATTTGCCGAGTTGCTGGTTAACCAAGATTACCGTCAATCTATCAATCCTGATCAACAGCAGGAGTTTCTTGAGACGATTCACCAAAAAGGGGAGGTGTTAACCTCCATTGTCGATGATCTTCTTAAACTCGAACAGCTCGAGTTTGGACAGGCTATTTCGTTGCAAAAGCACTACTTTGATCTGCAAACGGATCTGATTGCTCTGGTGGCGCGGTACAAGAAAAAATGGTCCGGTTATCATTTTACGATAGAGGCCGATCCGTGTGAATTGTGGGCGGACCGGGAAAAAATCTGCCAGGTCATTGATAATATCTTGAGTAATGCCGTTAAATTTTCTCCTTCACATACACACATTCACATTGTCTCAAAGGTCGTTGACGACTATGTAGAGATAACGGTTCATGACGAAGGAATCGGCATGGAGGCACAGCATCTCGGCAAAGTTTTTGATAAGTTTTTCCGCATTGATGCTTCGACGACATCCAAAGGTGGTCTTGGGTTGGGGTTAACCGTTGCCAAAAGCATTGTTGATGCACATTTCGGGAGCATTCGGGTTGATAGTCGCCTCGACCAGGGAACTACCGTTACCGTCAGAATTCCGCGCCAGGGTGGGGAGGAACGCTATGTTTGAGAAATGTGAAAGCTGGTTTCGGACATTACGCTCACGAATTTTGGCGTTGACTCTTTCCATGGTGCTACTGAGCGCGTTTACTTTATCCATTCTGATCCATTACGGGATTGATCGGGCGGTGACTAAGCGTCTTGATCAACATGCCAAGGACCTCATTCATACCGTATTACTCAATGTTGAAAGCGAATATCAGAGTTATCAGTTTCATAAACAGGCAACATTGGAGCGTCGTAAGCAGGAGCTGAAGAATATTGTCGGACTGGCAATGTCACATATTGAAGAGCAATATGCTGATTATCGCGCAAATTTGATCAGCCTGCGCCAAGCAAAGCGACGGGCGATCGATCACATTCGGCTGCTGCGCTACGATCAGGGGGTAGGGTATCTGTGGGTTAACAATATGGATAAGCCCATACCCCGCATGGTTATGCATCCCACATTGCCTCATTTGGACGGCAAAATTCTCGATCATTCTTCATTTAACAGTCTGATTGATCATGACGGTAATTTCTTTCAGGAAGCTGTAGAACTGTGCTCTGTGAACAAGGAAGGGTTTATCCGTTACCTGTGGCCCAAACCGACGGCACAGGGTTTGACAATGCAGCAACCGAAAGTTTCTTATGTTCGCTTGTTTGAGCCGTGGCAATGGGTTGTGGGGACCGGAGTCTATGTTGATGATATTGAAGAGGAAGCTCAGCGCCGTCTCGATGCTGTTGTCGAGGAACTACGTACGTCGTTTTCTCAGCTGAAAGTGGCTGAAACTGGATATATGTGCATTTTTAATGGCAAAGGTGAGATGCTGGTACACCCCAATATCGCCCGCGATCAATTCCGCACCATGGTTAATCCGGCGACGGGGAGCATGTTGGTTGATGATTTGATCGCCGCCGCAAATAATCCGGAAATTCCGTTCGAATATCTGTGGGATAACCCTCAACATGTAGGTGATTATCACTTTAAGAAAAGAGCCTATATCCGTTATTTCGAACCGCTTGATTGGTACATTGTCTCCACCATGTATGTCGATGAATTGAATGCACCGGCCAATACGGTACAAAACTGGATTCTGGTCATGACGTTGATCGTATTATTGGTCTCTTGTCTGCTGGCTCTGCATTTATCAAAGGCTTTAGCGACGCCGCTGTATCGATTGACTCAAAGTGCTGCTCTGATCGAAAAGGATATTTATCGCGAGGTCGATGTTCCGATTTCTGGAACCGAAGAGACGCGCGAATTGGCGACGGTTCTTAATCAGATGGTCATTTCGGTCCAGCAGGCTCAACGGGATCTGCGTCAGGTTAATAATGAACTGGAAGCTTTTGCTTATACGGTATCGCACGATCTGAGAACGTTTTTAACACCCATTGTCGGTTACGCGCAGTTTGTTATCGAAAATTACCATCGAGTCCTTGATGTTCAGGCCCTCGAAGCGCTCGATGAAATCGAACAGCATGGCGATAAAATGCTGGTATTTATGGAAGACCTGCTCGGCCTGGCAAAAATTGGTCATGATGATCGTCCTTTGCAGGCCGTGAACACAACGGAACTGGTTTCTGACGTCGTCACCGATTTGAATGCTGAGCTTGTTGCGCATCAGGGACGTGTCATTATGGAGGAGTTGCCCGATGTGTTTCTACCGGAAACGGTTGTCAGCCAGCTGTTCTCCAACCTGTTGAGCAACGCCATTCGTTATTCGCTTCCTGCCGGGGAAACGATTGAAATTGGTGGGGTGAAACGGGGGAATCGGATCGTCTTTTATGTACTGGATCATGGTCCGGGGATTCCCGATGAGGAAAAACAACAGGTTTTTGAAGTGTTTTATCGGGGCAGTGAGGCAAAAAAACTCTCAGGAACGGGAATTGGTTTGGCAACGGTTCAGAAAATTGCTCGCCATTATGGTGGCCGTGCCTGGGTGACAACAACGGAAGGTGGTGGGGCGACCCTGTGGGTCGAGGTGACGAATTCTCCTCAATCAGAACGACAATCGCTGTCTCAACTGTCCAGCTGAAATTTCATTCCTGTCATGCTCATGGTGACTTGACAAGGGGGGTAGCTCTGTTAGGATGATGTCCGATTCATTAAATTAAAAGGAGATGTTTATGTCAGAAAAACGAACAGGTGTAATTACTTTTAAAGGCAATCCCGTCACTCTGCTTGGTCCTGATGTGAAAGTTGGTGATGTTGCTCCTGACTTCAAAGTAGTGGACAACGGCCTGCAACCGGTGACTCTGGAAACAGCTAAGGGGCAAGTTCAATTAATCGCTGTTGTACCGTCTATTGATACCGGTGTGTGTGATACGATGACACGTAAATTCAATCAGGACGCTGCTGCATTGCCCGAGTCAGTGGCTGTTTATACAATCAGTGTTGACCTGCCGTTCGCACAAGGACGCTGGTGCGGCAATGCTGGCATCGAACGTGTTAAAACCCTGTCGGATTATCAGGAGCGTTCCTTCGGTCTGGCTTATGGTCTGGTCATTGATGAATTAAAGCTTCTGGCGCGTGCTGTTTATGTGATTGATGCGCAGGGCAAAGTTGCCTACCGTGAAATTGTTCCGGAAGTTACTTCCGAGCCGGATTATCAAGCCGCTCTTGATGCGGTTAAAGCGCTGCTCTAGTTTTGACCTAACCACGTTGAAAATCATCGGGCTGACCATATGGTCAGCCCTTTTTTTGTGTGTTGAAAAAGAGTGATCTAATGCTATATTTTCTTAGCTTAGTATGCGTTTAATTATAAGTTTTCAGTTGTGAGCGACGATGAAATACGCTGTGATTTTCATTTTGTTGGGGATGTATTGTTGTTCAACGGCTGAAGCCTATCAGAATCCTCACCAGATCTCGCGAGTCTTTCGTAAGAGCCATCAGGAAGAAGTTGCTCCCATCTGTTTGATGTGCCATCGCCTCACTAAAAAATTAGTGTTCGACTTTGATATGAGCGGGGAATTTCTCCCGGAGCACTATGTTGATGCGGTTGCGCCCATTGTTAATGATCAGGGCATCTGTATGCGCTGTCATATTCACGCCGATCAACAATCGGTAAATCATCCTGTTGGAATGGTTTACGACATCACTCATTTGACCAATCGGTTTCGAAAAGCACCGCAGGGTATTAAATTATATCAGTGGGAAGAGGGGGGCGTTGGTCGGGTAATGTGTTCGACCTGTCATAACCCCCACAGTGATGACGCCTGGATGCTCAGGGTTTCATTGGATGATTCGCAACTCTGCTTGTGCTGCCACGACTATTAATCATCAGCTCGTGGGGGTGGGGCGGTAATTCGGTAACTCTTCCGCCGGAAGTGGGCGGCTGAAAAAATATCCCTGAAAGATTCTACACCCCTTCTGGAAAAGAAGGTCACGTTGCTCTGCAGTTTCGACCCCTTCAGAGACCAGCGAGAGATCCAGCTGCTCAGCCAGGGTTATGATGGTTTCAACAATTGCGCTGTCTTGACGTGATGCTGTGAGGTCGCGAATAAATGATTGATCAATCTTCAGTTCATCGATACTCAAACGTTTTAGATAGCTCATCGACGAATAACCGGTTCCGAAGTCATCGATGGAAAAGCGGATTCCCTGTCGGTGGAGTTTATCCATCTTTCCAATCGCTCCCGTCATATCCTTGATCAAAATGCCCTCTGTCAGTTCCAGCATCAACTTGTCCGCCGGCATCTTGGTGCGTTGAAGCACCGATTCAACCAAGGTGACGAAATCGTTTTGATGGAACAGTTGTGGACTGATATTGACCGAGATACTGTCCAATTCTCGTAACAGATCCTGCGCTTGCCAGTGACAGTACAATGAACAGGCGGTTTCAAGCACCCAGGTGTCAATAGCGCGTATCTGTCCGGTTTCTTCAGCAATGGGGATAAAGTCGGCAGGCGAGATCAACCCCTTTTCAGGGTGAAGCCAACGGACCAGAAATTCGGTGCCACGGATTCGACCCAGGTTGTCAACCTGCGGCTGACACTGAAGTTGAAACTGTCGTTCTTCAATGGCGATGTTTAATTCCCGCTCAATGATCAAGCGTTGTTCCGCCTTGGATTGCATGAATGGATGGAAAAAAGAGATCATATTGCCACCTTCGGCCTTGGCATAATGCATGGCCGTATCGGCAAAGCGCAGCAGGTCGGAGCTGTCGTTGTCGTCACCATGAAGCAGGGCGATGCCGATACTGCAAGTCAGGCTGATATCCCTGCCAGACAAGTTGTATGGCAGGCGGATTTGATCAATGATTTTCTGGGCGATATCTGCGGATTTCTCTTCGGCCTGGTGAAGGTCAGTGGTCAACGCTGACAGCAGAATGACAAACTCGTCACTGCTGAGTCGTGTCACGATATCGGATGATGTCACACTCTGGCTTAAACGGTGGGCGGTTTCTTTCAGAACCTGATCGCCGATGTAGTGACCAAGGGCATCATTGGTATTTTTAAAACGATCAAGGTCCAGGTAAAGGATCGCTCCGATGGTCCCTAATCGCTGACCGGCGGCAATCTCCTGATTGATACGGTCCATGAGCAGGCGTCGATTCGGCAGATCTGTCAACACATCGTGGTACGCCAGAAATTCAATGTGCTCTTGATGGTTCCGTCGACTGATCCCCATACTGAGAATATCTGCAAGCCGGTAGAGATACTGCTCTTCAGTGTAACTGCGTGGGTGGCCGGGATTGAGAAAGAGTAACAGAACACCGACGATATCGCCATTTTGAGTGACGGGTACAACATAGTGACCGTGATCAAATTGTTGGTTAATGAGCAGGTCCTGACAGTGGCTGGTTTCATCACAATAAGTGATTGTCTGATTCTGCGCTGCCTTACCACACATGCATTGACCAAATTTGACAACCCGACACATGCGGGTTTGGTCCGGATTGAAACCACGACTTGCCGTCAGGTGTAATGCGTGCTCATGTTTGCCGACGAGGAAAATGGCCCCTTTTTTCTGAATATTTAGCCAGGGGATGGCGACCAGGAGGCAATCGAGAACTTCATTGAGGTAATCGACAAGGTTTGTCGGGCGCAATGAAATTCGTAATAATTGACTGATGCTCTGTTCCTCGGCTGCAGTACGCTCAATTTTATCGAGCTGTTTTTGTTGTTGTGTGAAGTCGAGAAACGATTCGACAAAGTGGCTGATCTTGCCATGATGATAGACGGCGGTAATGGCTCCCCACTGCAGAAACATTCTGCCATTGGAGCGCTTGCGCCACAATTCTCCCTGCCAGTGTCCTTTGCTGAACAACTGCTGATACATCTCTTCAAACTGTTCTTCGTTTGCCTCATTTTTCCACTGAGCCGTAGCCGATTTTCCGATCAGATCTGCTTGTTGATAGCCGGTAATCTCGGTAAACGAGGTGTTGACGCGCAGGTAATGCATTTTCTGATCAAGGATGGCAATGGCTTCATGGGTTTCAAAGGTCGTGGCCAGAAGCTTCATTTCGTTTTCTGTTCTCAGGCGCATCATTTCCGAAGCAATGCGATTGGCAAACATGTTGAGCAGATAGAGGATGTTATCTCCGTTCAGAAATGGCGAAGTGTCCATGACCGCAACCAATCCGACCGGTGGGGTGTTTTCTGATTGAAACAGGGGTACACCGGCATAGCTGACCCAGTGGTGGTCCCTGATCAGGGCGCTGTCGGGATAAAATGTCGCCAGGGATTCCGAATGGAGGATTTGCTCTCCGCGTAATATCTCGGCACAGGGGGAATTCGCAATGCCATGTTGCAATGGATCGGTGATTTTGTGGTGGTCGCAGATGGCAACACTTTCAATGATTGCCGGATCATCCGTCGTGCGGGCGACGTAGACAAAGTCGACTTGGAGCTCCTCGGCTAACGTTTTGCATAGTTGTTGAAAAAACTTTTCACCGGTTTTCGTTGCCAGAGCCGAGGTGACTTTCTGTTGAAGTTTTTCAAGATGTTGACGTTCCTGGAGCTGATATTTGATGCGTTCGTTTTCTTGGTGTAAGTGCTCTTTTTCTTGTTCAACGCGTTGACGAAACTGCTGCAGTCGGCGGTTATTGCGCCGTTTTATCCAGAGAAACGCTAGCACAATGAAACCAAAGATGATGAGCAGGTCGTAAGTCAGCATCGAGTGCACTATCATCTCACGGGCATCCAGGAGTTGTGAATTCTCGCTGGCCTGACACCTCGTGGACAAAGACACAACGCTGGTAAGCGCAATGGGCGTTACATGACTGTTGGCAAGCCCTTTAACCATGAAAGCTCCAACTGAATCTGGCAGCATAAGGTTCAAAATATCCTGTTAACTTTAATGCAACTTTGAGAAATTGCTTCATTGATGACGTAACGCCTCCACCGGATCAAGATGAGACACCTTCCAGGCTGGGAAGACACTTGAGATGACACAGGTAAGGCAAGCCATAGCAGCGGCGCTGACAACATCAATCAATCGTGTTTGCGGATAGAGGATATGAGCATTGGTAAAGTATGGATTGCTGCTGGTAAACTGGCTGAGATCGAGTCCATGCTGGCTGAGCCAAATACAGATCAGTGAGGCTACAAAACTGCCAACAATGGCGGAGCCAACTCCCAGAAATAAGGCTTCATACAATACCATGCGCAATACTCCAGCCGGAGGATAACCCATGGCAGAAAGCAGGCCGAATTCCTGAAACCGTTCGTAGGTTACCATGGTCATTGTGTTGAGAATACCCATCCCGACCAGGCTGAATACAATAACTATCAGAATTGACATGGTTGTGTCGTTTAGCTCGATCAGTTGCACAAGGTCAGGAAGATTCTGTTGCCAGCGAGTGATGACGTAACGTTCGTCGAGCAGTTCATGCAGTTGAGATTCTGCCTGCGATTGGGCATTCAGAGTCGAATGGATGGCAATCTCGGTAATGACATTGTCTGCTTTAAGCAGGTGTTGCATCGTATCGAGGGTGACATAGGCATGGGTGTTGTCAAATGATGGTAGCCCGGTGTCATACAGTCCCTGAATACGCAGAGGAATCAACGCCGGTTGCCCGCCGCTATCCTGAGCCATCACCGTGACCTGGTCACCTACAGCCAACGACATGGCCTGAGCCAGTGAGCGCGACAAGACAATGGTTTCGGCTGACTGCAGATAGGTTCCTTCAACAAGATTAGCGGCGATCTGAGTGATCTGACGTTCGTGGTCAGGGTGAACACCACTGATGGAAAGCATGCTGCTTTGAGGTCCAGCCAGAATCAGAGCGGCTGTTTTGAGTCGTGCGCTGAAGGCAATGTGATGGCCTGTCAGTTTTGCCACCAGTTGATCTGGTTGCGCGAGAGGTTGCAGCCCCGTGCGATTGTTACGATATTCCGGAGCGTGGATCTGCAGGATGCCACTATCCAACGAGGTTGTGGACAGGATCATCTGATTGTGCATGCCCACTTTCAACGCCTGAAAAACAATAAGGCACAGAACGCCAAAACTGATGAGACTGCCTGTCAGTAATGTCCGGCGGCGATTGCGTCCAAGGTTCCTCAAGCCAATTTTCGCATCAATCATGTTGACTCCGAATCAGCTTGTGGCGTGGTGGTCGGCAATCCAGGCATGGAAGGCTGGTAATTCGGCCATAGTGGGAGCAGCGCAGCCAAACCACGCAATTCGAACAGATCTTTAATCAGGCTGAAGGAATCCTTGCGGGTCAGCCAGAAACCGGCGTCGTGAAGAATGGTAAACCCTTCCAGCGCTTCTCCGATCGCTCTGTGCATGACCAGACGCGTTGAAACGGGGAACAGTTTATGGATCTCCAGGTTGCTAAATGATTGTTCTTCACTCAGTTGTGCCAGACGTTTTTGCTCGTCTGCAGGGCCTTCGTGGTAAATAAATGAGGTCAGATAATTATGATGGCCCAGTGTCAGGTCTTCAAACAGATCCGTCATGTCATCGATCACCTGAAGAGCCAGACCGATTTTATAGATCCCGCGATCCGCCTGATGTATTTGAGGGGTGTTTTCAATGTGACAGGGGGTAATAAAGGCTAATCTCAACAGTTCTCCCCCTTTAAGGGCGTGAACTGTTGAGAGGATTTTCTCCGGTGTCAGAATCTCTTTGACGCCACCTTCTTCACTCGCTTCCTCGGCACCAATCGGGACCAGGGCCGAAAAAATACGACGGTGAATACGGTCTTTATCTTCACGGGTCAGTATGGCGTCATCAACGGCTTTTTCCAGCACCTGTTCAAGGAAACGATCAAACAACAAAATATGCATAACACTGTTAAAACGATGTGCCTGCTCGGGAAAGGCCAGTGGCAACATGGTTTTGTTTTCGTCGTCGAGCAGGTTGTCGGTGCCGGTGACAATTCCACGAATGGACTGATTGATTACGCCATAGAGCTCACGTCGTTGAGGGGCAACCCCTAACGAACGATAGATTGACAGAAAAAGGATCGAAAAGAAATTGCGCTGGAAGAAGCTCATCAGGCGCAACTTGGGGCGTTTATTTTGGATATATTCTCCATCAAGAGTGTGATGAAGGAGTTGGTTCAGAGTGTGCTCGACCTGTTGATGATCACGTAAAGCCGGATACAAATGACGCAAAATGGAAAAACGATTCATAGGTGTGAGTTAATCCCATAACGTTTGAGTTTAAATACCGTCTGTTGTAACGATTAAATCATAGCAGAGGTTCCCATATTTCGGTGGGATTAAATGATCTGATTTTGCTGATTATTTTGTTTGAAGAGTAGAACTTAGGGTGTCGATTTCGCCAACTTTTCGTGTTGCTGCTGGAATGCAGCGCATTTATTGCCGTCGGCATCAATTTTGCTGATCGGCCTTATCTGTAATGCTTTTCTTTTGTCTCGGGGGATTTCACCCGAGATAAAACAGCTCGATGACCGGCCGTGGGGGAGAACCCCCATTTTTTATGTTGCCCGGCATAACTGCGGTTGGCGCAGCAATGGTTGTCGTACATATTTCGGGCATTAAAATTTGGCACGATAAGGAGGGGTAATGAGTTTCGTTGTAAAGACAAGCAAGCAGATCATCCTGATGGTCGCACTGGTGGCATTGACGGGATTAACCGCATGGGCTGGGAGCCACCATGAACAGCCGGTGGCCGAGCAAAGTGAACACGGACATCATCAGGAGGCTCCCAAAGGCAAACCAACACCCGATGAGGCAATCAAAATGCTGCGCCAGGGTAATGAGCGATTTGTAACCGGAACATCGAATCATCCCCATATGGATTCAGCCCGAATTATCCAGGCCGGCCGGGAAGATCAGGGTGATCATGCTTATGCCACTGTTATCACCTGTTCAGATTCACGTGTTCCGGTGGAACTGTTGTTCGATGCCGGGATCATGGATATTTTTGTCATCCGGGTTGCCGGCAATGTTGTCGATGTCGATGAAGCCGGTTCTATCGAATATGGTCTGTCCCATGTCAACACGCCGGTATTGGTCGTGTTGGGCCATACACAATGTGGCGCCGTTACTGCCGTTACTGCCGCCATGACCGGCCACGGGCATCCTCTCGAATGCAATATCCCGCCGCTGGTCGACAATATCCAGCCTGCAGTGCAGAAGACTCTGGATGCGTATCCCGGTGCGCCGACACGGGATATTATCCGATTCTCTATTGAGGAAAACGTCTGGCAGGGGATTCGTGAACTGTTTATGCGCAGTCCTTCCACACGCGAACTGGTAAAAAATGGTCAGGCCAAAGTGGTTGGCGCCATTTACAATGTTGGCACTGGAAAAGTGAAATGGCTTCCAGAGGAACAGACTTTTTCCATCCTTGACGATGTGGAGAAAGATCCACAGAAAACAAAAAATGCCATGGCGCATTAAACTGTTGACAGCCTCACGTTAAGTTGATAAAAACACCGTCACGTTTGGGCGAATAGCTCAGCTGGGAGAGCATCGGTCTTACACACCGAGGGTCACAGGTTCGAGCCCTGTTTCGCCCACCAAACTTTCACGGGAGTCAGTAACCACTGGCTCCCGTTTTTTTATGTGGAGAATCGACAATGGCACGAAACTACTGTGCACACTGCGGTCAACCGTTGCCACGGCGAGCTATCGCATGCGTGGCATGTGAAACGCCAGTGGAAGCTGTCTCCGAGACGTTGCAGGCGAACACCGTCAAACCTTTATCGCTGAAGCTGGCAATCGCCGGAGTCGCTGTGTGCTGTCTTGGTTTTGTCGTAACCATGGGGACCACGGCAATGTTTCGACAGGGTGGGTTACTTCAAGGGGGACTGTGTCTCGGTGGGATTATTTTGTGTGTCAAACGGGTTCAAAAACTTGAGAATGCGCAACAATCAGGTGATGCAGATGTCTCTTCACGCTGAAAAGATCCTCCGTTCTCAACAGCGTAAAGATCTTCCGCAGGTTACTGATTTTTGTTGAGGAAAAACTGACCAACCGGCCACAGCGCGATCAGGACAAACAGTGCTCCAAAAGTCAGCTTGTTAAACCAGCAAACCGTGATGGCTGTCGTGGCTGCCAGGACAAGGACATAAACTGCGAACGCGATTTTTTTAGGACGACTCCAGTTTGTTTTCATTGCTCCTCGATCCAACGCTGTACGTAAGACAGGTTTTTCAGTGTCATCTCCCGTTCCGGGTCCAGTTCCAGGGCCTGATTCAACAGTGACAGAGTGTGTTCCTGATGACGTTTCTTTTCCTCAATAAGGCCGGCTTTTTTTGCCTGTAGCGCTTTTTCAAAAACAATTTTTGCCAGATTATTGTAAGCTAGAGCGGCTTGATCTTGCCAGGATTCCCCGAGGATAATCGTTTTTTTGACCTTCTTGATCTTCTCCAGGCCGATCGTGGTTTGTTCCCAGGCGTCGTCGAATTTTTGCTGGGCCAGGTAAATATATCCTAAATTGATGTGGGCCTCAGCAAGTCCGGCGTTGAGCTCAATAGCGTTCTTGAACATCTTTTCGGCCATGGCAAGATCGTTTTGCCGTTGTGCTTCGATTCCCTTGTTGAATTCATCTTCGCCTGGCTGACTGCAGGCGGTCAGAACCATACAAAACAACGTGAGAACAACGATTGACAGTAAACGATGTTTTTTCATGGAATGCGTTATCCCTTAAAAGTTGAATTCGAGTGTTTGCGGCTGTGGTTGCGGTTCAGGTTTTTCTTTTAGCCGGACATGGGACTCAATCTGTTTTTTTAATTCGAGCAGTTGTGATTCAATCTGCTTTTTTTCCTCGTCGGTGTTAAAGCCCAGCTCGTAAGCCAGCTCAATTTTTCTCATCATTTGGGTGATGGAATTCTGCAGCGAAGCTCCGGGGGAGGTTTTGCGCGCCTGACGGGAAACCTTGCGAACCTCACCGCGGGTGAGACCACGCGCCTTGTATTTGTTGTAGAGCGCCATCATCGTTTGCGGTTTACGTTTCTTGGCAACTTCGACCAGGATGCCTCGCGGAACGAGATTATTGTGGCGGCAGTCGTTTTTTATCTCATCCGGCAGCCGGTTGAGGGACAGAATCTCACTGATCGTTGATTTTGCTTTACCCAGTTTCTCTGGAAGGTCTTTTTGACGACAGACTTTTTCGTCGAGCAGACGCTGGATGGCTTCCGATTCTTCAATCGGCGAGAGATTTTCGCGGACGATGTTTTCAATCAGGGCAATTTCGAGGCTGGGACGGTTTTTGAAAATTGCCGGAATCCGACTCAGTCCCGCGAGTTTTGCGGCCCGATACCGGCGCTCACCCGATATCAGAGTCGGTTGCCCTTGCTCGTTGAGGGTGAATAGAACAGGTTGAAGTACGCCGTGATTGCTGATTGTTTCGCGGAGTTCTTCCAGGGCGTTTTCATCAAAGTGTTTACGAGGCTGATGTGGATCAGGGGCCAGTACCTCAAGGTCGATTTCATAGAGGTGGTCTTCCACAAAGTCGGTTTGTGTCGTGGTTGATGTCATCGGTTGCGTACCTTGTCTACAATCAATTGTTTCAGCCCAAGTGGTTCGAAGTTGCTGTTTGATGGCGTTTAAAACAGAACGCCATCGCTCAAGTACAGGTAGCCTGCAAGAAGTAGCTGGCAGACACCATGGGCCACTATACAGCAGCGCAGGTTTTTCTGCCAGATCAACAATAAGGACAATAGCAGAGAGACGGCACTGAGAGGCGGGCCATATTGAAACGCCAGGCCTGACAGGATCGTTACCCCGAGCACTGAAAACAGTTGGGCTGTTCCAAGGGAAATGGACCGGAAATCCGGATTAATAAAGTAGCGCAGCATGAAAGAACGCCAGAATAATTCGTTCATGACGGGAAAGATAACGATGAAGCCGACCAGTTTAAGCGTGGTCAGAGCGATCTGAATCACCACGGGATAGTGGACGGCAGCGGGGCTTTGCAATGTAATAATGCTGAACTTGATCGCCAGTGGCCAACAGGCGAAAGCCACTACACCGAAAGCGATGGCGTAGATATATTGAGGGAGTGTCATCGTGGCTTGCACGTCCTGACGGTAGTGTTTGCGCCACATCCACAATAACCCGGCACACAGCAGGACGCGGGCGCTGAAGGTGTGGTCGTGCCATTGTGGCAAATACATCTCAACCTGGACCAGGGTCAGATAGACAAGGAAGGGGACGACGTAGGGAAACCAGGCGGATCGGTAGAATGGCGGCATAATATTCACATTGGATTGATTGAATTATATTAAGAACTTGTCGGCACAGTTGTACTGTGCAAGCCTTGTGGGGTCAAGGAGAATTGTTGTCAGGATGCCATTGATTCATTTATCGATTCTGCTACTATGGGCACCCCGATAACTGGCGACCCGGTAACGACTTTTTTATGAGGCGAGTTGTGGAACTTTTTGAAATTGTCGACGAAAATGATCAGGTGATTGGTGTAAAACCGAGACGGGAGTGCCACGGCAACCCGGCATTGGTACACCGGGTTGCTCACGTTCTGGTCTTTAATTCTCAAGGAGAATTACTCCTGCAAAAGCGCAGTGAGACTAAAGATGTCCAGCCCGGCAAATGGGATACCAGTGTCGGGGGGCATCTTGATCCGGGTGAGACATATCTTCAGGCGGCTTATCGCGAAGCTGAAGAGGAGTTGGGGCTGTGTAACTTGGCGTTTACGCCACTTTACCCGTCGAAAATCCGCAATGATTATGAATCTGAAAACGTTATGACTTATCTGGTGGTTTATGACGGTAAAATCTGCTTTAATCGTTCGGAAATTGATGCGATTCGTTTCTGGACTCCACAGCAGATTGAAGATGCTCTTGGCAGCGGTTGTTTCACGCCAAATTTTGAAGAAGAGTGGCAGCTGTGGCGTCAGCATTCGTCACCAACGCGGTGATCGGCTCATGTGCTCAATTTGATGGCAGTCGCAGCCCGGCGTTGAGTAAAAAATGGGCACATTTGCTGGAGCTTTTGCCGGAAAATGATCAATATATTTACAACGCCTTGTAATGTATTGATTTTTCGTTATAAAAAATAGTGGTTCGCCTTTTGAGGATTGTGGCAAGAGTTTTGCTTTTACTGCAAGTGCGCCACGTTCGATTTTATAAATCTCCTGTTTGCCAGAAAGGCGGAGGGGACTTTTACACGGAGGACAGACGTCAATGAAAAAAGTGGAAGCAATTATCAAGCCCTTCAAGCTTGATGAGGTAAAGGAGTCTCTGAGCGAAATCGGTATTCAGGGAATCACTGTCAGCGAAGTTAAAGGTTTTGGTCGTCAGAAAGGCCACACCGAACTCTATCGCGGCGCTGAATATGTTGTTGATTTTATTCCTAAAATCAAAATGGAAATTATTGTTTCAGACGATGTTGTTGCCAAAGTGATCGAACAGATTGCCGCTGCTGCCAAAACTGGTCGTATTGGCGATGGTAATATTTTTGTGACTCCGGTTGAGGAAGTTGTACGTATCCGTACCGGCGAAACGGGTGATGATGCGTTATAAGCGTTGTTGTTTGTAGTATTAATGGCAAGGTTCCATATTTTTTACCTGTAAAAGGAGATCAAGTTGATGACCCCAAAAGAAGTCGTGCAGTTTGCTAAAGAAAACAATGTGAAAATGGTTGACTACAAGTTCCTCGATTTCGTCGGTATCTGGCAGCACTTCAGCACACCGATCACTGAATTCGATGAGGATACTTTTGAGGACGGTATTGGTTTTGACGGTTCTTCAATCCGTGGCTGGCAACCGATTCACAACAGCGACATGCTGCTGATTCCTGTACCTGAAACGGCTAAAATTGATCCGTTTATCGAAGCTCCGACCTTGAGCCTCATCTGCAACATCATCGACCCGATCACTCGCGAAGGTTACACCCGTGACCCCCGTTTCATCGCCAGCAAAGCTGAAGCTTACCTGAAGTCAACCGGTATCGGTGATACCGCTTACTTTGGTCCTGAGCCTGAGTTCTTCATCTTTGATGACGTTCGTTTCGAGTCGACTTGCAACCAGTCTTTCTACGCTGTTGACTCCATCGAAGGTCGCTGGAACACTGGCCGTGACGAGTATCCTAACCTCGGTTACAAGCCCCGCCACAAAGAGGGTTACTTCCCTTGTGCGCCGACTGACTCTTCTGTTGATCTGCGTAACGAGATGGTTGAAGTCCTTCAAAGCGTTGGTATGCGTATTGAAGCTTCTCACCATGAGGTTGCTTCTGGTGGTCAGTGCGAAATCGATATGCGTTTCGATTCCTTGATGAACATGGCTGACACCCTGCAATGGTTCAAGTACATCATCAAGAACGTAGCTGTACGTAACGGTAAAACCGTTACTTTTATGCCTAAGCCTATCTATGGTGATAACGTTTCCGGTATGCACTGCCATCAGTCCATCTGGAAAGACGGCGTCAACCAATTCGCAGGCGACGGCTACGGTGGCCTGTCCAAAATGGCGATGTACTACATCGGTGGTATCATGAAGCACGCGAAAGCTCTGTGTGCGTTCACCAACCCCAGCACCAACTCTTACAAGCGTCTGGTTCCTGGTTTCGAAGCTCCGGTAAACCTGGCTTACTCCAACCGTAACCGTTCTGCTTCTCTGCGTATTCCTGTAACCAATGCTGCTGCAGCTAAGCGCGTTGAATACCGTACGCCCGATCCTTCCTGTAACGGTTACCTGGCTTTCGCCGCTATGCTGATGGCAGGTCTGGACGGTATCGAGAACAAAATTGATCCGGGTCAGCCTCTGGACAAAGACATCTACGGTCTGTCTCCTGAAGAGCTTAAAGATGTTCCGAGTGTTGCCGGTTCTCTTGAGGAAGCTCTCAAGTGCCTGCAGGAAGATCATGAATTCCTGCTTAAAGGTGATGTTTTCACTCAGGACGTTATCGACAAGTGGATCGAGTACAAGACTGAGAACGAGGTTAACCCCGTTCGCATGCGTCCGGTTCCTGAGGAATTCAACCTCTACTACGACATCTAATCGTCGCAGTAACAGGATGTATCAAAAAAAGGCTCCCGCAAATGTGGGAGCCTTTTTTATTTTTTTCAGTAGAAATATTGCCATCTGATCATGTTAAGCAGGAGCAGCGTCGTTTATTGATATAGATGCTGTTTCCGATTGTTTTTTTGGCGATTTTTTTGGCTTCAGATGCTAATACCGCAATTTCATGTTGGCTACAACAGTGGTCACTACGCCCATCAAAACAGGTGGCACCAATTGAAACAGAAGTGATAGCGTAGAAAGTTTTCTGCCCGAGGCGATCGGTCGAGGTGATCCCTTTTTGGCGGCGATGTTCTTCATCGTAAAGTTCATTGACCTCTTCAGAGAAGCGGTCGAGAATCATTTTACACCGCTGCTGCCAGTCTTGGCTGCGGAAGACAATCATAAAATCATCACCGCCGATGTGCCCGATGAAATCACATTGGGGATTACAGGCACTTTGCAGAATGGTGCCGAGCAGGCGAATGACCATGTCACCCCGACTGTAGCCGTAGAAATCGTTAAACGGCTTGAAATTGTCCAGATCAAAATAACAGGCGGTAAAAGGGGAATGATTTTCCAGCAGATGCTCGAGATGTTCGTTAATGGGGACATTCCCCGGCAGCAGGGTCAGTGGATTGGCATAGCGGGCATTGCGTATCTGTAACTCGGTGATCCGTTTGAGTAGATCTGTAACCATCCCGACGCCGAGATAGGTTCCCGTATCGGTGATGATAAAATAGTTGCCCTGGTATTTATTGTCCTCTTTGGTGATGATCTCACTGAGTTTTTCAATCGGTACGTCTTTTTCGATACACAGCGGTGAGATATTCATAAATTCACGAATGGCGTTGTTGCCGCGTAAATCCCGGCCATAGCGACTGGCGAGAATATTCATCACTTCATGACGATGGAGCATGCCAACGGGACGACCGTTGTCAACGACAGGCAACGCCAGTAATTCCGGCATATTTTCGAACAGATCACCCACAGTACATAGCGTGGTCGATGAACAGGTCGTTGGGACGGTTTTGATCAGCCCCGAGACCGATTCAGTTCGCCATTTGAATTGATTTTGTGGGGTATTTTCACTGCTGAGCACCACATTGCTCGGCAATTGTTGCAATGGACTTGGACTGGGGCGGCTGAAATAATAGCCCTGGCCGTAAGTGACCCCTAGTGATTGAACGACGTAATACTCCTCCAGGGTTTCAACCCCTTCTGCAATGGTCTGACACTCAACACAGTTGGCAATTTCCTGAAGGGACTGTATCAACTGTTTTTTGTGCTTGTCGCGGTTGATGGACTGGATGAAATACTTATCGAATTTGATCAGATCCGGTTTCAGTTCTGACCATAAGCGCAAACCGGCATACGCGGAACCGAGATCATCCAGTGCCACATTGAACCCCTCCTGACGATAGTGGTTTAACGCGCTGCGAATGGTGTCTATGTCGAGGATAGGAAAGTTCTCGGTTAACTCAATGACCACATTTCTTGGGTCGATCTGATATTCGGCCAGTTTTTTTCGTGTAAAGCCGCGCGGGAAGTCCGGTTCGAGAAGGGCTTTCGGACTGACATTGAGAAATAGTTTCCCCGGTAACTTCAAGCGTGAAAAGAACTCAATATTGACATCACGACACAACATTTCAAGCTCGGTGAGACGGTTGCAGTGCGCGGCGGCATTGAACAGATTGGATGGCGAATGTAAAGGGGAGTCCGAGGGGCCTCGAACTAACGCCTCGTAGCCGATAATCTTTCCGTTTGCCAAATCGACAATCGGTTGGAACCAAGGGATGATTCGGCGTTGGCTGATAATCGTGTCGAGCAGGCTGGAAAAAGGTGCCTCCTCCGAATCCAGGGTGTGATGCTGTTTTAATGCCAGTGAGGCAACCTCATAAGATAAGGGTCGGGGCATAGGAGTGTCTTTCATTCTGTGTTAGTTAGACATGCGTCCTTATCCCGCCAGAAAAATGTTCAGATACGATGAGGAAAACACCAAAACAACACTTTAGTCATGTTTGTCGTGATGTGCGATAAATTCTATTATTTCAAACGCTTATGATACAAGCGCAAGCTGTTTGAAACCACGGTGACACTGCTTAATGACATGGCTACAGCTGCCAGCATGGGGTGAAAATGACGCAGGATATCCGGAACACCGGGGAACAGAATAAAAACACCGGCAGCAGTCGGGATTAGCGCCACATTATAGATGAACGCCCAAAACAGGTTCTGGCGGATGGTCGCCATGGTCTGTCGACTGATTTCTATTGCGATAGGAGCACGCGACAGACTGCCTGATACCAGAATCACATCAGCACTTTCCATGGCAATGTCTGTCCCGCTGCCCATGGCCATTCCGATGTCTGCCTGAGCCAGGGCCGGGGCGTCGTTGATCCCATCACCAACCATGGCCACTGGGGTATGGCGCTGTTTCTCGACGACAACAGAAGCCTTATCAGCAGGAAGAACTTCTGCAACAATATCGTCAATGCCGCTTTCACTGGCAATGGCCCGGGCGGTGTCGTGATGATCACCGGTCAACATGGTGACGGCCAGACCTTGTTTCTTAAGCTGGCGAATGGCGGTGGCGGAGTCCGGTTTGATCGGGTCAGAAAGGGCAAAGATGCCGATGATCTGCCTGTCATCCGTTAGCAGCATCGCTGTTTTTCCAGCCCGTTGTAACATGCTCAACTGTTGGCGAACATCCTCATTCAGCCGTTCTTTGAACCAGTCCGGCTTGCCCAGTTGGTAGTGATTGCCGAGAAGGTTGCCCTCGACTCCCCAGCCTGAGCGGGCGGCAAAGTTGTCAACGGCAATCAGTTCCAGCTGTTGTTCCTTGGCTTTTTGAATTAATGCCTGACCCAATGGGTGTTCTGAGCCTTGCTCGATGCTTGCAGCCAGACGCAGGATCTCTTCGGAACTTTGCTGAGTCAGAGGAAGGATGTCGGTCAACGCCGGTTTTCCTGCCGTGATAGTGCCGGTTTTATCAAAGATTATCTGGCGAATGGTTGCTGTGGTTTCAATGGCCGTACCATTTTTGAACAGGATGCCCTGTTCGCTGGCCTTGCCGATGCCGGCCATCAGCGCAGTTGGCGTTGCCAGACCCAACGCGCAGGGGCAGGCGATGATCAGGACCGCGATCAGACGCACCATGGCCGGGACGAACTCTCCACCAATGGACCACCACAAGATGAAAACGGTAACGGCGATGATCAGGACACTGGGAACAAAGATGGCAGCCACCCGATCAGCCAGAGCCTGGATTGGCGCTTTGCTGCCCTGGGCGTCCTGAACCAGCTGAATAATCTGTGCCAGCACTGTATCTTTGCCCACTTTTTCTGCGACCATTTCCAACATGCCATGCTGGTTGATGGTGCCGGCGGTGACGGAATCATCGGGCTGTTTATCGACGGGCAATGCTTCGCCACTGAGCATCGATTCGTCCACGGCACTTTGCCCGGCGACCACGCGGCCATCGACGGGGATGGTTTGGCCCGGATAAATGCGCAGTCGATCACCACTGATAACCGCTTTGATTTCGACCTCTTCCTCCGTATCGCCACTTAGACGAACGGCAGTTTTCGGGCGTAAATCCATTAATTTGCGGATGGCTGCACCGGTTTTTCCTTTGGTGCGCGCTTCGAGCAGTTTGCCGAGTTTGATCAGGGTGATGATAACGGCAGAAGTCTCAAAGTAGACATGATCTCCCGCTGCCGGGAACAACAGGACAATCACCGAATAGAGATAGGCGATGGTGGATCCCATGGCCACCAGCACATCCATGTTCGCGCTGCGATTCTGCAGACTGCGCCAGGCCCCGGTGTAAAATCCGGCCCCGGTATAAAATTGCACCGGGGTTGCCAACAGCAGAAACAGCCAGTTCATCCATGACGTGTGACTCCAGCTGCCGATGACGGCGAAATCTCGCGCCATACTGAGAACAAACAGGGGCAGCGTAAAGGCCACGCCAATGATGAAGGGGGTTTTTTCTTTTAGTGGTGCCGTTTGGTCAGCGGGGTCAAGATCGCGGCTGGCGTGAAAACCGAGGGACTCAATTGTGTCGATGAGATCTTCGACGCTGAGTTGTTCACCATCAAAATGGATGGTAACGATCTCGCTGGCAAAATTGACCTGGGCACTTTCTACCGCGTCCATGGCGTTGAGACCTTTTTCGATGGTCTGTGCGCAATTGGTGCAGGACATGCCGGATAGGGCAAGTTGTATTTCGCTGGAGGTCATCGCAGACTCCTTTATCTGGTTCTTCAATTAGGGCATGGCTTCCATGGCCTTTCTATGGTTCAATGGTCATCCATGCTATTTACTAACTCAAATGGTAACAAATTATAGTGCTCTTTGCACTCCCCGGATAAGGTTCATCAGTCGTGTCACCTCAACAGACCCTGAAAAACATCTTTGGTTACCGCGAATTTCGCGAACCACAACAACAGATTATCGAAACCCTGATAGGTGGGGAGGACTGTTTTGTCCTGATGCCCACCGGTGGCGGTAAATCACTGTGCTTCCAGATCCCGGCTCTGCATCGACAGGGGGTGGCCATTGTTGTTTCGCCACTTATTTCTTTGATGAAGGACCAGGTTGACGCCCTTAACGCCAACGGCGTCAAGGCGGCCTGTTATAATTCCTCGTTATTGGCTCAAGAGGCTCGCGATGTTTTGTCGCAGTTGCACCGACAACAGTTGGATCTGCTCTACGTTGCTCCCGAACGGTTGCTTAATCCCGACTTTCTCGACCGATTGCGCGACATTGACATTGCTCTGATTGCCGTCGACGAAGCCCATTGTGTCTCGCAATGGGGCCATGACTTCCGCCCTGAATATGTTCAGTTGGGTGAATTGCGTGAACAATTCCCCGAGACCCCGATGATTGCCCTGACGGCCACGGCCGATATGCAGACCCGGCAGGACATTATTGCTCGCTTACATCTTCACCGCGCGCGTCAATTTGTCAGCAGCTTTGACCGGCCCAATATCCGCTATACCGTAGTCGACAAGCAAAAGCCGGTTGTCCAGCTCGAGCAGTTCCTCGACCAACACCGTGGCGAAGCGGGCATCGTCTATGCGTTGAGCCGCAAGCGGGTAGAAGAGATCGCCGCCAAGCTGGTGGAGCGGGGCGTTGCCGCAGCTGCCTACCATGCCGGGCTGCCGGATCGTCAGCGTCATGAGGTCCAAGAAGCTTTTTTACGTGACGACATTCAGGTGGTTGTTGCCACCGTAGCTTTCGGTATGGGGATTGATAAATCCAACGTGCGGTTTGTCGTCCATTACGACCTGCCCAAAAACATTGAGAGCTATTATCAGGAGACCGGTCGTGCCGGACGTGACGGTCTGCCTGCGGAGGCCCTGTTGCTGTTTGGCTATGGTGACATCGCCATCGCCCGTGGTTTGATCGAGAAGGGCAATAACCCCGATCAGGTCAGGATTGAACTGCATAAGCTCAATGCCATGGTCAGCTATGCCGAACCGTTGACCTGTCGACGACGGGCGTTACTCGGTTACTTCGGCGAAACCCTTGATCGTGATTGTGGCAACTGTGATCTGTGCCTTAATCCGCCCGAGCGTTACAATGCCACTCAGGATGCTCAAAAAGTTCTTTCTTGTGTGTACCGGGTCGGCCAGCGTTTTGGGGCCAAACATGTCATTGATGTACTGCGAGGTTCCAGCGGTCAACGGGTGTTGGATCTTGGTCATGACAAGCTAAGCACTTACGGCATTGGTGCCGATCTTTCCGCAGAAGTCTGGGGTGGACTGATTCGCCAGTTGGTTCATTTAGGTTATCTGTATCAGGATGTGGCTAATTATTCCGTGATCAAGCTCACCGAAGCGTCTCGGCCGATCCTCACCGGGCAGCAGGAATTGACCCTGGCACGACCACGCCTCAAAGCCGTGACGAAAAAGCCGGTGCGCAAACGGGCGATTGATCTCGATTACAATGAAAACTTGTTTGAGCTGCTGCGTCAACGCCGTAAAGAAATTGCCGACGAACAAGGCGTGCCGCCATTTGTCGTGTTCAGTGACAACAGTTTGGTTGAAATGGCCTATTATCTGCCCCTCACGGAAGAGGAGATGATGAAGATCAACGGCGTCGGCAAGCATAAAATGGTGCACTACGGGCAACAATTCATTGAAGTGATTGATCGTTATTGCGAAGGCGTTTCCTGATTTGACGTGATTATTTCGAGTTTTGAGCAGCGTGCCATATATTTGTTATAATAAAACCAGCGACCTTGGAGGATTTATGAAAACAATAATCAAAGGAACTGAGTTTTATTATATTGAGAGTGGTGATCCGGCCAAAACCTCCGTGATTTTCATCCATGGTTTTCCATTCAGTCATGCCATCTGGCAAGAGCAACTCGCGGCCCTGGGCAATGAGTTCCACAGCATTGCCTATGATTTTCGCGGAATGGGCAATAGCGGTGTCGGCGACGGTCAATACACGCTCGAAGGGCATGTTGATGATCTGATTACGTTACTGGATTTTTTGCAGATCGATCAGGCTGTGATTGTCGGTCTGTCCATGGGCGGATATATCGCTTTGCGGGCTTTGGAGCGCAATCCTGAACGTTTTTTAGCTGTTGTGCTGTGTGATACCCGTAGTGAAGCGGATGACAATGCCGGGAAAATCAAACGTGCTAACGCTGCTCAGGCTGTGAAGAAAGATGGTTCCGCTGTTTTTGCCGAGGCTTTTATTCCGGCCGTTTTTACGGAACACGCCATCCAACAGGCACTTCCGGCCGTTAAAATGATCACGAAGATCATCTGTGCCAATGATCCCGTGGCGATCGCCGGGAACCTGATTGCTATGGCCGCGCGGACAGATACCACCGCATCACTGAAAAAGATTACGGTACCGACACTGATTCTAGTTGGCGCAGAAGATAAGTTGACCACTCCGGAGGATGCCCGCAATCTGCAGAGCCAGATCACAGGATCTGTGCTTCATATAGTTCCGGATGCCGCTCATTTGAGCAATCTGGAAAACCCGCAGTTTTTCAATGAACGCTTGTTGGAATTTTTGGATTCACTGGGGTAATACCCTGAAAATCTAGCTATGTTGAGAAGAAATAAAAAGGCCGGACTCGATGAGAGTCCGGCCTTTTTTGTGTCTTACTGGTGAGTGGATTAGATCCCCAACTCTTTGAAGAAGTCGTTGCCTTTATCATCCACCAGGATGAAGGCAGGGAAGTCCTCAACTTCGATCTTCCAGACCGCTTCCATGCCCAGGTCTTCAAAATCAAGGCATTCAACTTTCTTGATGTTGTACTCGGCCAGTGCCGCAGCGGGGCCACCGATGGAACCAAGGTAGAAACCGCCATGCTTGTTACAGGAATCCGTCACCTGTTGGGACCGGTTGCCTTTGGCGATCATAATCATGGATGCGCCACGGGATTGCAGCATGTCGACATAGGGGTCCATACGTGCCGCAGTGGTCGGACCAAAGGAACCAGACGGCTTGCCTGGCGGAGTTTTAGCCGGGCCAGCATAGTAGATTGGATAATCCTTGAGGTATTGAGGCAGCTCTTTGCCGCTCTCAATGATCTCGCGGAAGCGGGCGTGAGCGATGTCGCGACCGACGATGATGGTACCGTTCAAGGAAAGCTGGGTTTTGATCGGGTACTGAGATAACTCGGCCAGAACTTCCTTCATCGGGCGGTTGAGGTCGACTTTTACGACTTCAGGACGATTGTCGCGGCCACCTTCAGGCATCAGACGAGCCGGGTTGCTGTCCATCTGCTCCAGCCAGATACCGTCTTTGTTGATCTTGGCCTTGATGTTACGGTCCGCCGAACAGGAAACAGCCAAACCGATGGGGCAGGAGGCGCCGTGACGGCTGGAACGGATGACACGGATGTCATGGGCGAAGTATTTCCCGCCGAATTGAGCACCGATGCCCAGTTCCTGAGCACGTTTTTCCAGTTCTTTCTCCAGCTCGACATCACGGAACGATTGACCCAGTTCGTTGCCTTCTGTGGGCAGTTGGTCGTAATAACCTGTGGAACCCAGTTTAGCCGTTTTCAAGCAGGTTTCAGCACTGGTGCCACCGATGCAGAAAGCGACATGGTAAGGAGGGCAGGCTGCGGTACCGAGGGTTTTCAGTTTGCCAACCAGCCAGTCCACCAGAGTGTTTTTGTTGATGGTAGCTTTGGTCTCTTGATAGAGGTAGGTTTTGTTGGCGCTGCCGCCGCCTTTAACGACGAACAGGAATTTATACTCGTTGCCTTCGGTGGCCAACAGGTCGATTTGGGCAGGCAGGTTACACTTGGTGTTCACCTCATCGTACATGTTGATCGGGGCATTTTGCGAATAGCGCAGGTTTTCTTCGGTGTAGGTTTTATACACCCCCTCGGAGAGTTTCTCGGCATCGTTGCAGCCGGTCCAGACGCCTTGGCCTTTTTTTCCGACGATGGTTGCGGTACCGGTATCCTGACAGAATGGCAGCTCGAATTTTGCTGCGACAACGGCATTCTGCAACATGGCCATGGCAACACCACGGTCATTGGGGGAGGACTCAGGATCACGAAGAATGGACGCGACTTTATCATTGTGTGCGGGACGCAGCAGAAAGTTAACTTCGCGGAACGCCTGGTTGGACAAGAAAGCCAAACCTTCAGGATCGACCTTGAGGACTTGTTGTCCATCAAACTCGACGGTGCTGACGTATTCGCTGGTCAACAGGCGATACTCGGTATCGTCTTTACCCAGAGGAAACGGGTCCTGATACTTGAATTCTGACATGGTTCTCTCCTTTTGACATGACATCATATAGGTTACATGGGCAGAGACATCTCTGCCGCGCCTCTTATAAGCGCGCTTAGTATAAATTAAACTGTATACAATTGTCGATAGCTGAGGCTGTTTTTATTCTCCGGCGATAATTGAGTTGTCCCGAGAAAAAGGGTAGAGTGATAACTTAACTTATTAAGCTCGGTGAAACGATGAAAATACGATCAAAAATTGCTTTAATGTCACTTTGTTTAGTCCTGATCACGTCCATCTCGATTGTATCGGTGCTGGTTTACCAGCTCGAATACGTTCAACAGGAAATTGAGGAAGAACTGAGCAGTGTTGAACTCGAACAGACCAAAAACGTTCTCAATAACACCGTCTTGATGGTTGAAGCTCTACAATCCGAAGTGGAACAGCGCCTTTATTATGACTTGAATGCAGCGTTTGCTCTTCTAGCCAGTTCGGGTGGGGTGGCAATCACTGATTCCCGTTGTTTGTGGGATGTGCAAAATCAGTATGATCTATCTACCGGTAAGGTCGATTTACCTTCATTGAACTTTGTCGGCAATGATGGTTTGTGCAGCGATGGACATTGGGAGTCGCCCACGACGGAACATTTTATCGGTCATGTCTCTGAGGTGTTGGGAGTCACCTGTACTCTGTTTCAGCGGATGAATGAGAGCGGTGATATGCTGCGTATTGCCACCACGGTGCCGAGTTCGCAAGGCCAGTCTGCCGTTGGCACCTATATTCCCGCCGTTCATCCTGATGGCAGCGCTGATCCGGTTATCGGTATGGTTCTTCAGGGGGAGACATTTATCGGCCGTGCTTTTGTTGTCAATGACTGGTACAACACCGCCTATCGCCCCCTTTATGATGAAAAAAATTATATCATCGGCATGCTTTATGTGGGGGAGCGCCAGTCTGATCTCGATTCCCTTATTCATTCCATCCAGCATGTGACAGCCGGATCGGCAGTGTCTACCGGATCTTTGTTCATGCTTGAAGCGCATAAACGCGATGGCATAGAGCGTCAGTCCGTTATTCAAGAGATTCATCCGACCGACCAGGGTCACATACACAGTAGCTATCAGGATAAAAATTTGGACCCGGCCAGTCTGCTGATCTCCTGGTTGCTGGATGAAAAACAGATCCGGTTGGAGAACGATGCAATTGTTATTCGAGGTGAGACCATTAAAAATGAAACGTTCTCTGAACTGAAAAACTCTCTGATTGTTTACCGCTATTTCGCTCCATGGGACTGGGTTATTGGTATCAGTATAAAAAATGAAGGTGTCAGTTCGACCCATCACCGTCTTGATATCATGCTCAAACGGACAATTGTCTGGGTGTCTGTGACCGCTTTTTTATGGTTCGGCCTGGCATTGTTTCTGGCTTATCGTCTGGCGACACAGATTTCCTACCCCCTTGAGGTGGCGATTGACGGATTTCGGCGTATCGGTCGAGGAGAGCTGGATTATGAGTTGCTTGACGAGTCGGGGCACAATAATTATGAAATCGATGAATTGTACCGTTCTTTTGATCTGATGGTGAAAAATCTGCAACAGGTCACCGCATCACGCAATGAACTTGATGTTGAGGTCAATGCTCGGCGTCATATTGAAGAGGAATTGCAACATACTGTCGCGACCCTGGAAACAATTATTAACGAAGCGCCCATGTCGATCATTGTTGTCAACACCGAAGGGAAAGTCGTGTTGTGGAATCCGACAGCGGAAAAAATGTTTGGCTGGAAGGCTGAAGAGGTGTTGGGAGAGATTTATCCGCTGGTCAAAGGCGATGACATGACCGCTGAATGTCTGGACTCTAAACATCTGGTTGAAAATGGCATCGTTTTGCACGCCAAAGAACTTCAACGTTATCATAAAGATGGACACAAACTTGATCTGTTGGTCTCTGCAGCTTCGATGGCCGGTTTTGGCAGTGGGCGTGACGATATTGTGATTCTGCTTGAGGATATTTCCGATCTGAAAAAGACTCAGCGACAACTCGAAGAGCGTGAGGAGCAATACAAATTACTGTCGGCGGAATTTAAATCCATTCTCGATAGCATTGAAGATTCCATTTCGGTGATCAGCCCCGACATGAAAATTCTCTGGTGTAATCACGGTGAAAAGCGCTGGAATAAAAGTGAAGAAATTCTGCCACTGACCCGTTGTTTTGATATGTGGAATAAAGATCCTTCCGAATGTGTCGATTGCTCGGTCCTCAAGAGTTTCAAGACTGGCGAGAGCCAGAAGTCCCTCAGAGTGACTAAGGATGGCACCCGGTGGGGCATCAAAACCTTCCCGCAAAAGAATGATGAAGGTAAGGTTACAAATGTAATCGAGGTGGCCAGCGATATTACCGAATCGAGTATTCTCAAGGAAGAGGCCATGCGTTCGGCGCGATTGGCATCGCTGGGCGAGTTGTCGGCCGGGATCGCTCATGAAATCAACAATCCCAACGGCGTCATTATGCAGAATGCTCCGATGCTCAAAGAGATGATGGATTCAATGTTACCCGTGCTGGATGAGTATGCCGAAGAGCACGGAGATTTCACTTTGGGGCGGATGCCTTACAGTCGCTTACGGGAGCGAATTCTGCAATTACCCCAGCGAATTCAGGACAGCAGCATACGAATCAAATGCATTGTCGATGACCTGAAGGACTTTGTTCGCGATGAAGGGCGTCAGGAAGCGCAAACCGAAGGGGACCTCAATTATGCCCTTGAAGCCGCTGTGCGCTTGACGGCAAATTCGGTCAAAAAGGCCACGAAAAATTTCAACATACGCTATGGCGAGGATTTGCCCCCCTTTATTGGCTCACTTCAGCGAATTGAACAGGTTATCGTCAACTTAATTATGAATGCCTGTCAGGCGTTGCCCGATATGGAGGCGGCGATCAATATTACCACGCGTTACAATGAGGCACTTAATCAGGTGGAGCTGGAAGTTGCTGACGAGGGCTGTGGTATCAGCGAAGAAAACCTGAGCAAAGTCACCAATCCTTTCTTTACCACCAAACGCGAAACCGGCGGAACCGGACTCGGCATGTCCATCTCTTCACGCATCATTGAGGAGCATGGTGGCCGGTTGACCATTGACAGTGTCGTGGATTTTGGTACGTCAATTACAATTTCACTGCCCTGTTCCAAGGAGGCCTTATGACCGACCCTGCATTGTATCCTGAATTTCCGGTCCTCTTGGTCGATGATGAAGCGGAATGGCTGGAAAACTTCAGCTTTACCCTCGAATATCAGGCCGGGATCACCAATGTTGTGACCTGTCAGAACAGTTGCGAAGTGATGGAGCTTCTCAAAGAGCGCACCTTTAGTCTGATCATTCTTGATATGACCATGCCGCCGCCAACCGGTGAGCAGCTGCTTCCCTTGATCAGTCAGGATTACCCGGATGTTCCGGTGGTAATCTTGAGCGGTTTGAACCAACTCGATACGGCGGTGAACTGCATGAAACTTGGTGCAACGGATTATTACACCAAGACCACTGAAGTCAGCCATCTGATGACCGGTTTGAAGCGCATTCTTCATGAACAGGATTTGCGTCGCGAGGTGCAGACGCTTAAAAAAGGTCTACTGGGGCATGGTCTGCGCCAGCCCGCGGCCTTTGAGTCCATTGTCACTCGCAGCCACGCCATGTTTGGTGTCTTTAAATATCTCGAAGCCGTGGCCTGCAGTCGCGAACCGGTTCTTATTGTCGGCGAATCGGGCACGGGCAAAGAGCTGATCGCGCAGGCGGTACATCGTCTCAGCGTTCCGCAGGCCCCATGGGTGGCGGTCAATGTTGCCGGACTCGATGACTCGGCGTTCAGCGACACGCTTTTCGGCCATGTTCGTGGCGCGTTTACCGGTGCCGATCGGGCGCGTGAGGGGATGATTTGCAAAGCGCGTGGGGGGATACTGTTCCTCGATGAAATCGGTGATCTTTCCCTGCAATCACAGGTAAAATTGTTGCGTCTTCTTCAGGAGCGGGAATACTTCCCCCTCGGAAGTGATGCTGCGCGGCAGGTTGAAGCGCGTATTATCTGCGCCACCAACTGTGATTTGGCCAGTAAGCAGGAAAAGGGCGAATTTCGTAAAGACTTATACTACCGGCTCTGTTCACATCAGGTGACGTTGCCGGCACTACGGGAACGGCAGGAAGACTTGCCCTTGTTGTTGGACCACTTTCTGCAGCAGGCAGCAGAACAGATGGATAAATCAGTCCCCAGTTATCCGCCGCAGTTACCCGTTTTATTGTCCACCTATCATTTCCCCGGCAATATCCGTGAGTTACGGGCAATGGTTTTTGATGCGTTGAGCCAGTATCAGCAGGGTATCTTATCCATGGATGTATTTAAGCAAGCCATGTCCTTGGGAAATACCGGTGCAGAAGCCGTTTTATCCGCTGTGCCAGTTTCCTCGCGCATGGTGTTTCCCGAGCAGTTACCAACCCTTGACGAAATCGGTTGCCAACTTGTTGAGGAGGCGATGAAGCGTTCCGATGGGAATCAATCTATTGCGTCGAAATTGCTGGGAATCTCGCAGCCGGCCTTGAGTCGCCGTCTCAAGAAATCTGCAGAATAGTCATCAAAAATCGCTATAACATTCGTTATAGGATATGAAATCATTATACCTCTGTAAGGCCACGTTATCGTGGCCTTTTTTTGTTTTTTTCTTAAGTTGTTATGTTGTTTTGCATAGCCCTGTCTATAGTTTTAATCCCATGCTTCAAGCAATATTATTCAAATGAAAACAATAGCTTATATAACTTTTTTATGTGGTGGCACGGCAGTTGCTCTATAAGGAAGGCAAGTGATGTGTTTTATTGAGGGAGGTGGCTATGAAAAATGTAATTTTGACAGAAGGGACTCGGGAAAGGTTGAAAATCCTTTCACTGTTGTTTCACGTCTCCGGTTTCACGGTGAAAGTTGCTCCGGATTTGAATCAGGCAGCGCAGGTTTATGATCAGCTTCGCCGTATTCAGCAAACGGCACCTCTGCTGGTTGTCGTTGATTATCACCATCTTGGCAGCCAGCTTCACCAACGTCTTGAAAAACTGAATATATTGTCTCATGTCGTTTCTGAGCAGGAACGGCAGGTGCTGATTGGTGCGTTCCGCTGGTCAGAAGAAGAAGTCCAGCAACTTTATGACAACGTCGCAATCGCCAAGTCCTTTAATTTTTGTTTGTCCCATCAGCTTGTGGAGTTGGTCTCCCAACACTGTTGTTCATCTGACGCAACATGCCAGCCGTGTCTGGCGTGATCACAAATTTAACCGCGCCATAAATCGTAACTATCGGGGGAATTTATGAAAAATCTGAACGTATCGTCGAAAATTTTTGTATTGAGTATGGCACTGATTGTTGCCTTCAGTCTGACTGTGGGTTGGGTTTA
>PKUE01000160.1 GCA_002869685.1 Desulfuromonas sp.
ATATCGGCAAAAACTCGCTACCGCTCAAACAGTTTGCCGACGACCATCACGACGACACTCTTTGCGTTCGGTGCTGCTGAACGGAAGGGATTGGTTGCTAAATAACACAACTGCTGAAGGGTGGGCTGCGCCCCACCCGTTTGATCGGTGCCACACCAGAGATAAAGAAAGATGAAAGAGGGTTATCAACGTTTTACGCCAATGATGATGAGTCGCACGATTTGCCGAGCTAAAGGGAGGCAAGCCGAATCCGTAACGCAAAACGGAAATAGACACAGTGTAGGTAAACCCAGGTTCAGGAGAAGTCCAGCCGGTTTTTGCATCCTTTTGAGCGGCCAGTCAAAAGGATGTCGCCTGCCGGGGCGAAACCCGGCGACCTTGACCTTGATCTTAACCAAACAACAAACAAAAGGAGCCAAACCATGAAAGAAAACCAAAATCAAATTGATGACAGCCAACGCCAACCCTGCGAAGTGTGGACCCGCGTCATGGGCTACCACCGCCCGGTAAGTTCCTTCAACTCCGGCAAAAAATCCGAACACCAACAACGCTGGTTCTTCAGCGAGGAACGCACCCGTTGAGTTCAACACTCCAGGTGGGCGGCCTCACCCGCTGCACCACCATCGATTTTCCCGGAGAACTGGCTGCCGTGGTCTATTGCCAGGGCTGTCCCTGGCAATGCCACTACTGCCACAATGCCGCGCTGATCCCAATACAGGGTGAAGAACAGCTCAACTGGCAACAGATAATGGATTTTATCCACCAACGGCGCGGCCTGCTCGACGGCATCGTGTTCAGCGGCGGCGAGCCCACACTGCAACCGGCGTTGCTCGACGCCATGCGCGAAGTCAAACAGCTGGGCATGAAAGTCGCCCTGCACACCAATGGCGCCTATCCTGAGCGGTTAAACGATCTGCTGCCACTGTGCGACTGGGTCGGCATGGACCTCAAGGCCCCGTTTGCCGACTATCACCACATCACCGGCTGCCCGGTCAGTGGAAAACAGGCGCAAAAAAGTGCCGATCTGTTGCGTCACAGTGGTGTCACCCACCAGTTCCGCACCACGGTTGATCCCTGGTTGCGCGACAACGGACGTCTGGAACAGATGCAAGCACTGGTTCAATCCTGGGGCGAAACGCTGGTGCTGCAAACCATGCGCAGCTAGCCCGGTTTTGCAGTTGTTTTGTCGTGAAAACAACGGATCAAGGAGGTGATCAAACAAAACACTTGAGGAGGTGGAGCACGCAACCACCAAGGAGAACAGGAAACGGAAGACGGTGAAAATCCGTCGCGGGCGCGCCGCTGTAACCGGCACAAACAATCCCCTTTGCCACCACGGTTAATAACAACCGGAAGGGAGCAAGATCATGGGAGCCGGAAGCCAGAAGACGTCCTGTTCACACAGAATCACTTTGTCTCGCGTTTCAGACAGGAGAACTTCAATGGAAGCACATGTTTTAGGTTTCCCACGCATGGGTCGTGGGCGAGAATTAAAAAAGGCCCTGGAGGGCTACTGGCGTGGCGAAAGCAGCGCCGCTACACTGTTGCAGTGTGCGGAAACGCTGCGCGAGCAGAACTGGCGCTATCAGCACGACAACGGCTTATCACTGATCACCGTCGGTGATTTTTCCCTTTATGACCAGATGCTCGACACCGCCTGTATGCTCGGCATGGTGCCGCGCCGCTTCGGCACGGTCAACGGCGATATCGATCTGACCACTTACTTTCACATGGCGCGTGGCGATGCCCAACGCAACATCCCGGCCATGAAAATGACCAAGTGGTTTGATACCAATTACCACTATCTGGTGCCGGAATTTTCCGAACAAACGACGATCCGCCTGGCCTCGCGCAAACTGCTCGACGAAACCCATCAGGCCCTGGCCCTTGGGTTGCGTCCCAAACCGGTACTGATCGGGCCGATTACTTTTCTCTCGTTGAGCAAGCAGGAAGACGGCGTCAACCGCTGGGACTTCCTGCCGCAGATTGTCGCCGTCTATTGCGACATCATCAAGCGGCTGGCCCCGTTGTGCGACTGGATTCAGATTGATGAGCCGGTGCTGTGCACCGACATGACTCTTGAGGCGAAAGCACAGGCGCCAGCAACCTGGCAACAACTCAAGCAAGCCGCCGGATCGTCTCAAATCATGTTGGCCACCTACTTTGGCCGTCTGGATGAGGCGGTGCCGTTGATTGCCGCCAGCGCTTGTGATGCCGTGCATCTCGATGTGCTGCGCAACGAATCGCATTTAGCAGAAATCATTCAGCACTTGCCGACAACCATGATGGTCTCTGCCGGGATCATCGACGGGCGCAATGTGTGGAAAAACGATCTGCGCCGCAGCACAGAACGGCTCGACCCGTTGCGGAAAATGATCGGCGACGAGCGGTTGATGATCGGCTCGACCAGCTCGCTGCTCCATGTGCCGGTAGATCTTTATCAGGAACAGCAACTCGACCCGGTGATTAAAAGCTGGCTGGCCTTTGCCGCACAGAAATGCCGTGAAGTCGCGTTATTGGCGCATCTGCTGGATGGAGAAGACCACGAAGCGCTGTTGCGCGGCAGTGACCGCATCCAGGCATCACGCCGCACCGATTCGCGCGTTGAACGGCCACTGGTGCGACAACGAGTCGCCCAGGTCAACGACGCCATGCTCAAGCGCACGCCCTACGCCTTGCGCCGTCCGCAACAGGCCCAGTGGCTCCATTTACCACTGTTGCCGACCACGACCATTGGTTCGTATCCACAAACCCGCTCGATTCGTCTCATGCGTCGTCGTTATCATCAGGGTGAGGTCAGCGAACAGGTCTATCGCACCTTCATGCAATCGGAAATCCACAATACCGTCAGTGAGCAAGAGGCGTTGGGACTGGATGTGCTGGTGCACGGCGAGCCGGAGCGCAACGACATGGTCGAATATTTCGGCCAACAGATGGACGGCTTCTGCTTTACCCAACACGGCTGGGTGCAGAGTTACGGCAGCCGCTGCGTCAAGTCGCCGATCATTTACGGCGATGTGTCGCGGCCACGCCCCATCACGGTAGAATGGATTCGCTACGCCCAGAGCCTGACTGACAAACCCCTGAAAGGGATGGTCACCGGCCCGGTGACAATGCTGTGCTGGAGTTTCGTCCGCGACGACCTGCCGCGCGAGGTGGTGTGCCGCCAACTGGCCTTGGCCGTGCGCGACGAGGTGCAGGATCTGGAACAGGCGGGGATTCGGTTGATCCAGATCGACGAAGCCGCCCTGCGCGAAGGCATGCCGTTGCGCGAAGACGACGCCGAAACCTATCTGCGCTGGGCCGTAAACTGCTTCCGCCTCGCCAGCTCCGGAGTGGCCGATACTACCCAGATTCACAGCCATATGTGCTACAGCGATTTTAACGCCATTCTGCCGTGGGTGGCAGCCATGGATGCCGATGTCATCAGCATCGAGGCCAGCCGCAGCAACATGGAGCTGCTCGACGGCTTCCGCCAGCTCGATTATCCCAACGAGATCGGTCCGGGCATCTACGATATCCACAGCCCACGCGTGCCTGAAGTGACAGAATTGGTCGCTCTGATCTGGCGGGCACTGGAGGTGGTGCCCAAAGAAAAACTCTGGATCAACCCCGACTGTGGTTTAAAAACCCGCCAATGGCCGGAAGTGCGTGAAGCACTAAGCAATATGGTCTCTGCGGCACATCAGGTGCGACAGCGATTGGAACGGGAACAACCCAGCTGTCAGATGGGAGACTGATGGCAAGATAAAAGCCCGCATCGCAAGATGCGGGCCTTAATGACAACAGCCAAGAGAACACTTTGTTCAGAGCCGGAATTTCCTGGCACTTTAAACAATTTTCTCACCACCACGATCAAACGCCTAAAGAACTTTTCGTCGCTCTATGGTATCGTGTTTGATTGCGGCATATTTTGGAGCGACAAACGACACATAGCGGGAACATGGAACCTCTGATCAACATTAAAAACCTCAGCTATGCCATTGGCGGCACGCCGATTCTGCACGACATTTCGGCCTCGTTTGCGGCAGGGCAGATCCACGGCGTCATCGGCCCCAATGGTGCGGGCAAATCCACCCTGCTCCGCAATCTGTGTCGCATCTGGGAACCGTGCTCCGGTCGGATCACTCTTGATGGCCGGGATCATCGTGCTATTCGCCGCCGTGATTTAAGCCAAATGATTACCCTGGTTCCCCAGGAATCGCGTGTTGATTTTTCCATCCGGGTGTTTGATTTCATCGCTATGGGCCGCCATTCCCATCTCGGTCGTTTTTCGTGGCTGGGCTCTGACGACCTGGAAATCATTGACCAGGCCATGGCCGTGACCGGCACGCTGCCGTTTAAGGATCGCTTTATCAATCAACTCTCCGGCGGTGAGAGCCAACTGGTGAGCATTGCCCGTGCACTGGTAACGGAGGCCCCAATTATCCTGTTGGATGAGCCGACCAGCGCGTTGGATATTCAACACAAATTACAGATCATGGATCTGCTCACGACCCTGAGGGCACAGGGCAAAACCATTTTGATGAGCATTCACGACCTGGACCTGGCCCGCCGTTATTGCGATACGCTGATGCTGTTACAGGACGGCCAGCTCTATTGTCAGGCGGCAACGGAAGAAGCCTTTCAAACCGAGCATATCCGCCAGGTCTTTCATGTCGATATTGAGGAGAGCGAGACGCCACACGGTGTGTCTCTGTTGTTTTATGCGTAATTTGCTGTTGGTCATTCTCATGGGGTTGCTGGTGGCCCTGACCCTGCCTGTGGCGGCGTTCAGTGCCGAGGCGCTGGACTATCCGCTGGATATGGACGCCTTGCGGGCCAGCCTGAGCGACGCCCACCGCCCGGAAAGCCGCAAGAATCGATTCCCCCGCCAGGTCGACTATCAAGTCCGCACCTGGGATCAGATGTCTGACGCTCTCCACAAACATTCCGCTCAACTGCAACTGCAACATCAACCGCAGCGGATCATTCCCCATACCGTGGGTCTGACCGAAGAATTGTGGGCGATTGTTCCCCACGAGCGGATTGTCGGCCTGCATGAGAGCTGTCGTGTGACGGCATATTCATTTCTGGCCGAGCAGTTTCCGCCATCCATTCCGACCTTTTTGACGGAAGATGCCGAGATGGTGATCGGCTTGCAGCCTGATTTTGTCGTCACCAGTTTTTATTCTTCAGCGGCCTTCAAACATCAGCTGAACCTGGCAATGATCCCCTACGTCGAAATCGGTTTTTTCGGTGACATCGAGGATATCAAGGCCCAGATTCGTCTGTTTGGCGAGATGCTCGGCGTTGAGGCCAGTGCTCAACAACTGTTGAACACCATGGAAGAGAGCATTGTGGCAATCCGTAAAGTGGTCGCCCAACGCCTGGACGGCAAAACACCGACCCTGCTGTATTACGACCGGATGGGATTTGTCGCCGGTCGCCACACCCTGTTCGATTCGTTGTGTCACATGTTGGGTGTCCGCAATGCCGCCAGCGAGCACGATGTCGCTTTTTTCAAGCAGGTCGGATATGAAACTGTTCTGAAGTGGAATCCGGATATCATCGTCGTACCCGCCGACAGCGGGCTTGAACAGCGTCTGACCGGCCAACCCATTCTGACCATGTCGGCGGCGGTTCAAAACCATCGCATCTACGCAATCCCTGAGTATTACCTCACGGCTTCGTCCCAGTTTATTGTTGCCAGCCTCAATTACCTCGGGGGAATTCTCAATGAAGAGTAAAGGTCGCAGTGCCATGTCGTGGCGTCCTTTGCTGGCTATCGCGGCTATTGCCCTGTGCCTGCTGGCAGGAATGGCCCTGTCCGTTTCCATCGGTTCCTGGTCGATCTCGCTGACGCAGATTGGTGATATTCTCGGCCAGATGATCAGCGGTGGCTCAATTACCCCCGGCGATCCCAACGGGACGATCATCTGGTATGGCCGTGTGCCGCGCACATTATGTGGCGCCCTGGTGGGTTTTTCCCTGGCCTGTGCCGGAGTGGTGATGCAGGGCGTGTTTAAAAATCCCATGGCCAGTCCCGGCATTATCGGCACCAGTTCCGGAGCCGCTCTGGGTGCGGTGACGGCCCTGTATCTCGGCCTGGCCTCCACCAACCTCTATCTGGTCCCCCTGCTCTCCGTGGCTATGGCTTTTGTTGCCCTGATGGTGGTTCTGGCGGTTTCCACCACGGGCGGCTTGACGTCACGCTATACCCTGCTGCTGGGCGGCATCGCCTTCAATGCGATTTTTACCGCCATCACCTCGGTGGTGATTGTGCTGTCAACGGAACAATATGACATGGCACGAAAAATCGTCAGCTGGCTGATGGGTGACTTGACCAACCGGTCGTGGGAACACGTCACCATTATTGCCATCATTGCCCTGATCGGCTTTATCGGCGCCCTGCTCTATGCGCGTGATCTCAACATCCTCATGATCAGCGAGGAACAGGCGCGCAATTTTGGCGTGAGGGTCAATTGGTCACGCAATATTCTGCTGGTGTTTTCGGCTCTGCTCACCGGTGGTGCTGTAGCTGTGGCTGGCGGCATCGGCTTTGTCGGCCTGATCGCGCCCCATATGATGCGCAGTCTGGTGGGCTCCGATAATCGCCTGCTTTTGCCGGCGGCGGGTCTGCTTGGGGCCTCGCTGGTGGTCTATGCCGATTGTCTGGTCCGGCTGGTTGGCAGTGGCGGTCTGCGCATTGGCGTTTTGACCGCCCTGTTGGGCGGACCATTCTTTCTGTATCTGATCATTCGCGACCGCAAAAAATACGTCTTCTTTTAGCCACCCTGCCAGCATCCAGCTGTCCGAAACCGGCTCATTTTTCCACGTTGTGTTGCAGAACGACACAGTTTCATCTCTTGTTTTTCCGCGCTGAACACCTCCCCCCACAACAAGGTATAAAATACCTTATTTCAACACTTTAGTTCATCTCTTGCCAGCGCTCTGGCCCTTGTTATAGTGGTTGGTACATTCTTTGCGATTTCAGGTTTGACAGGTTCGACCCGTGCACAAGACACAGTGCTCGGGCCGAGTGGTATTATGTCGCAGCACGTGGCATTCAATCTCCGAGCCTGTCCCTCCTACGAAATGCATTTATGGAGTTCCGGCCGCAAGGTGATACGGGAAACGGTATCGCCCCCCAGTCTTGGAAAGGAGATTCCAACCATGATGCATTTTGTTAACACAGTACAAGGAGAGAGATTCACATGGATAAGATTTTCCGCGTCAACATGACCGACCTGACCACCACCATTGAAGAAGTGCCTGCCGAATGGGCCGGACTCGGTGGTCGTGCCCTGACCTCAACCATCGTTGCTACCGAAGTTGACCCCACTTGTCACCCACTGGGCCAGTTCAACAAGCTGGTGTTCGCTCCCGGTCTGCTCAGTGGTACGGCAGCTGCGCAATCCGGTCGTATGTCCTGCGGCGCCAAGAGTCCTCTGACCGGCGGCATCAAGGAAAGTAATGCCGGTGGCACCACCGCCCAGCAGTTTGCCCGCATGGGTATCAAGGCGATGATCATC
>PKUE01000129.1 GCA_002869685.1 Desulfuromonas sp.
CCGGGAACGCGTGCTTCTTCCATGAAGCCATGATCAAAAAAGGCGTTCTCAATCGTCGCCGGAACCTTGGCAAACAGCTTGCTGTAGTGGTGCTGCGCTGCCAATTTTTCTGCAAAGCTGATCACTTCGGGCAGGTCGCGCTCGTCCACCTTCATCAGATAGACCCGGTCATTGTCTTTGCCATGCTGCAGCAGCGAATGTTCAAATGTAACGATCTGATCACTCATTGTCCGCGTCGTTCCATCCTTTCGTTATGTTCCGGGGTAAGTGAAATGGTGTCATCATGATCGGCCAACAGCTTTTCAATGCCGATGGAGCGGTATTCCTCGGCATCGTCCAGTTGCAGCTGCAGGTCGCAGGCCTCACAGTTGCGGTCGCAGAAATACTGCTCGTAACTGTCCGGCTCTTTGTAGGTGGTGATCACCCCTTCATAGTTACGCAACAACACCTTATTGGTGGACAGCGAGATCAGATAGTTAGGGTTAAGTGGGATCTTGCCGCCGCCACCGGGCGCATCGACCACATAAGTCGGCACGGCAAAGCCACTGGTATGGCCGCGCAAACTTTCCATGATCTCGATCCCTTTGCCGACCGGGGTACGGAAATGGGTCAACCCTTCGGACAGATCGCACTGGTAAAGATAGTAGGGGCGCACCCGGTTTGCCACCAGCTTATGCACCAGGGCCTTCATGATACGCGGGCAGTCGTTGACACCGGCCAGCAGGACCGTCTGGTTGCCGAGCGGAATGCCGGCATCGGCCAACTTGCGCACCGCCTCCTTGGACGAAGTGGTCATCTCGCGCGGATGGTTAAAGTGGGTGTTGATCCAGATCGGATGGTGCTTTTTCAGCATGGCCACCAGATCGTCGGTAATGCGATAGGGCAACACTACCGGCATGCGGCTGCCGATGCGCACCACCTGAACATGTTCGATTTGATCCAGCTCGGTGAGAATCCAGTCGAGATAGTCATCCGACAGCATCAGCGGGTCGCCACCGGATAACAACACGTCGCGCACCACCGGATTGTTGCGAATATAGTCGAGACCCGCTTCAATCTCCTGACGGCTCGGTACCGTATCCTGATCACCCACTTTGCGCTTGCGCGTGCAGTGACGGCAATACATGGAGCAGATATTACTGATATGAAACAACACCCGGTCCGGGTAACGGTGGGTGATACCCGGCGCGGGGCTGTCCTGGTCTTCCGCCAGCGGATCGGCCATTTCATGATCCAATACCTGCAACTCTTCCGGCACCGGAAACGCCTGGCGAAACACCGGATCGTTGGCATAATCGTCGGTATTGATCAGCGACAGATAATAGGGGGTAATGGAAAGGGGAAAGGTCTCCACGGTCTTTTCGATCTTTTGCCGGTACTCCGGCTCAAACTTAATGCCGAGCAGTCGCTCAAAGTCGTCCACCGACTTGATGCATTTGTTCATCTGCCATTTCCAGTCTTTCCACTTGGATAAAACAATTTTCTCATCACCGAGCTGTTCGGCAATGTCCTGCTGAGCTTTGTTAAAAATCGACATAGCGCCCTCTTGGGGTTTTCAGGTAAAAATAGAGATTCCATGAGTCTCTGCACCAGAGGCTCAATAAAAAAAGGCCAAGATCGCTCTTGGCCTTTATGTTCCAGCTGACACACGTCAGCCTTGCTTCAATTAAAACGTGTCTTTTTCAGACTCGCTGTTCACCAGAGCACCGGTTTCCAGCACCGGCGAGGCATCAATACTGCCAGCCTCCATCAGCTCGACAATCCGCTCCAGCGCCATCGTGATCGACACCTGCTCCAGTTCGGCCAGATCCTGCAATGCCGCAGCCAGATTTTCTTGAAGTGACGACGGATTTTTGCGGATCAACGCTTCTCCGTCCGCGGTGAGAAACACTTCAACCACCCGTCGGTCACGCTGGCTGCGTCGACGCTCGGCCAGCCCTTTTTGTTCCAGCCGATCGAGAATACCAACAATGGTGCTCGGACTCAGATAAACGCTGCGGGCCAATGCTGACGCGGTCATGGCCCCCTGCTCCGCCATGGCAACCAGACAGGCCAGTTGCGGCCCGGTGATATTGTGCTGCATCGACAGTTTGCGTGAATGCAGATCAACCGCCCGAATAATCCGACGTAATGATTGCAGAATCCGCAGATCATAGCTGCCCTTGGGAACGTCCGGCGTTGTCAGGGAATCCGGATGGTGCGGCTCAACCAATTGCGGCGTAAAACTTTGCGCTTCCTGCTTCTTCAAAGAATCGTTCATGGTGTAATCTCTTCAATAGAAATTATTTGAGTAGAAACTATTAGTACAACAAATATTTTTTTTTGTCAAACGGCCCCACCCACAACCGACTCAGCACTTGACAGCTTCATGAGAGAAAGGGTAGACAAAGGCGAAACTTTTAATCGTGGTATTTCATCGTATTTCAAGGAGGGAAATCATGCGTTCATATCGTCATCTTGTTCTGCTTCTGACGACACTTTTCATTGTACCTGTTTCAACGGTCTGGGCCGATGCCCCCGGCACCTGGAAAGACCAGGCGGAATTGTCCTATGTTGACACCAGCGGCAACACCGACGTCACCACCCTGGCCGCTAAAAACAAGCTGTCATACCAATTTACCGAGCGTATCACCGGATTGTGGAAAGTGGAAATCCTCAATGGGAAAAGCGATGGTGAACGTAACGCCGAATCGTATTTCACTGAGCTGCGCAGCGATTATGCCTGCACGGATCTGCTCTACTACTACGCTCAGGCCAGCTGGCTCAAAGACCGTTTTGCCGATATCGACTCGCGCACGGTTCTCGGTGCCGGTAGCGGCTACAAATTTCTCACCGGCCCCAAACATCACCTGGTGGGTGAAGCGGGTCTGACATACACCATGGAAGAATTGACAGACGATTCCGACGATCAGTACGTCGGTGGTCGCCTGTTTGGTCAATATGACTACCAGATCAACGACACCAGCAAATTCACCCAAAGCGCTGAACTGTTTCTCGATCTGGAGCAGATGAGCAACTACCGTCTCAATACGGAAACAGCTCTGATCACCGCACTGAACAGCGTACTGTCGTTCAAGACCAGCTATGTCATCAAATACGACAACGAACCGGCGGATGGCACCGAGCACACTGACACCATCCTCGCCGCGTCATTGGTGGCCAATTTTTAACACCAGTTCTTAGGTCAAACGTGATTCAAAACGGCCACTTTCGGGTGGCCGTTTTGGTTTATGACACAGCGCCTCCCGCTCCCGGCCTCAATAAAACCGATAATACATTTAAAAATCATCAGTGATACATATTGGCCAGAGCAGAACCGGCTATGCTATACCCGCCAGCGAGAGCGAAACGTTCCGTATACGCATCCAACTGAGGTTTTAAAACCACCATGACCCGCTGGCCCTATGTTCTGTGTGCTGCTTTTCTGCTGATGGCACTCTCCCCACTGCTCAGCGCCTCAGAAGCCTTGGCGGCATCCCCCTTTTCCGGCTATATCGATCTGCGTTACCGCTACGAATATCAGCACCATTTTAACCTCAAGAGTTTCGGTGAACAGCCGGTCAAAGGGGAAAGCTGCGATGGTTTCTGGCTGCAACGACTGCGCATCGGCGGCTGTTGGCAGGCCAGCGACTGGCTGACCCTTGCCGTCGGCATGCAGGATTCACGCGTGTTCGACAGTGATCTGAACAGCGAATCCTACTTCTACAATAAACGGGTCGATCACGAGAAAAACGCCTATGAAGATCAGTGGGAGCTGTATCAGACGTATCTCGAACTCGCACCGTTCACACAACACAATCTTAAACTGCGCATCGGTCGTCAATCCATCTCCTACGGCAACAACCGTATTTTCGGTCCCGGCAACTGGGGCAACAGCGGCAGTTACCATTGGGATGCCGCCAAGCTGTCGTGGCACAGGGGGGAACACTTTGTCGATCTGTTGTGGGGAGCGCACATCATCCACGAACCCGAGCAGTTTTCCCTGCATCACCGCCACGAAAACTACGGCGGCGGCTTCTACAGCCACGTTCAACTATCGCACCAGTGGGCCATCGAACCGTTTTACATCATCAAATACGATGATCATGGCAACTTCAGCGGTGAAAGCGGCACAGATGATCTGACGTGTCACAGTCTCGGCAGCCGCGTGACCGGGCAACTCGGCCCCTTAACTCTTGATGCCACCCTGGTCGGCCAGTGGGGTCGTTACGGCAACGATGCCCTGCGAACCTGGGGTGGACATATTCAACTCGGTCACTGCTTTACGGTCTGGCCGTGGCAGCCGACCATCAATGTTGACTACAGCTACGCCTCCGGTGATCGCGATCCCGATGACGGCACCCGCCAGACATTTCTCGGCGTGTTCGGCTCACGCGACAGCATGTACGGTCGCATCAACCTGTTTTCGTGGAGCAACCTTCACGATGCCCAGGCCACGGTGAGCGCCACACCTGGCAAACGTCTGAAGCTGACCATGGAGCTGCACCGGTTCTGGCTGGCCGCCAAACAGGATGTCTGGTCGCTCAACAGCAGTGCCTACCGCGACAAAACCGGCCACAGCGGCCGTCATGTCGGTGACGAGATTGACCTGTTTGTCCAGTGGCAACTACCGACCCTGCGCGGCGTAGAAACAGAGAAAATAAACGTACGTGTCGGGTACAGCCGTTTCTGGCCGGGGGAATTCACCAAGAACGTTGCTGACAATGTAGTTGCCGACTGGCTGTTTGGCCAAATTCAATACAATTATCGGTTTTAGATGATGAGACCCACCTGGAAACAGCGCCTGTGGCGCATGATCGGACCAACCCTGCTGATTGTCGCTCTCTGGCAGATCACGGCATGGGGTGTTACCAGCTTGCGCGGCGTGCCTTTCCCAACACCGCTGGTCACCCTGCAACGCCTGATGGAACTGTTTGCCAATCAACCTCTGGCCGGGTACAGCCTCTACCATCATATGGCCGTCAGCCTGACGCGCTGGCTCGATGCCTTTGCCCTGGCAACCCTGTGCGGCATCAGCTACGGCCTGCTCAGCAGTCGCTGGAACGGGTTGCATACGTTAACCGCGCCCATTCCACAGTTGTTGCTGCTGATTCCCGGCTTAGCATGGATTCCGGTGGCAATCCTGATCTTCGGCATTGGCGAAGGGGCCACCCGCTTCATGATTGCCATGACCGCATTTGCCCCCATTGCCCTGGCCACCATCAACGGCATTAAAGGGGTCAACATTCACTACATTCGGGCGGCCCAGATGCTCGGCGCAACCCCCACCACGCTGTTTTTTCAAGTGCTGTTGCCGTCCGCCCTGCCGGCGCTGATCAGTGGTCTGCGTATCGGTCTCGGGAACAGTTGGCGGGTATTGGTGGCTGCGGAAATGGTGGTCGGTACGGGCAGCGGTCTGGGCTTTTCCATCATTGAAGCGCGCTGGAGCCTCGACTATCCGTCCGCGCTGGCCTGCGTGGTGATAATCTGCCTGATCGGCCTGATTCTCGAATACGGTCTGATCCGCCCCCTGGAAAAACGCACTCTGGAACGGTGGATGGTACAACGCAGGAGCAACGATGTTTGAATTTGATCACGTCAGCCTGGGCTATCCGACTTCCCGCAATGCCGGGACCAAGTACCTACCCATTATTGATAACCTGACACTATCGCTGACTGGGGGCGAATTTGTCTGCGTGCTTGGCCCGAGCGGCTGCGGCAAAACCACGCTGCTCAATTTGGCCGCCGGATTTCTCACCCCAGATCAGGGCCAGGTTCGCTTTGACGGCCGCGAGATCAACGGCCCGTCACCGCAGCGCGGCGTGGTGTTTCAGGATGCCACCCTGTTCCCCTGGCGCACCGTGCTCGGCAATGTCATGTTCGGTTTACGCCGCCAAGGGGTTGATCGCCATCAGGCCCGCCTTCAAGCCATCACCATCCTGACCCAGGTCGGACTGGGGGAACACATCGATGCCTGGCCCGTCACCCTGTCCGGCGGCATGCGCCAGCGCGCAGCCCTGGCGCGCATTCTCGCCCTCAACCCTAAAGCGTTACTGCTCGATGAACCGTTCAGCGCACTCGACGCCAACAGTCGTGAACACCTGCAGGACACCTTGCTTGATCTGTGGCAAAAACGACCACGAACCGTGCTCTACATCACCCACAGCGTTGAGGAGGCCGCCTATCTGGCGGATCGAGTGTTGATCTTTGGCCCCGCCCCCAACCACCTGTGTGCGGATCTGCCGGTCACCCTGCCGCGACCACGCTATCGCTCCAGCACTGAAGTACAAAATCTGGCCCGCACCCTGCGCCAGCATCTCAACCAGTTGCCGTGTTGTCTGAAACCTTCGAAGGACCCGTCATGAAGAAAAAGCTGATTTTATTCCTGATCCTTTGCGCGTGGCCCATGCTGAGTTATGCGGCAGAACCGTTACGCTTTGCCTTTCAGAACCGCATCGGCAGTGTGCTGCCGATCATTGCCGTCGACCAACACTTTTTTGCCGCTGAAGGGCTTGACGTCACCACCCAGATGTTCAGCAGCGGCCCGGCCTGTGCCGAAGCACTCACCTCCGGAGCGGCAGACATCGCCACCATGGGTGACACCACAGCACTCATCGCCCTGTCGCGCAACCTGCCGGTACAACTGCTCTTCAGCCATGCCAGCGGCGAACAGCGTCACCGGGTCATGGTCATGAATCCAGCCCTGAAAAGTGTCGACGATCTGCGCGGCAAGCGCATCGGAGTAAAAAAAGGCACCTCCACGTATGGAGGCTTGTTGAAACTACTGAGCCGCAACGGCTTGACAGAACAGGATGTGCGGCTGATCAATCTGCGCCCGGCCACATTGATTGAAGCACTCCAGGCCGGATCCATCGACGCCTTTGCCGCCAGTGAACCGACACCATCCATGGCCGAAATGCGCGATGCCCATCAACTGACCACCCTCGGCGGCCTCGGCAATCACTACCCGATTCTCATTGTCGGCCAATCGCGCTATATCAACGACCATCCTCAACAGCTAGCCGCATTCCGTCGCGGTCTGAAACGTGCGTTGACGTTCCTGCATCGCTATCCGCAGCAGGCTGAAAAAATTGTCGCCACCACGCTCAATCTGCCGCCCGATGTCATCAAACAAGCGATGGCCCGCCATGCCTACCACCTCAAACTGGACCAAGAGATTCTTACCAGTCTCGCCGATACCGGCGACTTCCTTTTACAGCAAAAAATCATCCGTCAGCAACCAAAGCTGCCGCAACCGGAGTCAATCCCGGTCAGGAAGTGATCCCACCCAGATCCAACCTTCACGGCGCGCCACAGCCTCATTGTCCGGTGGACACGTTTGGCCCCGATAAAAATCAGCCGCAGCCAGCACACACACGACGGCATCTGCGGCATCGTCCGAGGCCGTGACAACATCGGTCACCCGCGACCAGTCGAGCACGGCTTCCAGCCCGCTCAGATGACCGCCTTTATCCCTGACACCATGGACCAGGCGGGTCGCAGCCGGATACACCTCAATGGCCCGCCAGC
>PKUE01000126.1 GCA_002869685.1 Desulfuromonas sp.
AGTCCTCAAACAGTTTGCCGACGACCATCTCAGCGACACTCACTACGTTCGGCGCTGCTGAACGGGAGGGCTGAGGTGCAAAGAAAAGATTACTGTAGGGTGGGCTCCGCCCCACCCGTTTGATCGGTGCCACACCAGAGATAGATGAAGACGAAAGAGTGTTATCAACATTTTACGCCAAAGCTGATGAGTTGCACGATTTGTCAACCTCAAGGGCGGCAAGCCGAATCCGCCACGGACAACGGAAACAGACTCAGTGTAGGTTGGGTTAGGTTCAGGAGAAGTTCAGCTGTTTTTTGCATCCTTTTGAGCGGCCAGTCAAAAGGATGTCGGCTGCCGGGACGAAACCCGGCGACCTTGACTTTGACCTTAAGAAGATTTGCTTGAAAAGAAAGATCAAAATGACAACCGCTCTTTAAGCAACCGCAAATACCGCCGACTGATCGGCACGTCACGACCACTGTGCGTTCGCACCGAAGCCGTCCCGCCGTCATGGAGCTGAATCTCATCAACTGCAGCAAGATTGATCAGATATTGCTTGTGACAGCGCACCAGAGGAGTGCGCTCTTCAAGCACTTTGAGGGTCAGATCCGTACACAGATCACACTCGGCCGTGTGCAGATGAACGCCACTGATGTCGGTAAACACGCATTCCACCGCAGCTACCTCAACCAGCTTGACGCGACGCCCGATACAACAGGGAATCCGCTGCAGGTCCGGCGTATCATAGTGCGGCGTCTCGCCACGGTGCAACGTCCCTTTCAGCTTGGTCAGCGTCAGGGCCAGCCGCTCCGGTTCCACCGGTTTGAGCAGATAATCCAGCGTCTTCTCCTCAAACGCCTTGAGGGCAAACTCGTCGTAGGCGGTGACAAACACCACGTGAGGCATACGCTCCTCATCGACCATGCTCAGCACCTGAAAGCCGTTAACCACCGGCATCTCGATATCGAGGAATACTACCTCAGGACGCTGTTCATTGATCGCCTTAATGGCATCAAACCCGTTGGCGCAGGGTGTCAACAACTCAAACTCGCCCGTCGCTTCCAGCAATGCCTGCAGCTCTTCACGGGCCATCTGTTCGTCGTCCACAATCAGGGCACGTATCATGCGTCTCCCTCCATCCGTTCCGGGGCCGGCACGGTCACCGTCACCTGAGTGGCTTCACCGGGCAAACAACTCAGCGCAACACCATAGCCGGTCCCATAGAGATTTTTGATCCGCTTATCGACAATCTGCATGCCGAGGCCGTCACTCTTGTCATGATCGGCACACATCCCGGCATTATCGCAAATAACAATCTCCACGCACTGCGCGGTACAGCGGCCGGTCAGGGTGATCTCTCCCGGCTCAAGAATCTGCGAAATCCCGTGTTTGATGGCGTTTTCGATCAATGGCTGTAGAGTAAACGCGGGCAACTTCAGCATCATCAACTCCGGATCGACATCCACAGTCACGGTGAGTCGATCGCCAAAACGCGCCTCCTCGATGTACAGGTAAGAGCGGACATGATCCAGTTCCTCCTCCAGCGTTGTCACATCACTGGAGCGCTTGAGATTTTTGCGGAAGAACCGCGACAGATGCAGCAACAGATCCCGCGCCTGATCGGCATCCTTACGCAACACGGCGACAATGGTGTTCAGCGCATTGAACAGGAAGTGAGGATTGATCTGGGCCTGAGCCAGTTTGAGTTCCGACTGAGCAAGCAGAGTCTTCTGCTCCTGATAGCGGCTGTACACCAGCTGCTCCGACAACAGGGCCGCCAGCCCCTCCCCCAGCGAACGGTTGATATTGAGAAACAATTTGCGGCGCGGCTCATAGAGCTTAATGGTGCCGATCACATCCTGATCGACCCGCAGCGGCACTACCAACGCCGAACTCAGCGGACACTGGTCGCTGATGGTGCAGTGATAAAGCTCGCGCACGCCATCGGCAAACACAGTCTGGTTCTGCTCAATGGCCCGACGCGTCAACGGCGAGGTGATGGGATTACCGGCCAAATGATGATCCTCACCAAGGCCGACAAAGGCCAGAACCTGGTCACGATCGGTGATGGCCACCGCGCCAACACCGGTCCAGCGATGCAGCAGTTGAGCCATCTCCAGCGCCGTTTTGCGATTGAGCCCTTCACCGAGAATTTCCAGCACCCGTTCCGCCAACTCAAACGCTTTGGCAGAAAACAGCGCCCCAAAGTGATCATACATGCGCCGCTGGTCGCGGATAATGCTCATGAACAACGCCGCCCCGGCAGAATTGGCCAAAATCATCGGCGCGGCAATCGCCTGCACCAGCTGCACGGCGTCTTCGGTCGGCGTCGCCAGCAACAGGATGATCACCATCTGCATTCCTTCGGCGACCAGAGTGGTCATCAAGGCAATGCGTGGATTAAAGCGTTGCTCGGCCTGGCCACGACGCAGCAATACCAGGCAAACCAAGCCGCCGATCAGCCCCTCGACGGTGGTCGATACGCCACAGGAAAACGCCGTGAAGCCACCGAGAAAATAACGGTGCAAGCCCCCGGTCAGGCCGGTGGCCAATCCGAGCACTGGACCGCCGATCAATCCGGCCAGCACCGGCCCGATGGCGCGGGTATTGGCGATGGCATCCTGCACCGGCAGACCGAAATAGGTGCCCATGATGGAAAAGGTGGAAAAAATGACATAGAGCAGCAGCTTATGCCGATGGCTGAGGCTTTCACTGGTCAACGGCCGGAAAGCCGGTGATTTGGTAAAAATATAGGCGATAACCAGAAACACGGACATCTGCTGCAACAGATCAATAATCAGCCCCATACCAATCCTTTCACGTCAGGGGAATATTGCATTCATTCTAACGACTGGCAGCCTCGCTTGCAAACCCTGTGATCCACAACAAAAATGCCCTGCAATGCGACCATCGCACTGCAGGGCAAGGAGAAACCTGAAGGAGTGATTTACCTAGCCAAGATATTTACGCACCAGCGCCCCGTTTTCGTAACAGCGGGAGCCATCAGAACGCTCAAGAATCGCACACTCTGTCGGCGCATGAACACGCAAACCGGCGACTTTATAGGTGAAATTACCCCGTTCAAACGATTTACCCAACCAGTTAGACTGCATCCCGAAACTTTCGGCATAACAGACAAAATCTTCTTCCTCTTTCTGGCTGGCTACCGTTTTCTCCCGTTCAGGGACAGAAAACTGGCTTCGCGCGACCAGCAACGTACCATCGGGATAGTGGCTACTGTTCAGCAGTTCAAAATTCAACCCGTATTCCTCGGCAATGGGTTTCATCGCCGCAGCAACTTTCTCTTCGATTTCCGCACAGAGTTCTTCGGTAAGGTTTTTGACAGCGGTCATGAGCGTTCTCCTTTCTGAGTGTAATCAACAGCACACACAGAGAATTCAGTGGAGGACGTCATTGGCCGCCAGCAGGTTCCACACCGGAGTAGTTGACACCCGGGACAACACTCCGGGTCAGGGACGGCTGCCATAGCCGCAGGTGGAACTGAGTTCTCACGTCACAAAAAATCAGTCCTTTCCAGTAAGCCTCCAAGAGGGCTATCTGTCAAGGTTAAACAAGGGAATTTGTTGATAATTTACCTTCAAAAAGTTGACTCGATACGTTAGAAAGACCGAACAGCCTCCCGCAGGTTCGGCCTTCTTTCGTGCAGGTTGATCTGGACAGGACAATCAGCGGCCTGTCATGGCTTTTCAGCGATCCCTTAAAAAACAGTGTTGACAACCGCCCCCGAAAGCACGTAGTTTTTTCAGACACTGTTTACACTTTTAATACAAAGGCTTTCCCTGATGCTCAACGCTACCCTCAACAACATTGCTGCTATTTCCCTGAACGCAGTCGTGGTGTGTGTGGTGGTCGTGAGCGTGGTCGTGGTGATTTAGCGCCAACGGGGGAGAGTCAGACACATTACTTTCAAAGCCCCGTCGGCGCATACCGGCGGGGCTTTTCTGTATTTGCATCAGTGCCTCCGCCGTTGTGCCCCTCGGGAACAACTCAAGGAGGAACCAATGCACCACATGAACGGAGCCGAGCTCACCATCGCCCTGCTCGAACGCCAGGGGATCACCACCATCAGCGGCATACCCGGCGGCACAAATCTGCCGCTTTATACCGCGCTGTCCCATTCCAAACGCATTCGCCACGTCCTGGCCCGCCATGAGCAAGGGGCCGGATTCATCGCTCAAGGCATGGCCCGCTCCACCGGTCAGGCTGCGGTCTGTTTTGCCACCTCCGGTCCGGGCGCCACCAACCTGCTCACCGCCATTGCCGACGCCAAACTCGATTCGACACCCATCGTCTGCATCACCGGTCAGGTTCACAGTGACATGATCGGCACCGACGCCTTTCAGGAGGTGGATATCTACGGCATGTCGATCCCCATCACCAAGCACAATTTTCAGGTGCGCAGTGCCGCAGAACTACTTGAGGTCATTCCGCAGGCGTTTGAGCTGGCCCTGTCCGGGCGACCAGGTCCGGTTCTTGTCGATATCCCCAAAGATGTTCAGACCGAAATCCTCGAATTTGCCGACTGGCCGGTACCGGGACAGGCCACCGCCATCGCGCCCTGCAACGCACGAGCGCTTGAGAATGCGGCACGCATGATCGCGGCGGCCAAGCGGCCGATTCTTTATCTCGGTGGTGGCGTGGTCTCTGCCGATGCGGGTGATGCCGCCTGTACACTGGCCGAGAATAATGACATCCCTATGGTCACCACCATGATGGCCCTCGGCGCCATCCGCTCTGATCATCCACTCAACCTGGGCATGTTCGGCATGCACGGCAGCAAGAAAACCAACCTGCTTATGCAGGAGGCCGATCTGCTCATCGTTGCCGGGGCCCGTTTTGACGACCGCGCCACCGGTAAAATTGCCGAGTTCTGCCCGCAGGCCAATGTCATTCATATCGACATTGACGCCAGTGAAATCCACAAACTGCGCTCCGCCCACATCGGTGTTCTTGGCGATGTTGGTGAAGCGTTGACGCGACTCAATGACCAACTTCCGCAGCAGTCCCGGCCAGAGTGGATTGATCAGGCCAAAGAAGCCCGTCGCGATACCTCCACGGTGGTCGCGCTGACCGGTAAGGACCAGATCCGGCCGTTTGAACTGATCCGCGACATTGCCAAGCACGTTGGCGAGCAGGCGTTTATCGCCACCGATGTCGGCCAGCACCAGATGTGGACGGCTCAGCATTACCCGTTTTGCCGCAGCCGCCATTGGCTGACCTCCGGCGGCCTTGGCACCATGGGCTTCGGCCTGCCCACCGCCATCGGCGCGGCACTGGCCAATCCCGACAATCCAGTCGTCTGTTTCAGCGGTGACGGCAGTTTCCTGATGAACATTCAGGAGCTGGCCACCCTGGCCCAGGAACAGCTCAACGTCAAAATTATCCTGCTCGACAATCAGGCTCTCGGCCTGGTCCGTCAACAACAGAGCCTGTTTTACGACAACCGCCTGTTTGCTTCAGAGTTTGCCAATGCCATTGATTTTGTTGCCATCGCCAAAGGGTTTGGCATCAAAGCGGTAAGCCTGAAAACCAACAACGACAGCATGCTGGCTTACACCCTGAGACAACCCGGCCCCTGTCTGATCCATGTACCCATTGACAGACGGGAAATGGTTTTCCCGATGGTCCCCCCCGGAGCCGCCAACACCACTATGCTGGAAGGAGAATGCCATGCCTGTGCCTGATACCCGTCGTGAAACCGTTCTTGAATTGCGTGTTAACAACCATCCCGGCGTGATGTCGCATGTTGTCGGCCTGTTTGCCCGCCGTCGCTATAATGTGGAGGCGATTCTCTGTCTACCTGTGGATGACGGGGCACAAAGTGATATCTGGTTGCTGGTCAATGAGAGTGATCGGCTGTCGCAGATTATCAGCCAGGTGGAGAAGCTTGCCGATGTGCGTACGGTTGTGCGCCATGCAGAAGATAGCTGTCTGTTTGCTGGTTTGCGGCAGCAGATGTATGGAGGTGGGGAGCTTAAAGAGAGTGCTTAGATGATGAATCTGTCGGGGCTTGAATTGTTTGTTGAACACGATGCAATTCTAGTCCCGACCTTATCTTTTATCATGTTCGCGTTGAGGGACTTCATCCGTTTTCGTGGATTGGTACGCACGTGACGTGGGCTTCCGCGCCAGCCGCGTTACCCCTCTTCGCCATAGAACCACTATGGCTCATCACTCTGCCTTGCTGACTCAAAAAATCTCTCGCAATATCTCTCGTTCACCTGATTAATAACAACCCCGGTGCGCCCTTCGGGTTCCCTCTCTGCGGTCACGAACACCGCGATGTCGGCAAAAACTCGGCCTGTGTGCCACAGTCCTCAAACAGTTTGCCGACGATCATCCCGACGACGCACCTTGCGTTCGGTGCTGCTGAACGCAAGGGCTGGACGCTGAATAACACACGAACGTAGGGTGGGCTGCGCCCCACCCGTTTGATCGGTGCCACACCAAAGGTTGATAATGACGAAAGAGTGTTATCAACGTTTTACTTCAACGATTATGAGTTGCACGATTCGCCGACCTAAAGGGCGGCGAGCCGAATCCGTGGCGTACATCGGAAACAGACTCATTGTAGGTAAATCTAGGTCCAGGAGAAGTTCAGCTGGTTTTTGCATACTTTTGAGCGGCTAGTCAAAAGTATGTCGGCTGCCGGGACGAAACCCGGCGACCTTGACTTTACAAAAAACAAGTCTGAATTGAATTACATCCCTCCAGTAGCAACAGCGATGAAATCCTGCAGCTCTGTGATGATCGCTTGGTGCTCTCGCGTAAAAAGTTGCGTTCCGTGAGCATCGCCAGGGTAGAAAACCAGCTCTTTAGGTTCATCAAACAGTTGAAACATTTCGCGTGTATCGCTCGCGCCATCATCGTGTTCCGAATTGATCAACAGCTTGGGAATTTTAATGCGGCTCAACTCTTCCTTGCCGTAAAAAACGATCCCCTCATATTCAATGGGAGCTGAAAGCGCCACAACGCCGAGAATACAATGGTTATCTTTTGTATTTGCTGCAACGTTGATCGATGCGACACCACCCCGGCTGGCGCCAACCAGGATGACGGTCTTTGCCCCGGCAGCGCAAACAAACGCAATGACATCTTCTAAAACCGGCGACTGATCATCCTGCTGTTGCAGATAATCATAAGTAACAATCATCCTGTCATCTGCAACAAGAGCTTCAACAACTGCATCCCACTCCGTCTGATCATTGGTATCCATATTGGAAAGGATAATGGCCGTTTCACCCGAACCATACAGAGAGCCATTCGTCGTGCTATGCCTTGAAGTAGAATCTTTCACAGGAATGCATACAGCTTGCCTGATGACGGATTTCATAAATGCCCTGCCTTTTGATATTTGTGAAAATCAGTCGATTCAGAAGAGTTAAAGAACGGATTATTTCTCAATGATGAGCAATGGGCAAATAAATACATTGATCATCATCTGAGTTGAAAGCTCTATAATGCGAGCTTACGCGACCACACTTCTGACTACTTATTTAGANAAAGTATGTCGGCTGCCTGGACGAAACCCGGCGGTTTTTTTCGTAGAAATTTTTATTTTACCAGCCACTAAAGAATACCCACATGAAGGTAGCTACGAAAGTCTTCAACAGGGATAGAACACTTTCATTACGTCCCACCCTAAGATACTGAATCGATTTATTTTTATTGAGCAATATTATGGTTACTACCGCTAGAATCGCCAGAGATGCGTTCGCTAAAACAAAAAAGGACATAGAATCAATGAGTTCATCAAGTCTCATGCCGGCGACTGTTACATAAGTTTTATAATAGTAATTAAAAACAGACAGTGGCTTTAGCACTGTGTATATCAACAAGAAATATGCTGGCCACAGAGATTTTTCTTTTGAATATAGAAAACGGTATATTGATATTGCACCGAAGATATATGGCAAAAATACCCAAAGGTATTTAACAGGATTAGACACACTCCAACCAGAAGAATAGTTAAAAATAAAATTTACAATAAAGGCAGAAATTAATATTGCAATAAAATAAATCGATAAGTTTAACGCCATTGGACGACAATTATTTACTTGATCACTATCTTGTGTATTCTGAGGCATTAAGTTTCCCTAGATCATAGGATTTTTAAATGTTTCAGCATTCAGTAATTATCTGGAAGCTGAAGTTCACCCCGGCATCACATCCGCAAAGAAAAACCCATCCCGCTCAACAACCTCACCAACCTCAACCTTCACAGGCTGGCGAAACATCGGACCGTCATACACAAAGCTATGAAACTCGCCATTCTCCCCACAGGGGTCAGCGGAATCCGGCAACGCGGCAATAAACGCCTCATCATACTGGCGACCGGCAAAATCACTGGAAATCTGCTTGGGGTCAACACTGGTAATCACGGTTTTTAAACCACCGGCCAACATCTCCTGCGCCAGTTGATCCGTGGGAACCTCCCACAACGGAAAAATCGGTTCAATGCCGCTGCCAACCAGTTTTTCTTCGCGGTAGGCGCGAATATCCTGCAAGTAGAGATCACCAAACGCCATGCACTCAATGCCATCATCCTGCAATTTCTGGACAACGCCGCGCATGATCGCCTCATAGTCCTCATTGCTGCACGGATACGGTAATTCGATAATCTCCAAAGGCAAACCGATGCTCTGAGCCTGTGCCTGCAAAAGCTCAACCCGCACACCATGCATGGCAACGCGATCAAACTCCTTATTCACCGTGCATAGCAAGCCCTTCAAGTCGATGGTCGGATCATTTTGCAATTGGTACAACGCCCAAGCACTGTCTTTTCCACTGCTCCAGGACATCACTGTTTTTTTCTTCATTTTATCTTCACTTTTATGGAGTTA
>PKUE01000106.1 GCA_002869685.1 Desulfuromonas sp.
AATGTCGGCCATGACCCGTTAAAGATTCTGATTGATGTGTCCAAGCTGGATTATTCGGTGCATGAGATTCACCGCTATCTGTTGGATGAGATCGGGCTGGAAATTGAGAAATTCACCCACTCGACCATGCTGGTGCTGCTGACACTGGGCGGCACCCGCTCAAAGGTGATTCGCCTCTACAACGCCCTCAAGAAGCTGGATCAGAAGAAAGCGGCGATCCCCATTTCACGCCATCGCAAGAAGCGGCTGGAAGGCTTACCGAAAATCACCTTGAACTGCCTGCCTGCCAAAGCCTTCTTTGGTGAGCGGGAAAGCGTCAGCTATGAGCACGCTATCGGCAGAACTTCGGCCGGTCTGGTGACGCCCTACCCGCCGGGTATTCCGTTATTAGTGCCGGGCCAGGCGATCGAGAAAGGGGCCATCACCTACTTGCGCAGTCTGGTTGCTCAGAATGTCCATATTCAAGGCGTGTATGACGGTGAGATTTACGTGATGAAAGAGGAGTGACATTCCTACAAATGATCCCCTCTCCCTCTGGGAGAGGGTTGCAACAGAAAAGCCTCCTCATCCCCCCTGCGGGGCACCTTCTCCCTCTGGAGAAGGATGCTTACGGGCCATGAATTGTTAACGGGTCATGGATGACGGAGAAACAATTCATAGAGCGTGAGAACAATCTCCACCACGATCAGCAAGGTGATGTACCACTCGACACGGTGGCTGCTGACGTAATCAAGAATGTCGGTGTTGAAACTGATGGTGTCGGTGATCATCTTCAACCGACCTTCGAGTACCCGTTGTCGCTCGATGATTTCATACTCGTTATTGAGCAGATGATAGAGTTTTTCCAGCTCCGGCATGTCCCAGAGAATATCCGGTTTGTCATCAAGGCGAATGCGGCTGAGCATGGCGTTTTGGATGGAGAGCGCGCCGCCCAAAGTCTGGATCAGCTGCTTTTTCCCTTTGAGGATTCTCCCCTTCTTCATTTTCTCGGCAATTGGCTCAATGGTTTCAAACATCTCATTGACCTGACTTTCATACCAGGAAAGGATCACACTCTTGCCGAGAATGTCAGCAATCACCAACACCTGCTCTTTACTGACGGCAGGCAGGGAGATGTTGCCATCGTAGACGGTCATCTTGTCGGAACCCTGGACTAAGGTTGCCGTTTCCGTCTCCTGGTAGGAGTGGATGTTTTTAGCCGCCCTGTGAATCTCTTTTTTATGGGCGTCTTTTTCCGCCGTCTGCAGCCCGAAATAGACGACAACGCCATATTTGAACACCACCAGATAACCACCGCTGACGGTTTCGGTCATAGCCGTATCGGATGAAAATTTGGGATAGCCCAGTTGTTTGAGATCAATACTTTTAGCAATGTGCTCTGCAGCAACTAACATTCTAACCTCCAGAAGATAAGCGTATTGCCTGCCTGCCATTTTAACACCAAAAACGCTCTATCCAGGCACATACGCTTTCAACTCTGCGTTTATCCCCTCTTCTGAAAAAAAGCAATAAAAAAGCCACCTGCATCACCGCAGACAGCCGTTGTAGTCCTTTTCACTCAATATAAGATCTGCCACAGACCCTAGTCGCAGGGCAAACTAAAATAGAAGGTACTCCCCTGGCCTTCTTCACTCTCCACCCACACTTTACCGTGATGCAGCTTGACGATCTCCTTAACCAGTGGCAATCCGAGACCACTGCCCCCCACCTTCTGACCGTTTTTAGTGTCGATACGGAAAAAGCGGTCAAAAATCTGCTCGATGGCCGCGTGAGGAATGCCGACACCTTCGTCTTCAACCCAGACGGTGACATGACCTTCATCCCGGCGCGCTCCCAGAGTCACGGTGCCACCATCCGGAGAGTAGCGGATAGCATTAGACAACAGATTCTCCAGCGCCTGCTGCAGAGCCCGTTCATCGGCTTCGACCAGTGGTAAACAGCCAGGACAGTTGATTTTGATGGTGTGACTTTTGGAGAACCGTTCAAACAGTTGTGCCACTTCAGCAAGGAGTGCACACAGATTGATAGGATGGAATGCACCACAGCCCACTCCGGCCCTGATCCGTTGCCAGCTGAGCAGGTTGTCAATCAGACCGTTAAGCCGTTCGCTCTCTTTGTAAATGATCTCGAGATACTCGCGCTGCTGGTCACGTTCAAGATCATTCTCCAACATGAACTCGGCAAAGCCGAGCATGGCGGTCAGTGGCGTACTCATTTCGTGACTGACCGCCGACAGCATCTCATCTTTCATCTGGTCCACTTTTTTGCGCTCGGTAATATCGTGAACCGTGCCGTGAACAGAGATGGAACGCCCCTGCTCATCGCTGGAGACTTCGGCCTGTTCATTAACCGTGCGCTCGGTGCCATCCGGCAACATAATCCGGTAATCCATATTGAACGACGTGGCCTGATCCAGCGCATCGCTAATGGTCTGCTGCACCATCTCCCGATCATCGGGATGGACACACTGGATAAATTCATCGTAGCTGGGGATGAAGGTTTGTGGTTCGAGACCGAAAATGCGGTACACCTCGTCGGACCACCACACACTGTTCTCAACCAGATTGCGTTTCCAGTGGCCAAGATGAGCGATCCGCTGCGCCTCTGAGAGGCTTTTTTCACTGGCCCGCAACGCCTCTTCCGCCCGCCTTCTGATCGAAATATCCTGGGCCACGCACACCAGCGCCCTGCTCTCTTTGAATTCAACGGTGGTCAGCGTGATCTCGATGGTTTTCTCCGGCTCGGCGCCATCATTCAGCGGCGTCTCAAGACGATAGTGACTGTTCCCCCACTCGACACAGCTGTCCAGCCAGGCGCGAATGGATTCTGCCGCATGTTCACTAACCATATCGAACAGACTGCGCTCGGGAAAGGTATCGATCGCGAACATCTGCCGGGCGCTTTTATTGCAGTTGACGGTCATCAGGGACGGGACGGTCAGCAGACAGATGGCGTTACTGGCCTGATCCAGAAGGGCCAGATAGCGCTCGAGTTCCTCCATCTTCTTGCGCAGAGCGGGATAGTAGGATTTACGCACAGATTTGGCCCCCATACCGAGAACCTGTTTGCGTAATTCCTGTTCGGGGTTGTCATGATCAGAGGGATTCTTCATAGAGAACTTCCAGGTCACGGCGTTGAACCGACCGCGGATTGGTCACCAGGCAGGGATCGCGCAACGCTTTAACGGCAAGCTCGCCAATATCAGTGCGATGAACACCATGATCGGACAAGGTCGCATGAATGCCAACCACGCGCCGCAACCGATCCACCTCCTGCAGAATCTGCTGCCGCATCTCTTTGAGGGTTTTGCTGCCGGTAACATCGAGAGCCATCGCCTTCATAATCTTGCGAAATTGGTCGCCGGAAGCAGGCAGATTGAATTCCATCACATGCGGCAGAATCATGGCGTTACATTCCCCATGGGGCAGATCAAAATAGCCACCAAGGCTGTGCGCCATGGCATGAACAGCGCCGAGGCTGGCATTGGAGAAAGCCAGACCGGCTTCAAGGCAGCCTAAGGTCATCCCTTCGCGAGCCGCCATATTATCCGGGTGCAACACCACCAGTTCCAGATTCTCTTTAACCAGCTCAATCGCCTTGAGGGCGTGCAGATCGGTGATGGCGGAATGGGCGTTGGAAACCGTGGCCTCAATGGCATGGGTCAGGGCGTCAATGCCGGTACAGGCCGTGAGGAACGGGTCCATGGTCGTGGTGGTGGCCGGATCGATCAGCGACAGATCGGGGACAATGGCTTTGGTAATAATGGCGATTTTATTGCGATTATGGGTATCAACAATAATGGCAAACTGCGAGACATCCGCTGCAGTTCCGGCGGTGGTGGGAATACAGATGAGCGGCGGGCCCGGTTCGGAGACCGTATCGACACCGACATAATCGAGAATATGCCCACCGTTGGCGACAACAATGGCGATCCCCTTAGCACAATCGATGGTGCTACCGCCACCAACGGCAACGATAGCGTCGCAATCGGCTTCATGGTAACTGGCGGCGCCCTGCATCACTTCATGATCTTTGGGATTCGGGGTCACGCCAGAAAACAGAACCGTTTCCACCCCTTCCTCTTTCAGGCAGTCTATCACCTGCGCCGTCCAGCCTGCAGCAATGACACCGGGATCAGAAACAACCAGTACCGTTGAAGCCCCCATGTTGCGAGCATAGCGCCCCGCCTGAAGGCGCGCTCCAATGCCGAAGATAAACTCCGGGGCCACAAATTTACGTAATTCCTGAACCACTTCTTTTGCCATGCCAATCCCCAGCCGAATAAAAATGTCGAATTGTCTAACGTTAAGGATAACAAAGATAAGAAGCGAAACAAGCACGGGCCCCACCTTATGCCAGTCTTTTATTGCAGCAAATAAGCAGCCGGTCTCAACCAAGGATTATTGTTGCCAATTTGACAAAAGAACTGCCGCCATCTTCTCTTGCACTTCGCGACCTTTGCCACTAAAGTAGTCGCTTCATATCAACCTGTCACAAAGGATTAAACTATGGGTCTGTTCAGCCGCCTGTTTTCCAAAACAAACGATCTTACTGCCCTGAAGAAGGCAATTGATCAACAACGCTATGCCGATGCCCTGCATATCGCCGAAGAGCTCAACGGCAGCGACATTGATGCCGCCGAGCGGGTTAAAGTGCAACAACTGGCCGCGCGTGCCGGTGATGCGCTGGCGAAAATCAATCTGGATGAGGGCCTGTTTCTGTTGCGCGATGGCCAACGGGAGCGTGCCGCCGAACACTTGCAATTGGCGCAACAACAGGCGGTGTCCGAAGAACTGATCCACCAGGCCAGCGAAGCTCTGCAACAACTTGACGTTCCCACCACCCTGCCGTTGCAGAACGCCCCGGCCAGTTCCAGCTCCTGTTCCAGTTGCAGCAGTTGCGGACCGGATAACGGCGAGGTTCCAGCACCGCTGGCAGCAGAAGACCACCCCGATTTTGATGCCCAGCTGGAGTTGATTCTGGTGGGTTATCCTGAGCCACTGGCCACACGTTATCAGCAAAAAAGCAGCGAATTTCTCCAGGCGTTTGTTCTGGCCCATCAGGGAGACGATCTGGAAGCGATGAAGCAATTCGGCAAACTGCCTGCCAACGAACAGGATGACCTGTTTGATTTTGAGGTCGGCTCGTTGATGGCCCGCCTGGGCGAGCCGGAAAGGGGCTGTGATGCCCTCTACTCGGCTTTTCAGAAAAATCCCGATTTTCTGCTGGCGGCCGAGACGCTGGTCAGCATTCTGGTGGCGATGAAACACTACGCCAAGGCGATCAGTTTCATCTCTGAAATTCTGGCCCAAGATCGCGAGTTGGCATTCTGTCACGCTCAGCTGGCATCGGTATACCATGTCAGCAATGATGCTGAAAACGCCCTCAGTCACGCCCGCCTTGCCCTTGAAGCCGGTCACAATGACAGCCGTATCCTCCTGATGACGGCAATGTTATTGGAAGCGAAAAACGAACTGGTTGAAGCCGAAAGTTTTTATCAGCGCATTCCCGGTGGAGGATGTGGCGGTGGGATGAACCTCTATCTGGCTGAATTTCTGTTGCGCCAGAAACGTGAATTGCGCAAGGTGCTCGACACCTTCAACCACGCCTGCCGCCAGGAACCGAATAATCCCCGCTGGCAGTTGCGGGTGGCGCAGACCTACCTCGGCCTCGGATGGGACAAACGCGGCAAGGAACTGCTCAACCTCGTTGTGCGCGACCCACGCCTGATGGAAGAGTTGCGCAGCGAAGGCCAAGCGTTATTGGCCGGATAACCCAACGACGAACAGATCAAAATCATCAGGCCGGTTTCCATGAGGAGACCGGCCTTTTTATGTCGTCCATTTGTTGACCGCAACAACACAACGCAGCCATAAAACAACCAATTTTAACCTCTCCTTGATCTTTAAAGCCAGCCAAGGCATAGTTAAGACCATCTCGGTTAGAAATCCCCTACAATCCCTTCTTTGAACCTTTTCATCGCCAGAAAGGACGTCATGCAGAAAACTGCCCTTTTATTCCTGTCTTTGTTGCTTATTACCACGTCTTTGCTGTCCGGTTGTGCCAACCTGGGGCCGAAATTCAGCCAACCTGTCATTGCCCCGGACAATCAGGCGGTCATCTACGTCTATCGCCCCCGCTGGGGAGTCACCGGCGATGAGATGCCCGGTATCAATATGAATGACCAGGTGATTGTCACAACACTACCGCAACTCGGCTATTTCCCCATTGCCGTTACCCCCGGCCAGTACACCTTTACCCCCAAGCTGTTCGGCATCTACAAAACCACGCCGGTCACCGTCAATGCCAAAGCCGGTCAGGTTTATTATGTTGAACTGCAGGTTCAGATCGGTCATCTGCAGTTTGCCCTGGCTGATCCGGACAAGGCAAAAGCCTATATGACCACCTGCTACCGTATTGATCCCAAATTCGCTCAGGACGCACGGATTATTTTTGATGATCCGGCCGTGGCGAACGATCCCGCACCGGCACAACCACAGAAGACCAGCACCGTGGCAACAAGTCAACCGGCGACCCGTGTTGCCGTAACAACCGGTCAACTGTTTGTCACCGCTAGCCCGAAAAATGCCCGCATTCGCATCATGAATATCGGGCCGAAATTTCAACAGGGGATCACCCTGACAGCGGGACGCTATCACGTTGATGTTTCCGCTGCGGGTTATGACAGCTACTCGGAATGGATCGATTTAAAAGCCGGTGAAGTCAAAACCCTGCCGGTCACCCTGTCGGCCCACAAAACTACGATCGCCAAGGCTCCTGCACCGGTGACGAAAACAACACCAGCACCGCTACGAGCAAAGACCGTCAAAGCACCGGCCAATCTGAACAGCGAACAGAAACGGATCGCCGGATTGCTGCACAGCACTTCTGTTATTGATGTGCGCAATGGCGCTAAAGCTGTTTACTATCATCATGCCGACAACACCTATCTGGCTCAAGTTGCCGAGCAGACCCTGTTGGCCAGATACCAGACGAAGACCAGTGATCGCAATGAGATCGATGCTCTGGCTTGGCTGTGCAAAGCGTTGGCGCAAACCCACGACCAGCAATTCAAAGCGACTCTTGATGCCGTGGCAAAATCGGCCTATCACCGCAAGGTCCGCAGCTACGCCGCCAAAAGTTCCGGCCAGCTGTAAGTCCGCCGGGCAGATTTTTTAACAAAGAAGGCCGTCTGAGAGTTCAGACGGCCTTCTTTGTTGGAATCACTCGGCAGCAATGGTAATGCGGTAGACCAGATCGGGCTCATCCGCCACCGATTTCGGATGCAGGCGCCACAGTTTGACATAGATCTGCGTCGGCGCGTCACGTTGCTGCAACGACACCCAGGCACGGGTATCGCGCGGGCTGATATTGTTCACGCCGTATTGACCCACATGGTAATAGTAGGAACGACTGTGCACCCCTCGGGTGATGTGGTCCTTTGCAGAGCCAGCCACCACGTTGACACACTGATC
>PKUE01000158.1 GCA_002869685.1 Desulfuromonas sp.
CTACGATCGTACCAGCCTGAGTGCGGCGCTGTTCTTGAACTTTTAATCGCAGCGTCAACGCGTTGTAAAACCAAAGAGCATGGCGGTAGAGGACTCCGCCATGCTCTTTTTATTTCAAAGCGACCCTCTGATGAAACCTGGGGGGCAAGCAGCCGTCTCTCCCAGATCGCCTATCTCTGTTGTTTGTTGTTTTCTTTCCGTTTAATACGATCTTTTTTCGCTGATCCCCAAAGACGGTCGCTTCGCCGCTCTGGCAACCGGCAAGTGGGTCGCTTTCTCCGTGTGGAGTGTGGGCAGTGTTTCTTGCCCGGCATAGAGTGAGAACTGTTCCAGGCGCTGGTGCATCCGTTCGGCCTGCCGGGATAATTGAGCCGAGGCGCTGGCGCTTTGTTCGGCCAGGTGGGTGTTTTTCTGCGCCACGGTGTCGATCTCGGCCAGCCCGTTGGTGATGTGTTCAATGTCCTGCGCCTGCTCGGTGGAGGCGTCGGCAATCTTGCCGATCAGTTCAGAAACTTCGGCGGTTTCGCTGACGATTTCCGCTAACGCTGCGGCGGTCTGGTGGGCGATGGTGACGCCGCGCTGGGCTTTTTGCGTCGAGCCCTGAATGAGTGCCGTGGTTTCCGAGGCGGCTTTGGCGCTGCGCGCCGCCAGGTTGCGCACCTCTTCGGCGACCACGGCAAAACCTTTGCCGTGTTGACCGGCGCGGGCCGCTTCAACGGCGGCGTTGAGCGCCAGCAGGTTGGTTTGGAAGGCGATTTCATCGATCACCTTGATGATTTTTGAAACGTTGATACCCGACTGGTTGATCTCCTCTATCGCGTCGAGCATCTGCTCGATGTGTTCATTGCCCTGCGCGGCAGAATGGCGGGTGCGTTCGGACAGGCGCCGCGCCTGCTGGGCGTTGTCGGCATTGTCGCGGGTCTGCTGGCTGATGCTCGACATGGAGCGGCTGATCTCTTCAACGGAACTGGCCTGCGAGGTGGCCCCCATCGACAGCTGCTGACTGGAGTCGGCAATCTGTTTGGAGCCGCCCTGAATGTGGGTGCCCATGCTGCGGATTTCGCTGAGCAATTCATTGAGGGCGCGGTTGACGTTCTTCAGCGGTTCCTGAATCAGCCCCTGGGTCTCAAACGTGAAATTGCCGCTTGCCAGTTGGTTGAATGCCGTCATGATCTCCTGTTCGAGGTGGTCGGCAAAGGCGTTGAGGCTCGCCGCCATCTCGCCGATTTCGTCGCGTTGCCGGATGTCGAGTCGCTGGCTGAGGTGGCCTGCTTCAAGGGCGTGGATCATCAGCATGGTTTTTCGCAGCGGGCGAACAATCGAGCGGGTGATACTCCAGGTGGCCAGCACGCCGAGAGCCAGAATCGCCAGTGTGATGAGAATGGTTTTGCGGTGGGTGGTTGCAATCTGCTTACTGACGCTGTCACGGGCGGCGGCGACCAGGGCGCTGTTGCTGCTGTTTTGTTGGCGCGACAGGGTCATGGCATTGTGCAGGACCGTGCGCAGCTGGACAAACGTTGCCGACAGTTGTTCGGTTGTTGGTTTCAGCGTGGTGTTGAGCAGAGTGATGGCCTGTTCCTGCTGAGACAGGATGCGATTTTCCATCTGCAGGGCAAAGTCGATATCCACGGCCATCGATTTCACCCGCGCCGGAAACTGGTCGCGGTAAAATGTGCGGACCTGATCCCACTTGCCATCAAACATCAGCGAATCGAGTTTGAAACTGGCTTTGCGCAGTTGCGCGTTTTCGTCGCTGGCATTGTCGATGGCCTGCTGCAAAGGGGGGAACTGTTCGGCATAGCGCTGGTAGAGCGCACCGTTGCGAAATTCCTCCAGGGGGGTGTCCTCCAACTCTTCAAAGAGAAGCTCTCCAATAGAACTTCGGATGAAAATCATGTTGGTCACCTTGAGTGTCCAGTAAAGTTGGGTACGCTTTAATTCATTGAGTGCTTGTGACAGCCCTTCGTGACGAGGTTGCCAGATCTGGGAGATCTGATCGGCTTCTGCCTGAATCTGCTGTTGGAGCGCTTCCATGCGGGTGAATAACGGCGCAGTTTCGGGAAACGCCGTTGCCATCCGGGTGCGGTTGGTGCTGGCCAGCAGGGTATCGAGCGGATCGTCACCGTTCGGGAACAGGCTGACCGTCGGGCTGTTGTGCAGAAAGGCCTCTTCGATGCCGAGCAGGTTACTGGTGATATCCGCTTCACAGCGCTCCAGTTGGGTGAGCCAGGTGGTGATCTGCGCTGCCTGCTCCTGACTGTGGGTGGCGGAATCCAACGCCTGATTGACGCGGTCATCGGCCAGGTCAATGTCGTCGATGGCCGCCAGATTGACAAAGCTCATGGTGACAACCAGCAGCAGTACTGCGGTGAAGCCACCGATCAATCGCCAGCCGATGGTGATTTGTGCCAGCAGGTGGGATGGCGTCTTGACTTGTGCGATGAAATTCATAATTCAGCCCTTCCGGAATGGTTTCTAATGAAGGATTGTGCTTTTATAAAATCGAAATAGACACCATGGATATAAGGGGATCGCGTTAGGAATACGTTGTCCCATTGTGAGGATTTGATGATGGTGGAAAAGAGCAGATATGACAGGGGGACAGCTGAGACGCTGAAATGAAGTAAATTTTAATAAACGCCTGATTTTAATTGGCAAACGCCTTGCATGCTGTATGCCTTGCGAAGGCGCAAGGGCAAGAAAGTTGGCGCAGAGTGCACCGCAGTTGGCGGCTAACTCAGCGGATTTTTTAATCCTGTAGGCTTATGTTTTATTAAAAAGTATTGGCGGATTCCTGTTGTGCTGTCATATCGCGTAGTGATTAGACAGCATGGAAACGGAACAAGGTCACGGTCTTATGACGGAGTTTGCAAATTTTCTGGTGGTTGGTGGGGCAATGGTACTGCTGTTGTCCCTGTTTCCCGTCAATCAGCTGCGCCGTCGCCTGCCGTACAGCCCCTGCCGGGTTGCCTGGATGTTCCTTTCGGTATTGATCTGCTGTTTTTTTGTCGGTTATCTGCTCTATGGCATGTTGTTCTGGAACGATGCCCGTCAGTGGCACGATCTGGTGGTGCCGGTCATTTTCTTCCTCGGGGCTATTTTTGTTCTGATCGTCTGCCTGTTGTCGGCGCGAACCGCCGATGATGTCACCCGGCTGTGTCATCTCGAATATGAAAACATCATGGATCCGTTGCTGGGGATTTATAACCGCCGCTACATGGACCGTTGTTTGCGCAGTGAGGCGGAGAAGTCCCGCCGTTACGGTCTTGAACTGGCCGTATTGCTGATCGATGTCGACTTTTTCAAAAAGATCAACGACAGCTATGGTCATCTGGTGGGTGACCGGGTGTTGCAGGCACTGGCCCAGATGGTCAAGGGCAGTGTGCGTGATTTTGACATGGTCTTTCGCTACGGTGGTGAAGAGATCATGGTGCTGTTGCCTTACACCACTTTGTCGGGAGCGGAAAACCTGGCAGAGCGGCTTCGGCAGTGGGTCAGCGAACGCTGTATGGTGGAAGAGGTCTGTAACGGCGCACCGATTGATGTGCGAATTACCATCAGTATCGGCGTCAGCGCATTCAATCTCGACGTTGAGAACGAAGGTGAGATGGTGGCGCGGGCCGACATGGCTCTGTACCGGGCGAAACAGAACGGACGTAATCGGGTGGAAATTGCAGACAGCGCTCAGCTGAAACAGGCGGGCAAAGGCGTATCCGCATGATGGTGACCGAAACAGGATGGTGGTTGAGATGATGAAGCTGAGAATATTCGGTGGCGGGGTGCTGGTCCTGGCTCTGGCCCTGATCGTGCTGAGTTTCTATCATTATGCCGAGGCAAAAAAGTGCATCCTCGAGCAGGTTGATTCCCAGCTGTATTCAGGAACCACTGCATTACGCTATACGGTGGGCGATGAATTTCATGATCGCTTTCTGCGTGACGATGATGCTGAGATGGCCGAGCGGAGTCATCAGGTCTCCCGTGTGCTGACCCGGCTGTGTCGAGACCTAAAGCTCAAATCCCTCTACACCATGGTGATGTATCGGGATGACATCTACCTGACGTCATCCAGCCTGAGCGACCAGGAATTGATTTCGGGCGAATTCAATAATTATTTCAAACGCTACCGCAATCCCGATCCCGCTGAACTGGCCGCATTTCGCAGCCACGAATCCATCTACATGCCATCGCCGCCACAGTGGGACAGCTATCGCACATTGTTGGTGCCGTGTCAGACGGCGCAGGGGTTTTCGTACCTGGCGGCAGCCAATATCGATGCCACTGAGGTTGAGCGGGCTCTGGCCGAAGCTCTTAATCGTGCGTTGCTGGAATGTCTGGTGATGTTGCTGGTCTGTGTGCCGGTGGCGCTGGTGTTCGTCTGGCCGCTGCGGCGCCAGTTGTTCACCGATGATCTGACCGGTTTAGGCAATCGCCTATGTCTGAAGCGCGATCTGCTGCGGTGCCGCTTTCCCCAGTTGACCCTGGTGAACATCGATGGATTCAAGGATATCAACAATTTTTACGGGGGACCGATTGGCGATAAGCTGCTGATTCGGGTAGGCGATTATCTGCGCAAGCTGGTGCCGTCGCAAACGCGAATTTACCGGATCTCCGGCGATGAATACGCCCTGCTGTGTGATTCTTCGCCACGCTGTGTGTCGGTCGAATATTTGATGGAGCGGATCAACGAACAGCGCTTTGTCATTGGCGACAGCGAGTTTCGGCTGTCGCTGACCGCCGGTGTGGCCCAGGGACCACACAAACTGCTGGAACATGCCGATCTGGCGTTGAAAGAGGCCAAACGGATTTTCCGCTCTTATGTCCATTATTCCCCCGATCTGCACAGCAGCCAGTCGAGTCACGCCAATCTGCTCTGGACGTCAAAAATCAAGGAAGGGGTGGAGAACAATCGGTTCTGCGCTTATTTTCAACCCATTTACGATAACCGGCTCAAAAAAATCAGCCATTACGAATCGCTGATCCGCCTGGTTGAACTGGATGGTACGATTGTCGGGCCAGATTTTTTTATGGAAGCGGCGCGCAAGTCGCGGGTGTCGAGTTTTCTGACCACCTTCATGATCGATCAGGCGCTGCACTGCATCGAACAACACGATGTCAGCTGTACGGTGAATCTGTCGATTGACGATATCGTCGACAATGAAAGCCGTCAGACGATTATCGAACATATTCGCAAGAAAACCGCCCGTGAAAAGCTGGTGTTTGAAATCATCGAGTCTGAAGGGATTGAAAACTATCAGGTGATCAAGTCGTTTATCGATCAGGTGCGGATCTATGGGATCAAGGTGGCTGTGGATGATTTCGGCACCGGCTATTCCAATTTTGATCATGTCTCCCAGTTGGAGGTCGATTACATCAAGATCGACGGTGGTTTGATTGCTCAACTCAATGATTCGGAACGCGCCAAGACTATCATTGAAGCGATTGTCCACTTTGCCCGCGAATTGGGCATCTACACCATTGCCGAATATGTTTCCACCCCGGAATTACAGGAAACTGTTGTCGCTCTGGGAATCGATTATTCGCAGGGTTATCTGTGGGGCCGGCCCCAGTCGCAGATCCGATCGGAGCCGCCGGTATCGTCCGCTGGGGAGGGTTTGGAGGGCTAACGCCAACGTTAACGCCAAAAAATATGCAGGAACCGACCGGCCTGACAACCTCGATGTTGTCAGGCCGTTTTTGTTGAACAACGGCCGATGGATTTACAAAACTTTACACCAGATATAGAGCTCTTAACCGTTGGTTAACCTTGAAGCTGGTAGAGTTTATCCATCAGTCAAGACAGATCGGCCGTCTGTTCAACTTCAAGGAGCGAACAATGAAAAAAAATCTGATTCTGATGGTTATGGTAATGATGCTGGTTGCAGCAGCCCAGAGCGTCTGGGCACAGCCCAGTCGCATGGCCGCCGCTGACGGACGTCGTGGTGCAATGGCGGGGGGAGGAATGGAACGGGCAATGCCGTTTCCTCCCCACCTGCTGCCGATGATGACCGTGGCTTTGGACCTGCAACAGGAACAAATCGAAAAAATTTCCGAATTACAGAAAAACTTGCGTAACACCCGGCAGGCACGCCACGATTTAAAGGCTGAGCAACGGAAAATTCTGGCGGCGAGCACAGCAGGCGAGTTCAACAGCAAGACGTTGCGCAAGGACCTGGAGCAGTTGATGGCCCGGCGGGTCGACCTGCTGGTAAAAAGTGCCGAGCTTCGCCAACAGCTCAGTACCGTGTTGACCGCAGAACAATTGAGCAAATGCCAGGCTCTGATGGAGAGTCTGACTCCTCCGGGGGCGTGTGGTGTCCAGCGGGGGATGGGGCCCGGACGTGGAATGGGGCGCCCGGGACAGGGTCCGATGATGCCTCAAGACGATCAGCCTGAAAACTGATGTCCAGCGGGGATGATCCGGGTTGTCTGGCCCGGATCATCCCTTTTTTTTATCTGAATTGTTGTGTTATGTGCGCTGTGTGGTGAGGCGTGATACACGCCATCACACAGAATGAAGATAGCTCCATTGTTTGCGACAGTTCGAGGACAGAGCGGTCGCTAATGGTCGTTTTGATACAAAACAGTAACAAACTATGACGTTAGCTGTACCGATAAGAGTGATGCCACGTGTGCGCCAATGTGAATGAATCGACACCCATGGACGGGTTGAACAATAACCTTATGATGTGAAGAATGGGATGATTATGGGTTTTTCTATGGAAACGGAAAAAATGGTGTTGGTGTTGGCCGATGAACGACAGAGTCATGAAACCACAATCACTTGTCTACAGGATGACGGCTTTGCAACCATGGTGCATTACAGCGCGGACGATCTCGTCGCCGCCTGCAGTGCTCACTCTCCCGACCTGGTGGTGATAGATGTGGCGGAGTCGTCGCTTGATGTTGCCAGCAGCTGCAGGGTTCTGCGGGAAAATTACTCCGGAGCTCTGGTGGTGCTGGCAGAACAGGCCGACGAGATGTTTCAAGTGCTCGGTCTGGAGATGGGTGCCGATGACTTTGTCGTGAAACCGATCAGTGCCACTTTGTTGCGGGCACGTATCCGGGCGGTGCTGCGGCGGCGTAAGCTGGCCGAGTGTGGTGCCGATGCGACGATTACTCTGGGCAGCCTTGAAGTGGATTCCGGTCGTCGCGAAGTCAGTTGCTCCGGACGCACCATCGATCTGACCTCCAAGGAGTTCGATCTGCTGTGGTATCTGGCCCGTCACGCCCGTACCGTGCTCAGTCGTGATCAGATCTACGAGGCGCTGTTCGGGCTGGAATACAATGGTGTCGATCGTTCCGTCGATATTTACATCTCCCGCTTGCGCAGCAAATTGGGGGAGGACCCGTCCCGCCCCCAACTGCTTAAAACCGTCCGCGGCGTAGGTTATCTGCTTGGCGGGTAAGGCGTAAATCTTCACGGCAGACGGTTTTAGCGTCCTGTGCCGATTCAGCAAAAAACACCTGCCTGCAGGTGAGATCTGCCGTTGCATGTTCATGCAGCGGCTTTTTTTTGTCCGCTATGTAGCATTGGGTAATGTCGGGTTACATGCCGGGACAAAACCTGTCTAAAAATAGAAAAAACTCAAACAAAACAACAATATAAAGCGCATGCAGACCTTTCGAAGAGAAGAGGGCAGAACAGCCGTATGTCACGGTGCTCTTAACGGGAAAGGGAACGCATATGTCGACCATTACATTCAGTGGCCTGGCCACGGGGCTGGATACGGATTCCATCATTGAATCTCTGATGGAAGTGGAACGGGCACCGATTGATGCCCTGGAAGAGGATATTGAATATCTTGAGGCGCAGAACGAGACCTACGAGAATTTCGATACCATCCTGTCCGATCTCTACAGTGCCATCGGCGCCCTTGATTCCGTTTCCGAATTTAATTCTCTCAGTGCCTCCACCAGCAGTGACAGTTACGTCAAAGCCACGGCAGCGAGCTACACCAAAGCCGGAACCTATCAGGTTGAAGTTGTTTCACTGGCTCACCAGCAAAAAGATGTCAGTACTGAGGGGTTTGCCAGTTCTACCGATGAAACGCTGTCGGGTTCCTTCACCATTGGTGAGACCACCCTGTCTTACGAAAACGAATCGCTGGCCTCGCTGGCCGACCTGGTCAACGACGCCGACCTCGGTGTCTCCGCCACCATTGTTGACGATGGCACCGAGAATGGGTTGCGGCTGGTGCTGACTGTGGACGAGGCGGGCAGTGATGTCGAGATTCTTGCCGAAGGCAGTATCACCATCGACACCGCCAGCAATGGTCATACCCAGGAGAGTTCAAAGGCGCATGTGATCGTCGATGGCCTGGATATTTATTCCTCCTCCAATACCGTCACCAACGCGATCTACGGCGTCACCCTTAACCTGATGAGTATCAATGACGCGGGTGAGACCACCACGGTTCAGGTTGCCGCCGATACCAGCAACATTGAAGAAAACATCAGCGCCTTTGTCACTTCCTACAACGAAATGATCAATTTCATCGATGACGTCGGTGGTGCGGACAGTTCTCTGGCCGGTGAATTCCGCACCCTGGAGCGCAAGATGCAAAGTCTGGTTGGCACCATGGTCAGCACGGATGGTGACTACAACAGCCTGGCCTCACTCGGCTTTGAGACCGACTACAAAACCGGCGAGCTTTCCTACAATTCCAGCACGTTAAGTGATGCCTTGACGACCAGCCTCGAAGATCTTCAAGCCCTGTTTGTCGGTGATGATGACAACCCCGGCGTGGCCGTGCAACTCAGCAGCTATCTGTTGGACATGGTCGACAGCAGCGACGGTTTTGTCGCCACCAAAGTGGGAAACAATGAAGACAAAATTGAAGATATGGAAGATCAGATTGAGACCTACGAAGCCCGTCTCGAAAAGCGTGAAGCAACGTTGACCGCTCAATTTACCGCGTTGGAAACCCTGGTGGCAGAGATGAACAGCCAGGCGGATTACCTCGAATCGTTTTTTGCGGATTACAACGCCGACAGTTAATCGCTCATCGTCGGACGGCATCGGGAACCCAGGGAGGGGTGACCAAAGCTGCGCACGACCATTTTCGCAGTTTTGACGGCAACAGCCCGTTTGACGGCTGCTTGCACCGGTTGGACGACCCCGGATGGGTTGAACGACCACAGCTTATCCCTTTGAGGCGGGGAGTGTTCCCCGCAGGAGAGTGAACGATGTCTGTATCCTCGGCAACGGCAACCGGTACCACGAGCCCCACCTATGCCACCAGCTCGAGTAACACCCTTGGTCAGGAAGATTTTCTTGAACTGCTGGTGGCCCAGCTGGAAAACCAGGACCCGCTTGATCCACAGAGTAATACCGAATTTGTTGCCCAACTGGCGACCTTCAGTGCGCTGGAACAGCAAACCATTACCAACGACAAACTTGACGATGTGATCTCGGCTACTTCGGACATGCAGCAGCTGGCTGGGATTGACATGCTCGGCAAGAACGTGGTGGCGCAGAGTGACAACTTCTACATCAACGGCGAGCAGGTGGATATCGGCTTTTATCTGCCCGAGGACGCCACTTCAGTGACCGTCAGTGTTCTCGATGAGGACAATAACGTGGTTTCCACGTTGGAATATTCCGACCTCAGCGCCGGTGACAATTTTCTCGACTGGGACGCGACCGACAAGGACGGCAATCCCCTGCCTGAAGGGGAATACAGCCTGTCTATCGAGGCCTACAGCGCCGATTCCGAGATCGACAATGTGCTGCCGCTGATCAAGACCATCGTGGATGAAGTGGCCATGACCAGTTCTGGCAGTGTGCTCAGCACGGATGCCGGCGAAATCATGTTGTCCGACATCTATTCGGTGACGAACAACTGATGGCGGCGACAGCAGTGACATACCCGGCCACCGTCGCCGCCAGCGGCAGCCTGCGATTTTCCGCCCACTCCCGCCAGCGGATGGATAAGCGCGGTCTGTATTTTACCGCCGAGCAACTGGGGCGGATTGAAACGGCACTGGCTACCCTGCAGCACAAGGGCAGTCGGACATCCGTGATCATGGTGGACAACGCGGCACTGGTGGTCAGCGTTTCCCAGGCGACAGTGGTCACCGTGGTGGATCAGGCCGGGCTGCGTGACCAGGTGTTTACCAACATTGACAGCGCGGTTTTCGCCTAACTTATTTTAACACCGTGCCATCAAGCGGCACGAGGAGGATGTTATGGGACTTACAAGTACTTTATATAGTGGGATCAGTGGTTTGCAGACCAATGCCGAGGCCATGAGTGTTACCGGTAACAATATTTCCAACAGCAACACCATCGGCTACAAATCGAGTTCGACGGTATTTTCCGACATGCTGTCGGCCACCATCTCCAGCACCAGCACCAGTGTCAATCAGGTCGGTCGCGGTTCTGAATTGACCACAGTGCGCAGCAATTTCAGCCAGGGCTCGTTTCAGAGCACCTCCAGCGATACCGATCTGGCCATCGAAGGGGACGGCTTTTTCATGCTCAGTGCTCCGACAAGTGACGAGATGGTCTATACCCGCAACGGTGCGTTTAACTTCGATGCCAACGGTTATCTGGTCAATGCTGATGGTTACCGGGTGCAGGGGCAGTTATTTGATGCCGACGGCACGCCGGGTGGCGGCGATCCGGAGGATATTCAGATTGACCTGACCAGTCAGGTGCCGGCTCAGGAGACCACCAACATTGTCCTCACCACCAATCTCAACTCCGGTGAAGAGGTGATCAGCGGCGGGTTTGATCTCAGCGACCCGGCGGGCAGTTCCAACTATTCCACCTCGACCCAGATTTACGATGCTCTGGGCGAAACCCATCTGGCGACGACCTATTTTACCAAGACCGATGACCAGACCTGGGAATGGAATACCGTGGTTGACAGTGCCGACCTCGATCCGTCGGTGGCCAGCAGTGAAGAATTGACCGTGATCGGCAGTGGCACCCTGACCTTTGATGATGACGGCCAATTGATCGGCGACAATGCCTTTGATCTGGATACGACGACCTTGATGTGGGCCAACGGCGCCGATTCGACCCAGAATATTGCCATCGAGTTCGACACCACCCAGTTCAGCAGTTCTTCGGTGGTGTTCTCCCAAAACCAGAATGGCTACGCGCCGGGCGAGGTGGTGGAAACGTCTATCAACAGTGACGGGGTGGTCAGTGTCAGTTATTCCAATGGCGAGACACTGGATATCGCCACAATCACCCTGGCGACCTTTTCCAACCCCGGTGGCCTGGTGAAGGAAGGCAACAGCCTGTATTCCGCCTCCAGCTATTCCGGTGAGCCGCAGATCGGTACCCCCGGTGCTTCGCAGGGCATCATTTATACCAATTCCCTGGAGCTGTCCAATGTCGACCTGTCGCAGGAGTTTGTCGATATGATCACCATCCAAAACGGCTACTCGGCCAGTTCCAAGGTGATTACCACCACCGATGAGATGTTGCAAGAAGTGATCAATCTAATCCGCTAAACAGCGGTAAAGGGTTAAGAGTATGGGCTGTGAACTGAACCATAATCTGGAAAAGTTGAAGGTGCTGTTGCAGCGTGAACGCGACTGTGCCATTCGCCTTGATATGGAGGGGTTGAAGCAGGTGTTGCAGGAGAAAACCTCACTGCTGACGCATATTGCCAAGCTGCCCGTTGAAGACAGTCCGCAACGCCACGAACTGCTCGCGCAGATCGCCCATGAAAACCGGCGCAATGCCCGGTTGTTCGAGGTGGCGGGAGCGCGGGTGCGGCGTTGCCTGTCCTTTTATTTCAAGCCGCGTTATCCGCAATACGGCAGTGATGGCCATGTCAGCCCGAAAGCCGGGTTGCGGCCACTGCTGTCGGGGAGGGTGTAGTCATGGCAGGACTGATCGGAGCGTTGAATACCGGTAAAACCGGTCTGATGGTCAATCAGAAGGGAATTGAAGTGACCGGCAATAACGTCACCAACGCCAGTACCGAAGGCTATTCGCGTCAGGTTCTGGAGGTGTCGAGTTCGCCGGTGTTGGAATACAACGGCATCATTGTCGGTCAGGGGGCGATGGCGACGGGAATCTCCCGTGAAGAGTCGGTCTTTGTCATCAATCAGCTGATCGGCAAGTCGGCCGATTACGGGGAACAGGCCGCCATGGCCGAACCGCTCGAAGAGTTGGAACGGATTGTCAGTATTTCCGATGACAATCTGGCTGCGGATATAGATGCCTATTTCGAGGCATGGCAGGCGTTGAGTAATGAGCCGTCGGGCAGTGTTGAACGTCAGGAAGTGATTCAGATGGGGGAAAACATCGCCAATACGTTTGCCGCCATGGATGACGATCTCAACGAGTTGACTGAAAACATCAATGTTTCGATTGAGTCCGAGGTGGACACCATCAACCAGATGGTCAGCCAGATCGCCGATCTCAACGTGCGCATTGTTTCCACCGAGGCGGGCGGAGCGTCGGCCAATGGCCTGCGCGATGACCGCGATCAGCTGTTGCAGGAACTGTCTGAACTGGTTGGCATTGATACCTATGAGAGTGAAAGCGGCATGGTCTCGGTGCAACTCAGTTCCGGGCTGTCGCTGGTGGAAGGCGGGACTGCCAGTAGCATGAGTGCGGACCGCGTCGATGGCCTGGTCACTCTGAGCCTGGACATGGGCGCAAGCACGGTTGCGTTGGGGCTTGACGATTTCGGCGGTGAGATCAAGGGGCTGATGACGGTGCGCGATGTCGAAATTCCTGAAGCGAAGGACGGCCTCGACCAGCTCGCCTATACCTTTGCCAACGAGGTCAATGCCGTGCACGAAGCCGGAGTCGATCTTGACGGCAATACCGGCGTGAGTTTTTTCAGCTACAGCACCTCGACCGCTGCCGACGCCGAAGCCTGGACCGGAGCGGCGGCAACGCTGGCCGTTGCTGTCACCGACACCCGGCAGGTGGCGGCCGGGGCAACCTCCGCCTCCGGAGATAATAGCAATACCCTGAACATGGTGGCATTGCAGGATGCAGAAGCGGTTGATGGCAGCACCTTCAACGAATTTTACAGTCTGATTGCTTCGAAGGTCGGCCTGGCCGTTGATCAGAACGGATACGAACTGGAAGCGGCTCAAGATGCCCTGACGCAGGTGCAGAATATGCGCGACAGTGCCGTCGGGGTTTCCACCGACGAAGAGTTGTTGCTGTTGACCCAATATCAGACCGGCTATGAGGCCGCGGCCCAATACATCAACGTTATCGACGAAATGCTCGATACCATGCTGACCATAGGAGCCTGATCATGATCATGCGCACAACCACCACCAGTGTTTATCGTAGTATGCAGTTGAATATCGCCAAAACCGAGGATGACCTCAACCAGCTGTATCTGCAGTCTGCCACTGGCAAAAAAATCAGTGTTGCCTCCGATGACCCCTCTGCGGTTCGTGCGATTGAAAATGCCCGCAGTCAGATCACCATGAGCGAGCGCTATAGTGAAAATATCGAGACGGTTCAGGACAGCATGGATACAGTTGACGGCTATCTCGGCACCGTTGAAGATATCATGCAGCGGATCAAGGAGATCACCACCGCGTCGATCAGTTCATCGTTATCCGATGCCGATCTGGAAACCTACGCCGAAGAGGTGGTCACCCTCAAGGAGCAGCTGGTCACTATTGCCAATTCGAAGGTGAACGGCAAATACCTGTTCGCCGGTTTTACCGATGACACACCGCCGTTTAGTGTGGATAACGCAACCGGGGTTGTCAGTTATACCGGAACCAGTGATTTCAAGTATATCGAAGTAGGACCGGGCGAGACCGTGCGAAGCAATATTACCGGCGATGTGTTGTTCACCGATCCTATTGATGTCTTTGCCGTGTTTGATGACCTTGAGGCCAACCTGCGCGCCGGAGATCTGAATGCCTTGCAGGTGTCGCTGGATGACATTGAACCGGCGACCGACCAGATTCGCACCCAGCGCAGTCTGATGGGTAATGACAATTCACGTCTGGAAGATAACAAGGCGATGCTTGAAAAGATCAAGTTGCAGATGCAAAGCACCTTGTCGCGTTATGAAGATGCCGATATTACCGAAGTGCTCAGTGAGGTGACCCAGACGGAGACGGCGCTGGAAGCCGCGTTGACTGTCAGTGCGCGACTGAATAATCTGAGTTTGCTGGACTATATGTAGCCCGTCGGCACGTGATGGCGTGATAAAAAGAAGGGCGGACCCGACAGAAAGCCGGTCCGCCCATTACAGTGCATATCCTAGCCCTGATGTCGGGCCAGATCCCAAATCGATTCCGCCAGGGTCGGGTGGGCGTGGACCACATCCTTAAGCACGCCCAGACTGATATCCTGACTGATGGCCAGAGCCAATTCGTGAATCAGTTCCGTCGCATGATCGCCGATAATGGTCGCACCAAGGATCGCGTTGGTCGTGTTGTCCACCAGTAGTTTGATATGCCCTTCCAGACGTTGATCCACCAGCGCTTTGCCACTTTCAGTGAAGGGTTGAAACAGCGCCCGGTAACTGTCCTCGGCGAGTTCCTGTTCGGTGATCCCCACCGCAGCCACCTGGGGGAAAGAGTAGACCACCCGGGGGGTGGTATCCGCTGGCAACCTTTTTTCTGCGCCGAGCAGATTGGCCACCAGAAGGTCCCCCTCCTGCATAGCCGAGTGCGCCAGCATCATAGTGTTGATCACATCACCGGCGGCGTAGATATGGGGCTGGCTGGTTTGCAATCGATCGTTGACGACAATAAATTCATCGCTGCAATCAATCTGAGCCGCCGCAAGATTCAGGCTGTCGGTGTTCGGCGTCCGTCCCACGGCCACCAGGATTCGGTCGCCCTCCAGAGGGGAGGACCTTCCGTCGAGAAACACCTCCGCCATGGTGTCGTTAGTCTGTACCGCAGCGACGCCTCTTCCGGTCATAACCCGGATGCCGCGCTGCTCCAGGCTGGTTTGCAGGGTTTCGCCGGTGTCGCGGTCCTCACGCGGCAGAAGGTGGTCGGCGCATTCAATCAGCGTGACCTCTGATCCGAATGCCTGGAACATGCTGGCGAATTCGCAGCCGATGGCGCCGCCGCCGATAATCAGTAACCGTTTCGGCAGTTGAGTCTGTTGCAAAAGTTGTGTGCTGTTGAGAATCCGCTCCCCGTCGATGGCCACCCCGGCCAGTTCCCGCGGGCGGGAGCCCGTAGCAATGACAATGTTGTTCGCTTGCAGTTCTGTGCGTCCCGCCGGGCCGTCGACGGCAATTCGAGTCGGCGACAGAAACGAACCGAAGCCCTGCTCGATGTGCAGGCCGGTTTTGACTGCCATCTGCTTCAGCCGAGAGTTCAGGGCTTTGAGGTGGTCGTTTTTGCGCATCACTGTGCAGTTTAGATCGAGTGGCGCGACGCTGGCTTCAATGCCGTATTCATGTGCTTGCCTGATACTCTGGTAGATCTCTGCCGTCTTCAACATCGATTTTGTGGCCATGCAGCCTTCATGGAGACAGGTACCGCCGAGACGGTGGGGGCCTTGTTCGACCAGGCAGACGTTTTTGCCACGCATCGCCAGCTGCAGGGCGCTCATTACCCCTGCCGGGCCGCCGCCGAGAACAACAATATCCCAGATCTTTTCCATCTTGTATCTCCATATAAGAGGTGGACAGCAAAATGGTTCATTGCCGTGAACAGGAGTTTGCTGGTACAACTGAAGGGTGAAGCAGAAATGACGCCTTAACATAAAAAACATCAACAATTCTGGCAAGTAGGCACTTTTTGCTACCGACTTTCCTCGGGGAAAGTGGAAAGGTCAATCCCGATGGCGATTGAAAATGTTGCGACCACGCTCAGTGTGATGGGGGGCAAATGGAAGCCACTGATTCTGTGTCAGCTGTTTAAAAAGCCGCGCCGGTTTACCGAACTGATCGAGACTATTTCCGGAGTGACGCCCAAGGTGTTGACGCAACAGCTGCGTGAACTGGAACAGGATGGTCTGGTGCAACGTACTGTTCTTCAGGTGATGCCCGCCCACGTGGAATATCGCATGACCGATTATGGCGAAACCCTCTGCCCGGTATTGCGAACCATGGCTCAATGGGGCGAAGACCATGAACGACGTCTGGAAGCTACGGAGGTTCCCGAATAACCCGGTTCGAGACGGGGCGTGAGTCTGTGCCGGTGCGGTGAACTTTTTCTTCAAGACGGTGAATTTGGGCTTGACGTATTTGACTATTTGGCTAGTATGCAAAATAGTCAAATACGAAAAAGGAATGTGATTATGGAGCAGAGAATCAAGGAACGTTTAGAAGCGCGGGCGAATATTCTCAAAGCGCTGGCGCATCCGACGCGGCTGTTTATCATTGAGCAGCTGGAACAAAATGAATGCAGTGTGAACGAGCTGACGGCGATGGTCAGCGTTGATGTGTCAACCGTTTCAAAGCACTTGTCGCAGCTGAAACAGGTCGGGTTGATTTGTGATGAGAAACGGGGCAATCAGGTGTTTTACCGTCTGGCGGTTCCGTGCGTGATGAACTTTTTTGACTGCGTTGAAGCGGTGATCGACGAACAGCGGGCGCGTTATTTGCACTTGATGGATGGTGGTAGAAAATAGCTTTATCGTGTGCCGGGAGTGGCCCGGTGTTGAGAGGAATGTATGCAGTGGAATCGTGAATGGAAATCACTGGCCCTGATCATCGGGGTCTTTGTCGCCTGTTATTATCTGCCGGTTGAAGCGATCAGTGCGTCGCTGTGGCCGACCAGCCCGTTGTGGGAGGCGTTATATCTGGTGCGCTGGTACGCTCAGGAACATGTGTTGTTGTGCCTGATGCCGGCATTTCTTATCGCCGGTGCGGTGGGGGTCTTTGTCAGCCAGGCTTCGGTCATGAAATACCTCGGTCCAAAGGCCAACAAGCTGATCGCCTATGGCGTGGCGTCGGTGTCGGGAACGGTCCTCGCCGTCTGCTCCTGCACGATTCTACCCCTGTTTGCCGGGATCTACCGCATGGGCGCCGGACTTGGTCCGGCCAGTGCTTTTCTCTATTCCGGCCCGGCGATTAATATCCTCGCCATTGTTCTCACCGCGTCGGTGTTGGGACCGGAAATGGGCATTGCCCGTGCCGTTGGGGCGGTGACGTTCAGTCTGGTGATCGGCTTATTGATGCATCTGTTTTTCCGCCGTGAGGAGATGGAAAAGGTTGCCGCTGCCGCAGCAATGCCTGAGCCGGAAGTTGCCCGTCCTCTCTGGCAGGTGGGTATCTATTTTGCCAGTATGGTGGGCATTCTGGTGTTTGCCAACTGGGGTAAGCCGCAGCAGATGGAAGGGTTGTGGGCGGCAATCTGGATGGACAAGTGGCTGATTGTCGGCGGCTTTGCGCTGTTGCTCGGCCAATGTCTGGTGTGGTGGTTCCGTGTCAAAGGCAGTGCCATCATGGGAGTGGCCATTCCGGTGGTGTTTGTGGCACTGCTGATGCCCGAACAGCCGGTGGTGGCTTTTGTGATCGGCTTGATCGGTTTGTGTCTGATCCTCAATAGCCGTAAAGACAATGAGGAGCTGGAAGAGTGGTTTGAAACGTCGTGGGATTTTGCCAAAAAAATCCTGCCGCTGTTGTTTTATGGCGTACTGATTGCCGGGGCTTTGCTTGGCCGTCCCGATCACGAAGGGTTGATTCCGTCGACGTGGATTGCGTCACTGGTGGGCGGCAACGGTGTCATGGCTAATGTGATGGCCTCGGTACTGGGGGCGTTTATGTATTTTGCCACCCTGACGGAAGTGCCGATTCTGCAGGGTCTGATCGGTGCCGGTATGGGTAAGGGACCGGCGTTGGCCCTGTTGCTGGCGGGACCGGCGTTGTCTCTGCCCAATATGCTGGTGATTCGCAGTGTCATGGGAACGAAAAAGACTGTTGTGTTTGTCTGTCTGGTGATGGCCATGGCTACAGTCAGTGGCTTGATCTACGGGTCTTTGGCCTGATCGATAACGTTAAAGGAGAAAAGGTATGGTAGCAATTCAGATTTTGGGAACGGGGTGCCAGAAGTGTAACGATCTGACAGAGAACGCCAAGCAGGCTGCAGAGCAATTGGGCGTGGAATACACCATTGAAAAAATCACCGATTTGAACCAGATTGTCACGTTTGGATGTATGACGACGCCGGGACTGGTGATCAACGGCCAACTGGTCAGCCAGGGAAAATTGTTGAAGCCGGATCAGGTTGCCAAGTTTATGTCCGCATAATTTCAAGACGATCAACCATCAAAAGGGCCACGGAACTCTCCGTGGCCCTTTTTTTATGGCCGCTGCCCTTTTAGTCACTGGTACGCAATTTGCTCAATTCAGGTATAGACGGGCCGCAACGGGAATTTGCGAAAATGATGTCTTGGCTAACGGCCTGTTTTCACCCGAGGAATATTGACGTGGAAAAACGTCTCTTAGTTGTCTGGCGCAATTGGGGACGGTGTTGAGAGATGGCTCGCTGTTACATTTCAACACAAGATGTTACAGAATTTGGCAGCCGTGTTATGGGGGATCGAAGATGTCTCAGCCGATTAAGGAGATCGTTCAGGCCGTTATCGCTCGAGCAGAGCACTTTCTCGCGATGGAAGATTACCGGAATGCCCTGCCGTGTTATATCGAAGCGGCCCGCTTGTGTCAGGCACTGAGTGGCGATGCCTATGTGCGACAGATGACCATGGTGGCCAGCCTCCATTTTGAACTGGGGCAGATGGATGAGTGTCTGGAGGTGTATCGCACACTCTATGACGAATTTTCCGCCGAGGAAAATATGGCGGCACAAGCACGTGTGCTGAATAACATGGGGCTGATTCACAGCCACTGTGGCCAGTACGATGAGGCATTGACCCGCTATCAACAGGCCCGTGAGTTGTTTGAGACCCTTGACGATGTCTATCACATTGCCGAGCAGTTGGAAAATATCGGTTCCGTTTATCGCGAGAAGCAGGATTATTTTCTCGGCCTGAAGAATTACCACGACGCGTTGAAATTATTCACCCTCATCGATCATCGCGGCAAAATTGCCGATCTGCACACCGATGTGGCTTATATTACAGCGATTCAGGGGAATACCAACCAAGCCTTGAAATGGTATCAGGCCGCTCTGGAGTTATATGGTGAAGTGGGTGACGGCAGTAAGCGAATGTCTGTCGAGCGGAATCTTCAACAGTTGTGTGTTGCGGCCGGATAGGTGATCGAATGACAACACCCGCCCAGTTGATCGATCAGATTATCGCGTTGGAACTGGCCATGCTCCGGTCTGTACCTGTTGGCCAGAGAAGTCTTTGCCAGGAGGAGCCGGAACGTTTCAGTCTTTACCGGCGGGCACAATTCGTTTCGTGGTCGTTACGGACCCTGAGCAGTTATCTCGAAGACCTGATAGTGGCGCAGAAAGCCGACGTGAATCTGCTGACCCTTAAATATGCCCAGATGGAGAATCTGCTGCCGCGGCGCAATGACACACAACTGGTTGAACCGCTGGTAGACGCCATGTGTCAATGGCAGGGGGAGTTCATGGCGCGCTATCCCCATTTTATGGCGCAAGGTCGTCCTTTGCGCGAGGACGACGCCTGCAACGGAGAAACCTCTTTTGAAACCCATCTGCGCGGCGAGTTGGAAAGTTATTCCACTGCGACGCTGGAATTGCTGTGGCGTGATGTTCAGTGCCTGCAGCAGCAGGGCAAAAACATGTCCGAGCAAACCTACGCTTACCTGGTTCAACAGTGGGGGCTGGACAGTGTTGACCATCTCGAAGCGTTTATGGAACGCCATCCGAAAGTTCATCCGGTTCAAAAAAACGGAGAAAACCCCCCGTTATCTGATCCATTGTCGTGTGCTTTGATTCATTAGCTTTGCCTGTTATTTGACAAGGCATGGCTGATATGTTTGATTAGTGCCAGAGGTGTGTTCCAGAGCGCAGCCGTTTCGCGTGGCTGCTGGGAACCATACTTGGAATGGTCAAACAACATGTCCCTGTCCGTTCTCAATCGATTTTTTAAATCGTCTCTTTTCGGTCCGGATGCCTATCCGACTGTCTGCGCAACCGCCTTTGCCCTCTGCGTGCAAGGTGTGAACAACGTAACAACAATCGTATCTGGTCGTCTCTGATCTTTATTCTTCTGAATGCACGGGAGTGTTCTCTCGTCTTTCTGTTGTTTTGCGGGTCGTTTTGACCGGGAGTGTTTTGATCATGAAAGCCGTTGGCTGCATGGTTCGAAATGAGCTTCAAGGGGGAAATCATGAGCCATTATGTAGATGAGCAGGAGGCCCACGAAAAACAGCAACTGGCTGAAAAACTCAAGAAGGCGGAGAAAGAAGCACGCCGCAAAGCCATATCCGAGCGCGAACGTTTTGTCGGTCTGCAAATCCGACCAACCGCATCTGTCTACGATGATGCCGAACGTAAAGAACCCGGCGAAGATAACTGGGTCGGTTTCGGTTTCGATCTGCATCCCCAGGTGACATTTCTTTCTACGGCGGTGCTGATTGCTTTTATCCTGCTTACGATTATGTTTCGTGAACAGGCGACAGAGTTTTCGAGCGCCACCATGGCTTTTGTCACCTCCACCTTCGGGTGGTTTCTGGTGCTGGCCGCCAACATTTTCATCCTTGCCGCACTGTTTTTTGCTTTTGGCCCGTTCGGCCATATTCGTATCGGCGGCAACAAGGCCAAACCGGAGTTTTCAACCGGAGCATGGTTCGCCATGTTGCTCAGCGCCGGGATGGGTATTGGACTGATGTTCTGGAGTGTCGGTGAACCCATGTATCATTTCGGTTCACCCTCGCCGATGTTTTCAGGCGTCGAAGGGGGGACCCCGGAGGCCGCTCAGGCCGCCATGGGCATCACTTATTTCCACTGGGGGCTGCATCCCTGGGCGATTTATACCATCGTCGGACTGGGATTGGCGTTCTTTTCCTACAATCGCGGCCTGCCTCTGACGATCCGTTCCATTTTCTATCCGATTCTTGGCAATCGTATCCACGGTTTCTGGGGTAATTTTATTGATACCCTTTCTGTCCTCGCCACCCTAATAGGTTTGGCCACATCTCTTGGTCTTGGCGTTAAACAGGTCAACGCCGGGTTGAACTTTCTGTTTGGCGTTAACGTCAGTGTTACCAATCAGGTCATTCTCATCGCGGTGATTACCGGTATGGCGACCCTGTCGGTGGTGTCCGGGCTCGACGGCGGGGTGAAACGGCTCAGCGAGTGGAATATGGGGCTGGCTGCCCTGCTGATGTTGTTTGTGCTGATTGCCGGACCGACGGTGTTCATTCTTAGCGGATTTACCCAGAATCTGGGTTTTTATCTGCGCGAGCTTCCCGAACTTAGCCTGTGGACCGAGACATTCAGGCAGTCCAACTGGCAGGGATCGTGGACGGTGTTCTACTGGGCGTGGTGGATCTCGTGGTCGCCGTTTGTCGGTATGTTTATTGCGCGAATCTCCAAGGGGCGCACCGTGCGCGAATTTGTCCTCGGTGTCATGCTGATCCCGACCCTGTTGTCGTTTGTATGGATGTCGGTGTTCGGTGGTGCTGCCATCGAACTGCAGAGCAGTGGTGCGGCAGATATCATGTCAGCGGTTAAGGCGGATGTGGCGACCGCCATGTTTGTCATGTTTGAGCAGTTTCCCATGACAAATGTTCTGTCGTTTGTCGGTATTGTCCTGGTGACGATTTTCTTTGTTACCTCGTCAGATTCCGGTTCTCTGGTGGTGGACCATTTAACGTCCGGCGGGAAACTCGATTCTCCGGTTCCTCAGCGGGTGTTCTGGGCCATGATGGAAGGAGTCGTGGCGGCTGTGCTGTTGATCGGTGGCGGACTGGGTACATTACAGACCGCTGCGGTGAGCACCGGTTTGCCGTTTGCGGTGATTCTACTGTTGATTATTTATGCCTTGTATATTGGGTTTTCCCAAGAGCTGTTTGTGGAGAATGCCGTTAAAAAAAGTTTGAAGCGGGTTGAAGAAGACCATCGCATGTCGGTGGCTATTGAACTGGCCGCTAATGATGATGAATGAACATACCGGTAAAATGTAATGTCATAAGGAGAAAGCGGATGATGGGGAAAATTCTCTCAGGTACAGGTCTCCAGCTGGTTATCTTAATTCTGCTGGCTGGACCGGTGTTTGCTGTTGATTCAGTCGATTACGATGCCTTGCTGCAGGAAGTTCAGCAATTACGCAGCCAGGTACAACAGATGGCCACGATGGAACAACGACTGCAACAATTGGAAACCCTGTTGATGGCACAACACGCGACAACAACTGAATCGACTGGTGTTGTCAAAGAACAGAGCAAGGCTACGGTTAAGGAAGTGGTTGAAGAGGTGTTCTCCGAGCGTCAACCGATCCATTTCGGTGGTGCCATGCGGATGAACTACGGTTACAAAGACTGGGATGGGGCCGGCGACGAAAAATACGGCGATGCCGGATTTGACCTGTTTCGCATCAATGCCGACGGCGCCATCAACAACTGGATTTTGTCGGCCGAGTACCGCTTTTATTCCTATATGAACACCGTGCACCACGGCTATGTCGGTTACAACGTTAATGACCAGTGGCAGATTCAGGCCGGTATCCATCAGGTGCCATTCGGCCTGCAGCCCTATGCGTCGCACAACTTCTGGTTCAGCGGTGCCTACTATGTCGGTCTTGAGGATGATTACGATATGGGGGTCAAGGCCCTCTACAACGACGGGCCTCTGAGCCTGGCCCTGGCCTTCTATAAGAACGATGAACTGGCCAGTGCCTCCAGTGCCGACCGTTACTCCATCGATGTCAACAGCAGCGCGACCGGGGGCTATGCCGGTGCTCAAGCCGACGGTAACGAGGAAACCAATCAGTTCAACGCCCGGCTGGCGTACAAACTTGACCACGGTGACGCCGGCGCGACCGAACTGGGTGTCTCTGGACAGTGGGGCCAACTCTACAACACGATTAGCGACGACACCGGCGATCACTGGGCTGGTGCGGTTCACGTGAACGGCAACTACGGTCCGGTCAATATTCAGCTTGAGTATGCGCGCTACAAGTACGATCCGGAAAACCCCCTCGGCATGGATGACGATATCATCACCATGGGCGCGTTCACCTATTCGTGGGGCGCACCGGCGCAGGCGGATATCTATATCGCCAATGTTGCCTACACCATCCCCACGGACAGTCTGAGGTGGCTCGACAGCATCACCCTGTATTCCGACAACACGCTGATTGAACCGGAGGCCGGTAAGCAGCCGAGCAGTTGGCAGAACGTCGTCGGGGCGCTGTTTGCCAGTGGCCCGGTGTATAGCTACCTCGATATTATTTCCGGCGAGAATATGATTTTTAGCGGCGGCAACATGGTCGATGAGACCGCCGGCAGCAACGATGAGCGCACCACACGGGTCAACCTCAATATCGGTTATTACTGGTAGCCGTTTTTTCAAGGTCTCTTTGCTGTGGTGAAGAGACCAGCCCGAATTCGTCCCACACTGAAATCCCCGCCAAAATGGTGGGGATTTTTTTGTTTTTTTTCGCAGAAAAGGGAATTTTTTTACCTGGAAAATGTATACGGCATATGGTTCTTGTCAGTTGTTCAGCTTGTGTGCTCTTATGGAAAAAGGTCATAGAATAAGGCAGTTGTAGCTGTTGGTGAGCGTGGCAACGTCGTGCCGGGCTGACACAGCGGGTGGAAAGGAAAGAGATCATGAGTGCCAATGGGATGATCAAAGAAGATCCGATGAGTTCCCGGGAAAAACTCAACAGGGAGTTGCAGACAGGGCAATTAAGCCAGATCGCAGCAAACTCATGGCGGCGCTGCTTGCAGCTCAATGTTGATCCGTCACGTCATGTGCGTGCCGATATCGGTTCGCTGGAATTGCAGAAACGGATTGAGGCGCATGATGATCTGGTCAAAGTCGCCACGCCGACCATGGAAAATATCTACAACTTTGTCAATAACGCCGGTTTTCAGGTGGTTCTGTCCGATAGCCATGGCTACCTGCTCAAAGTGTTAGGTGAGCGCACAGCGCCTTGCCCATCACGTCTGGCGCAACTTTATCCCGGCGCCAACTGGAATGAATCGCTGCGTGGCACCAACGCCATCGGCACCTGTCTGGTCGAAAAGAAACCGCTGAAAATCCATGCAGCCGAGCATTTCTTTGAGGATAACCGTACTTTGACCTGCAGTGCGGCACCGATTTTTTCCGCCGAAGGGGAATTGCTGGCGGTGCTCAATCTCAGTGGCGATCATCGCTATGCCAACGATCTGACCCTCGGCATGGTGGTCGCCGGAGCCAATGCCATTGAAAATCAGCTGCAATTGCACCGCGTCAATACCAAGCTGTATGCCTCTTACAAATATTCCGACACCATCATTCAATCCATGTCAGAGGGGCTGGTGATTGTTGATCCCAATGGGCGGATCACAAAGATGAATCAGGTGGGGGCTCGTCTGCTTGGCGCCAGTGCCAGAGACTCGATCGGCATCCACATCAGTGAATTGTTCGGTGAAGAGGCCCCGGTTCTTGATCTGCTGCGCACCGGTATCGGCTATGAGAATAAAGAGGTCTGTCTTGGTGGCGGTCAGCGCACGTTCTACTGCTCAGCCACATTGTTGCACGACGATTACGGCCAGATGATCGGTGCCGTGTCGGTGTTGCGTCCCAATAAGGGGGGCAAGCGGTTGCGTGGACTCATCCCCGTGCAGCAGGCGCGCTACAGTTTTGACGAGATGATTGGCAACAGCGAGGCGATGAAAAAAACCCGTAAAATCGCGGAAATGGCAGCGCGTAGTCTGTCCACGGTGCTGATTCAGGGGGAGAGTGGAACCGGCAAGGAACTGATTGCCCAAGGGATCCATAACGCCAGCAGTCGTCACAGTGGGCCGTTTGTGGCGGTCAATTGTGCCGCCATCACCGAAACCTTGCTGGAAAGTGAACTGTTCGGCTATGAAGAGGGCTCCTTTACCGGCGCCAAGAAAGGGGGGCAGCCGGGCAAGGTGGAAATTGCCAACGGTGGCACGCTGTTTCTCGATGAAATCGGTGATATGCCGTTGCAGATGCAAGTCAAACTGCTGCGAATGTTACAGGAGCGGTGTATCTGCCGGGTAGGATCCACCGAAGAGGTGGCCATCGATATTCGAATCATTGCGGCTACCCACCAGAATCTCAAGCAGGCGGTTCAGGAGGGAACTTTCCGCAAGGATCTCTATTATCGCCTGAATGTTCTGCCGATCAATATGCCGTCATTGCGTGAGCGGATGGAAGATTTGCCCGCGCTGAGTGAATTTATGGTCAAGAATCTCAGTGAGCGGTTCGGCAAGGGGCCGATCGGTATCAGTAGTCTGTTTTTGCGTGGTTGCCGTGCCTATGACTGGCCGGGGAATATCCGGGAGTTGGAAAATGTCATTGAACGGGCCATGAACATGGTTGAGCCTGGCGGGAAGCTGACGGCTGAGATGCTGGAACTCGATCCGGTGGCGTTGTCACCGTCAGGTGAGATGGTTGAGGGGGTGCGGCCACTCAAAGAGATGGAAATGGAGATGGTGACGCGGGCGCTGGATATTTCTCGTGGCAATATCGTTCATGCTTCGTCATTGCTGGGGATCAGTCGCAATACCATCTATCGCAAGATCAAGGAATATGACATCGTGATTTGAAGCGGTGATTCTTTCATCGTTATGTCTTTTGTTGTTCTGTTCACTTAAGGTCAACGTCAAGGCCGCCGGGTTTCGGCCCGGCAGCCGACATCCTTTTGACTGGCCGCCCAAAAGGATGCAAAAACCGGCTTAACTTCTCCTGAACCTAACCCAACCTACACTGAGTCTGTTTCCGATGTGCGTTACGGATTCGGCTTGCCTGATTAAAGATGAATATTGGATAAACACGACCTGTGTTTCCCAATAACGCCAGCCGAAAATGCGATTTCCGTCTTGCTTACACCACCAGAAGTGGTGGTCGCCCGTCCATGGCCTCCGCAGACGGCTTTCAACCGTCTGTTAGCTCGGCAAATCGTGCGACTCATCATCGTTGGCGTAAAACGTTGATAACACGCTTTTACCTTCCTCTATCTCTGGTGTGGCACCGATCAAACGGGTGGGGCGGAGCCCACCCTACAGATGTGTGTTGTTTAGCACCCGGCCCTTCCGTTCAGCAGCACCGAACGGAAAGAGGGTCGCTGTGATGGTCGTCGGCAAACTGTTTGGTCACGTGGGTACCAAGATTCTTGAACGGATGATCCTGGCAGGAGCAATTAAGAAAAGGGGTAATTTGTCGTCGAGTCGCCAAGGGCAAGCGACTGCGCTATGATAAGGAAGATCATCCACCACAAGGAGGACATGATGGATACGGTTGATGTGGTGACTGCCTTTATCCGCAGTCACGGCAAAATTCTTTTATTGCAACGCAGTCAAAAAGTCGGCAGCTATCGCGGCTGTTGGGCTGGCGTCAGCGGTTATCTGGAACAGGAGACCGCTCTGGCGCAGGCCTTGACGGAGATCCGAGAAGAGACCGGCCTGCTGGCTGATCAGGTCGATTTGCGGGTTGAGGCGGCGGTGCTGGAAGTCACGGATGTCGAGCTTAATCGGTGCTGGCGAGTCCATCCGTTTTTGTTTGAGTTGCGCGATCCAGCAGGAGTTATTCAGATTGACTGGGAGCATGAGCAGTATCAGTGGTTGACGCCGGACACGATGAAGACTCTTGAGACGGTGCCGTTGCTGGTCGACGCCTATCAGCGTTGCGTTGGGGGTAACGATGGCGTGTGAGCCGTTTGCCGATTTTCTCCAACGTTTCAAGGCCGACCGGCAGCATGGTGCCAGTGAACTGGCGCGGCAGGCGTTGGTGTGGTTGGGACAATCTGTCACAGAATTGGCCTGCCTGGATGCCGCTGCCCGCCGGGCGTTGCGCGATCAGGTTGGGCAATTGACTGCCGCACGGCCGAGCATGAGTGTGGTTGCCCATCTGCTGCAACGCTGGCAGCAACAGCTCGACGCTGTGGATGACGCTGCGCAGCTTGCCGCCGCGGCGACACAGCTGGTGGCGCTTTCCCGACAGGCCGTGGACGACTGCGTCACCTATGCACGGCAACTGATTTCACCGCAACAAACGCTGCTGACCCACAGTTGCAGTTCGACGCTGATGCGATTGTTTTCCTCCCTGAGAGGGATGGACTGCCATATTGTCGTTTGTGAGTCGCGGCCGTTGTGCGAGGGGGTGAGCGTGGTCCGCCAACTCGACGACTGGGATCTTGCCACGACTTTGATCACCGATGCTCAGGCCGGTCTCTATACGGCGCAAGCTGATCTGGTGATGGTAGGTGCGGATAGCCTTCTCAGTGATGGGGCGCTGGTCAACAAGGTGGGAACACGCTTGTTGGCTCTGGCCGCGCAGCGTGACAATTGCCCGCTTTACGTCGTGGCCGAATCGTTTAAGCAGCGACCACCCGCAGCTGGTGAACCGGTGCTTGAACAGATGGCTGTCAGCGAACTCGGCCATGATTTGCCGTCGTCACGTCTGGCCAATACCTATTTTGATATTACGCCGGCAGATTTGATTTCGGCCTGGGTCGATGAGCGGGGCGTACATCGCCGCTTCAGCCCGATGTTGTGAGCCGTTGCCTGTTTCCTGTTCCCTGTTATTTCAGGCTGTCGAGATCGACGATCCAGTGTTTTGCAGTGGCACGTACCAGCTCCTGACCCTCGGGACCGGTGACGATTGCCTCAAAGGTTAGCTGTCGTTGCTGGCGTTCCACCAGTTGGGCCTTCACTGAGAAAAACGCCATGTGGGGGACAATGGGGCGCCGGTATTTCAGGGCTAGATGACGGGTGTAGTTTGGTGGTGCCACCAGCATGCTTAATGGCCCGATGGTGTTATCGATGGCCGTGGCGATCATTCCCCCCTGGACCGAACCGTAAGGGTTGAGATGCTCGCGCAGAATCGGAAAACGAATTTCCAGAGTGCCCGGTTCAGGGTGGTAGGCGATCACCTCGCCTCGGGTGACATCGAGTACCGGCGGTGGGATCTCCAGGGGGAAATTGAGATCTTTGAGGTGGTCGTCGAGTAATTGTGCCAGGTCGATAGGGGGGATTTCCTTCATTGGTTCAGTTGCCTCTTTGTCTGGTGGTCATGACGAAGCCGTTGTCCTGAAGCAGGAAATCATGTAGAGTGCTCGCTGTCATGTCGTTTATTGATTTTGTGTTGTGAAAGGAACTTCAAAGCCCATGCAAATCATCATTGATCCGCAAAAATGTACCGCTTCTGGTGAATGTGTTGTGGTGTGCCCCCAAAATGCCATCTCTATTCAGGATGGCGTCGCGGTCGTTGACGACAACCTGTGCGATTACGACGGGATCTGCATTCCGGCATGCCCTCAAGGCGCCATCAGCTTTTCCGAATAGTTTGTTTCACCACGGCAACTGATTTTACAGCGGGTTCCCTTTCGGGATACCCGCTGTTTGTGTTTTAGTCCTGCGCTGTTACGGTAAACCGCTGCCGGACCTCATCGCTGACACTGGTGGGTTTTTTGTGCTCGGCATCTACCGGACACCAGAGGGTGAGCGCTTTGGCGATCAGTTTCCCATCCTGGCTGCGGGTGATTTCCGTATGGCGCTCAAAGCTGCGCCGTCGTGCCTGACCGACCCAGGTTCGGGCTCGTAATGTGTCGCCGAGAAACGCCTGCCTTTTGTAGTCAATTTCGTGGCGGGTGACCATCCAGAGCAGGGTCGCCTGCTCTTGCGGTGTTGCCGCCTGATCCCAGTGGGCGGTGGCCACCTGCTGAATCCATCTCACGTAGACAATATTATTGACGTGTCCCATCAGATCGATGTCTTCGGGGGCAATGGTCAATTCCATTTCAAACGGAGCGATACTTTGACTCACGTCAATCTCCTTGTTTTTGTTGTCATGTCAGATTGTATTGATCGGGGTGATTTGCACTGCGATCGGGTGTGTGAAATGGCGACAGTATAGCTCGTTTGGCAGTGAACGGAAACATCCTAAGGTTAATTGTTGTTATTATTGAAGGTTGGTAATTTTAATCTTTGCCATTATGTGATAGCTTTGGGCGATCTATGGTCACGTATGGAGCGATCATAGCGGAGCACTATAATGGAGTGGAACATGCGTATTGTCGTGATTGCCTTGTTAGGTATGACGCTGGTACTTCTCGGCTGTGACCCGCGAGAGCATCCCGATCTGGGGCGCTCGCAAAAGGCCGAATTGTTAGTTTATTCTGGGATGACCATGGTCAAGCCGCTGCTGAAACTGGCTGAAATCATGGAGGAGGAGCATGATTGTTCGGTGCAGGTGACCTATGGTGGCAGTGGTCACATCACCAAATCCGTTCAGGTCAACCAGTGTGGAGATATCTTTTTTCCCGGCGACAGTTTTTATATTGAGCAGCTGCAGAAGCAGAATCTGGTCAGTGATATCGTGACGGTTGGTTATAACCAGGCGGCTTTGTTTGTTCAGCGGGGCAACCCGTTGCACATTGCGCCTTCGCTTAATGAGTTGGTGGATAGCGGCTACAATGTGGTGATCGGCAACGAGTTTTCCGGTGCCATAGGCCGTGAAACCAAGGCGATACTTGGACGGGCCGGTATTTACGATGCGGTGATTGAGAATGTTTTGTATATGGCCACTGATTCCAAAGGACTGGCCCAGGCCCTCCGGCATCAGGATGCTGATCTGGTTATCAACTGGAAAGCTGTGGCCTCATTACCGGAAAATAAATATGTTATGGAGATTCTGCCCCTGCCGGAAGAACTTGCGGCCAGACATCTCCTGAAAATGGGGGTGCTCAGTTACAGCGCACATCCCGAACTGGCGCGTGAATTTTTGGCCCTGGCCAATTCCTCCCGGGGAAAGAAAATCTTTAGCCAGTATGGTTTTGTAGACTGATGAAACGTTTTTTCGGCAATATCTGTGCGCAGATCCTCATGTTGTTGGGGGTCTGTGTGCTCAGCCTGATCGGTTTGCATCTGGGCCACCGTTACCTGGAGGCGCGCCAGAGCTATCTCGATGAGCTGGTGGCCAATGAGCAGGTCAAGGTGGAGATCTCCCATCTGTTGCAGAAGAAGCTGCTGTCTATCAGTGGTGGTTTGCAGGATTTCACCCATGCGAACTCACAGACGGAAATTGTTCAGGTTGATAACCGGCTTAAAGAGTTGCAGGAACAGATTTTTACCTATCTGCATGTCATTGAGGCAGGGGGGATCAGTGAAGAGGTCTACCCGGTCAATTTTGGCGACGAAGAGAGTGTGCGCCGTAAACTCCGCTATATCAATCATACGCCCAACCGCATCAACCTCGAATCCATTGAATTGCGCGCCAAAATGGTTGAACTGGCTGAAATGATACAATCGTTTCGCCAGTTGGCCGAGCATCGGGTCGTTGTTCTCGAGTTTCGTGATCCGATGATGACAGCAGACACGATTCGTCGGGGCAGCTTTCAGTATAAGGGGATTCGCCCCTTCATCACCCGCATCCTCGAAAATGCCAATCGACTCCATTTTCGCAGCCAGAATGAGGCCAATCGACTTCAGGAATACAACCGCCATTTCAGTACCACTTATCGTCGTGCCGAGTTGCTTTCTGTTGTCATCGCCCTGAGTGCCTTGATGATGATGGGGGCGCTGATTCTTTATCGCAGCCGTCGGATTATTGTTGAACGGCAGCGTTATCAGGATGAGTTGGCCGCGATCAATGAAACGCTGGAATCGCGGGTCAGTGATCGCACCTTGCAGCTTGAACAGGAAGTTCTTGAACGTAAGAAGACCGAACAGCAGCTTTCCGATCAGGCCCGTTTTTTGACGACGACCATCGAGTCGCTGGGACACCCGTTTCTGGTTATCGATGCCAGGGACAGCCGGGTGGTGATGGCCAATTCCGCTGCACGCAAAGGCAGTAAGGACGGCAGTGCCCCGACCTGTTACGCACGCACCCATCTGCTCAAGGGGGTTTGCGATGTCAATGACCACCTGTGCACGTTGAAGCAGGTCGAATTAGTCGGTGATGCGGTGACCATTGAGCACGCTCATCAGGATAATGAGGGGAATCCCGTGTTTGTTGAGGTGCACGGTTATCCCATTTATGATGCTGATGGCGAGCTGGTGCAGATCATCGAATACGCCCTTGATATCACGGATCGAAAAATAGCCCAGCAGCAGTTGATTGCCGCCAAGGATCAATTGGAGATGCGTGTCGAAGAGCGCACTCGCGAATTGAAACGGGCCCAGAAGAGTCTGGCGACTCGTGAACGCCATTTCCGCCGGTTGATCGAAAATGTCACCGATATTATCACCATTGTTGATGCCGACGGGATTGTCAGCTATACCAGCCCGGCGGCTGAGATGTTGTTTGGCAAACCCCTTGAGGAGATTGTCGGGCGGGATATCCGCGAATTCGTTGTTAATGAAGACCTTAAAGGCGTCGATCTTCCCACACTGCAGAAGTTGTATGGCACGACCACTCCGGTGGAATACCGGGTGTATGATCGCAATCATAAGATTCAGGTGTTGGAATCGTTTATTCAGCAGTTTGACGATGAGCAGAGTGAGCGTCGATATATCCTGTGTTCGCGCAATATCACCCAGCGTAAAAAGGCCGAGGACGAGAACCGCAAACTGAGCATGGTTGTCGCCCAGAATCCCAGCAGTGTTGTGATTACCGATGTGCAAGGGCATATTGAATACGTCAATCCCTACTTTGAGCAGGCGACGGGGTACTCTTTTGATGAGGTGATCGGCAAAAATCCCCGGGTGCTTAATGCCGGTAAGACACCGAAGCACATCTTTGAAGAGCTGTGGGCGACGATTCTCGCTGGTCAGGTCTGGCAGGGGGAGTTCATTAACCGTAAAAAGAACGGTGAACTCTATGACGAGAGTGTTCTGGTGTCACCAATCAAAAACGAGCGTGGTGAGATTACCCATTTTGTCGCGTTGAAAGAAAATGTCACCGAACTGAAGAAAGCCAGACAGCAGGCCGAAGAGGCCAACCGGGCCAAGTCGGAATTCTTGTCACGGATGAGCCACGAACTGCGCACGCCGCTTAATGCCATCAACGGATTTTCCCAGCTGATGCTGGCGAGCAGAAAGAACCCGCTGACGGACAAACATCGCGCCATGGTGACCCAGATCGATCAGGCGGGGAAACATCTGCTTGAATTGATCAACGAGGTTCTCGACTTGGCGCGCATTGAAGCCGGAAAATTATCGCTGTCGCTTGAAACGGTCGATCCCTGCCATATTGTCGCTGATTGCCTGCCGTTACTCCACGGTTTGGCAGACACCCATCAGGTCACGCTTCACAGCCGTTGCTGCGAAAAAACGTTCCCTATGGTGAGGGCTGATTACACTCGGGCCAAGCAGGTGCTGGTTAATCTGCTGTCCAACGGCATCAAATACAACCGCGTTGGCGGTCAGGTAACCGTCGATGTGGTGGTTGATGAGCCGCCGGGGTTCCTGTGTTTTAAAGTGGAAGACAATGGTCAGGGGATTGCCGAGGACAAGCAAAAAGAGCTCTTTGTTCCTTTCGCCCGCCTGTCCAACGACTCGGACAGCATCGAAGGCACCGGCATCGGCATGACCATCACCCGTCAGCTGGTCGAAGCGATGGGCGGGATCATCGATTTTACAAGTCGCTATGGCGAAGGCAGTACCTTCTGGTTTACACTGCCGCTGGCGAAGCCTTCAGCGGTGCATGGCCGTGGTGGTGCTGCGGAGCCTTTAGCGATGGGGGAAACAGTTTGTCCTCCAGGCAACTGCGCAACGGTCTTGTATATTGAGGACAATCCGGGCAATATCGGTCTGATGGCCAGTTTTTTTGAAGAGTGGAGTTCGGCGACACTGTTAACCTGCAGTGAAGCGGAACAGGGACTGGAGATGGCCGAGACACAGCAGCCCGATGTCATTCTGATGGATTTGAATCTGCCGGGCATTGACGGCTTTGAAGCGATGCGCCGCTTGCGCAGCCAGGCAGCGACTGCATCAATTCCGGTGATTGCCATCAGTGCAGATGCCATGAAAGAAACCATGCGGAAGGTGGGCCAGTTTGGCTTTGATGGCTTCGTGGCCAAGCCGGTCGATTTTTAACAGCTGAAGTTCCTGTTGGAAGAGGCTACCCAGAGGTCGTTATGATGGCACTGCCCTCTATTACTGAGGCCAAGATCCTCATCGTCGATGATAATCCGGCCAATATTGCTCTTCTTGAAGCGATTCTTGAAGAGGAGGATTACCAGCATCTCTATTCCACCACCGATCCGCGCGACGTGGTTGGGCTGTACCGCCAACACGACTTCGATCTGATTTTGCTGGATATTCGCATGCCGTGGTTGTCCGGTTTTGATGTGCTGGAATTACTCGCCGAGGAGTTTGGCGAAGACTATGTTCCGGTGATTGTGCTGACCGCACAGACGGACATGGAGACCCGCCACCAGGCGTTGGCGGGGGGCGCGAAAGATTTTCTCACCAAGCCGTTTGATGCCTGGGAAGTGTTATTGCGCATCCGCAATTGTCTGGATACCCGCATGTATTTTACCCGTCAGGTGATGCGGGCCGAAGTGCTGGAGCAGGAGGTGCGCAAGCGTACAGAAGAGATCTGGCATACTCAGCTGGAGATTGTGCGCCGTCTCGGTGTCGCTGGCGAGTTTCGTGACAACGAAACTGGTGCCCATGTTGAACGGATGAGTCATTTCTGCAGTCTGCTGGCGCGTAAATGTGGGCAGGATGAGGATTACGCCACCATGCTGTTTTATGCCAGCACCATGCACGATGTGGGGAAGATCGGCATCGGCGATCAAATTCTTCTCAAACCGGCCCGTCTGACGGATGATGAGCGCGAGGAGATCAATCGCCACCCGCTGATCGGCAGCCAGATCATTGGCGAACACCCCTCGGCTTTGATGTCCATGGCCCGGGAAACCGCGCTCTATCATCACGAAAAATGGGATGGCAGTGGCTATCCCCATGGTTGTAGCGGCGAAGAAATTCCGCTGTGTGCCCGTATTGCCGCTGTGTGTGATGTCTTTGATGCTTTGACCAGTACCCGTCCTTATAAAGACGCCTGGAGCATGGAACAGGCTGTCGCCTATCTTGAGGAAGAGGCGGGCCACCATTTTGATCCCCACCTTGTGCAGTTGTTTGTCACCCACCTTGATGAATTCGTCGCGATCAAGCGCCGTTTTTCCGATCAGGAAATTCCCTCCGCCTGACTCGCCATTCAGCGCCCGACCCGGTGCCGGATCCCTTCAGCTTCACATTCATGCCAGCGTTGGTGTTTCGCCCACCGTGGCCAACGTTCCGTGTTATCCCACTGTTAACCGATTGCGACCATTTTTCTTGCTGGTATAAAGCAGCCGGTCGGCCCGTTTGATCAGACTGTCAAGGGAGTCATCTTTTTGTATCAGGGTGCCGCCAATTGAAACGGTCACACTCAGCCGTTCTTTGGACAACTCAAGATAGGATTGTTCAATCAAGGTTCTCAGCCGTTCTCCAAAGGAAAACAGGTGGTCTTCGTTGAGGTTGCGGATGACCGCAATGAATTCTTCGCCGCCCCAGCGTCCGTAGAGGTCAAAAGGGCGGGCGTTCTGGATCAGGGTTTTGGAGAGGAATTTGAGCACTTCGTCGCCGATATCGTGACCGTGATTGTCATTGATCTGTTTAAAGTGGTCGATGTCGAAAAAGTACAGGGCAAACGAGATATTGGTGCGCTGGAATTCCCGGACACTCTTTTCCAGTTGCTGTTCGAGATAGCGCCGGTTGGCCAGTTGGGTCAGTTTGTCGATTAATGCCAGCTGCTCCAGTTCCTTGACGCGCAACTCATTGGCCTGATAATTGGTCAAATCCGAGAACAGTTCAACCGCGCCGATGATTTTCCCCTGATCATCAACCAGCGGGGTGACCCGCACCGAAACCGGGACACGATGCCCCTGTTTGTGGTGCAGGTAAACATGCGCGCTGCGCGGTGTCCGGTCCTGAATGGTTGCCGACAGCGGACAGTGGTTGAGGCAGAGGTTGTTGCCCGCGTCATCGACATGAACGAGGATATTGTCGGCGCAGGATGATCCCAGCACCTCGTCGGCCCGATAGCCGGTAATCCGCTCGGCCGCTTTGTTCCAGAAGGTGATTTTCCGCTCGTGATCAACGAAATACAGCCCGTCGTAGAGCTCTTCAAGAATGGTGCGGTAATTGTTGTCGTCAAGGCGTGTCATGTTTCTGTCCTGAAAAGGGTCCCGCAACCATGGCGAAGAAATGTTAGAAACAGACAAGAATCTATCACTGTTTCTGTCAGAGTTAAAAGCGGTTTTTTCTCAACCGCAGATCGGTGAACACCTCGACGGCCGAAGAGTGCTCCATTTTTAACGCGCGACGCAGCGCCGTGTCGTCGCAGCGCAGGAAGGGATTACACACGAACTCCTCAGCCAGTGTGACCGGAATGGTCGCTTTGCCGTGGCTGCGCTGATAATGAACGCGGGACAGTTTGTCGTGGATCACCGCCGAGCCGGGTTCAATGCTGGCGGCAAAGCGGTAGTTGTCTTCGGTATATTCATGACCACAGAACAGACGGGTTTGTTCTGGCAGCGCCGCCAGTTTCTGCACACTGGTGTAGAGCTGCTCCATGGTGCCTTCAAACACCCGGCCACAGCCGCCACTGAACAGTGTATCACCGCTGAATAGAGCTTGGGCCTCGGGCAAATAAAAACAACAGTCGCTGTTGGTGTGGCCCGGAGTGAGCAGAATCTCAACCGGCCACGGAATACCGGGCAGACAGGTATTCTCATGCAGCAACAGGTCGAGACCGGGAATCCGGTCGTCGCTGCCGGCAATATGACAGGCGGTTTTTCGCTTCAGTGTCAGGTTGCCAGCGCAGTGGTCCTGATGCATGTGGGTGTTGAGGATCAGCGTCAGAGAACGGTTCTGCTCGGCCAGATAGGCCAGCACCGGTTCGGCATCACCGGGGTCAATGGCAATGGTGAAGTTCGCGTCGGAGACCATGTAAATGTAATTATCATCATTGGCGGGCAGCGGAGTGATTTCAACCATGGCGTTTCTCCTTTGAAAGAGCAAGACCCTTCCAAAGTATAGCGCCTGTCAAAAAATCTCAAGGACTGTCCGTTAAAGGTTCCCGTTCCTGATCCGATTCGCCCCTGCGGCGCGACCATCGACGGGGGCACGGCGACGCTATTACAGCGGTGCCAGTGACAATGTTTCCGGGGAAGAGCGGTGGTGGCCTGGCTGATGACGGTGCGGCCAGCTGAGCCAGATAACAAGGACAATCAAAGCGGAAATAAAAAGTAAGCGGAACATGGGCTCTCCTTTCGGTGTGAGGCGCTGACAGCACACCAGAAAAACTGTTTGCAAAACAGATACAGAAAAACTAAAAATTAACCAGTACAGTTGTCCGTCGAAGGGGGATCATGACCGATACACGTTTTCGTTATCAGCTGGTTGAAGCCTATATCCGCGATATGGTGGCGCACGGAACCTTGCGTCTGGGCGAGCGTCTGCCTTCGTTGCGGCAACTCAGTCGCACGCTTCATGTGTCGCTGGCCACTGTCGGTCAGGCCTATGTGGAGTTGGAGCGTCAGGGGATGATTGAAGCGCGGCAACGGTCGGGTTTTTTTCTTTGCCATGATCCGGATCTGTTGTCGCAGCCCAAGGGAGAGGGGGCGATTGATCCACAGCCACGTGGCGTGTCACGTCCCGAGTTGATTCGCGAGGTGGTTGATACCGTTGGCCGCCAGGATCTGCTGCCGCTCAGTGTGATCTGCCCCGACCTGTCACTGCTGCCGACCAAAACATTGGCGCGTCTGCTTCAGCAGCAGATGCGTCATGACGGAGACGACATCCTCGGTTACAGCGAGATCAGTGGTGACCTTGGCCTGCGTCGCCAAATCGCCCGTTACGTCGCCACCATGGGAATTCAGGTGGATGAGGACGAGATTATCGTGACCTGTGGTGCCATGGAGGCACTCTATCTGGCGCTGCGTACGCTGACCCGACCGGGAGACAGTGTGGTGATTGCTTCTCCCACCTATCACTGTTTTTTACAGTTGATCGAGAACTGTGGTCTGCGCGCCATTGAACTGCCCTCCGATCCGCAGCGGGGGATCAGCCCTGATCAGCTGGAAAAAGTGTTGCAGCGCCAGCCGGTGCGTGCCTGTATTTTGTCAGCCAACTTCAATAATCCCGATGGCAGTCAGCTGGGGGAGGCGGAGAAACAACGGGTGGTCGCCTTGCTGGAGCAGTATCAGGTGCCGCTGGTAGAAGACGATGTTTCCGGGGAACTGTACTTTGGCGAGCAGCGGCCCACCACGCTGAAAAGCTATGATCGCCACGGTCAGGTGTTGCACTGCAATTCTTTTTCAAAAACCATCGTCCCGGGATATCGGGTCGGCTGGTTGTTGCCGGGGCGCCATTACGATCGCGCTCTGGAGATCAAATACACCACCAATGTATCGTGCCCGACGCCAACTCAGCGGGCGGTGGCCGCGTTTTTCGAAGCAGGTTATCACCATCGTCACCTGAGGCGCTTGCGACGCAGTCTGGAAACGCACATGCGCCGCATGCAAAGTTGGCTGGGCAAAACGTTCCCTCCCGAGACGCGGGTCACTCGACCTGCCGGGGGAAGTGTGCTATGGCTGGAGCTGCCGAATCAGCTCAACGCCGTGGAGTTTTTTGTCCGGGCCAAGGCGCTGGGGATTGCTGTGGCACCGGGGCCTATTTTTACCACCCAGGATCTTTATGGCAGTTTTGTGCGGCTGAGTTGCAGCGGTGTGTGGAGCGAGCGTCTTGCCACCGGTCTGGAACAGCTTGGCCAACTCGCCTGGCAGATGCGGGAGGAGCAGAGAAACGATGGAAGATAAGACAAATCACCAACCGTCTGATTTACGCAGCACGAGCACAGGTCGCCACCGCCTGGTGTGGTGTATCGCCCTGCTGGTTGTGGCCGCAGTGATCCTGATTGCTCTGCCATACGGGCTGCGCTGGGGCGCACTGGCCTGGTACGCCCGTCAGCCCGGCCTTGAGGCTCAGTTGGACGATGTCGGTTTCAATCCGTTCAGCGGACGCTTATCCATAGAAGGGCTGCGGGTGCAGCGCGAAGGTGAACCCGTTCTGGTTGTTGAACAGGCCAGGGTGCAGCTGGACTGGTGGCCATTGTGGAAGCATCACGTTCAGCTGCAGCAGATTGAGGTCACCGGGGCAACACTTTTGATCGAGTCGTTGCCGGACCGGCCTCTGGTTGTCGCCGGGTTGCGCCTGGAACCTTCGGATACGCTGGCGGAGCAGGCGGCACCTCCGGGCAGCGTACCGGCGTGGGGAGTTGCCACGCACCGCCTCCATCTTGAAGGGGTGGCTGTAATTGTGCGCCACCGCTACCAGGAGACCACCGTCGCCATTGATCAGTTGAAAACGTCGATGCTGTCATCGTGGCAGCCTGAACAAAACACCTGCCTGGACGCGCAGGTGCAACTGGCCGGTGGCACGCTCCATGTCAGCGGAGAGGTGCAGCCGTTTGGGTCTGAGTCAGCGGTGACGGTGGCATTGGACCACCTGGATCTGGCGACACTGGAACCGGTCTGGCAGGCCCTGGGCTGGAGTGAAGTGAGCGGAACCTTGGCTGGCCGCCTGGATGTGGTCGCGACGACGGCGGCGGACCCGAGCCTGGCTCTGGCGGGGACGCTTGAGGCGGATCATCTTGCCGCCAGTCATGCCCGTCTGTGGCTGAAACAAATGACTGCGCACTGGCAGGGTGATGTGCAGCTGTCTTTGCGGTCGGAGGGGATTGAATCCGTCGCCGAAGGCCAGCTGGAGCTGAATTCCGTTGATGTCGATCTTCTCGCACCGGGGCTTGGTTTGACGGCCGGGAGCGTGCGCTGGACGGGGCAGTGGCGCGGTGACGGTATGGTGCAGGGCGAGGGGGGCTGGCAGCAATTCGCTGTGACGGATCTGGCGCAAAAAAATCTGCTGCTGGCCGTGGCGCGTGGTGAAATCGGGGCCCTGCAGTTGGCGCAGCAGCATGTGACTGCCGAGCAGCTGTTGCTGGAAGGGGTGCGCCTGCTCGGGCGGGATCCCTTGACTGCGTTGCGTCCGCCGCAAGTTGCGACGCTGGGGCGGTTGCTGGTGACCCGGTTGGATGCCGGTGAAAACCTGTTGCGTGCCGAAACTGTTACCCTCAGCGATCTGCAGGCCAATTTGATACGCCTTGCCAATGGCAGCTTTGAAGCACGGCAATGGCTGCCGGCACCGCACACGCCGACGCAACCGGAGCCGCACGATGTGGTCGAGCCAGCCTGGGGCGTTGTGCTGGATCAGTTGCGCATCGATGGTGCGAGTCACATCGTGCTACGTGATGAACAGGTGACGCCAACGGTCGAGGTGGTTGCCGCCCCGCTGGCCATGACGGTTAGCCATGTGGACAGTCGCGCAGCGCAGCAGCGCTCCACGGTGGTGTTACAGACTCGGCTCGATGACTATGCCGAACTGGACCTCCGCGGAGACATCGCGTTGTTCATGACGCCCTTGTCGTTGTCCGCAGTTGCGGACGTGCGGGAATTTCAGTTGCCGGAGCTGTCGCCCTATGTTGAACATGCCATCGGTTACCGTCTTGAACAGGGGCAACTCAATCTGCATATCAAGGCGCCGGTGGAACAGGGCCGGGCAGATATGGTAAGCCAACTAGAGTTGAAACGCTTGCAACTGCAACCTCTCGATACTGCCGCCGCCGA
>PKUE01000024.1 GCA_002869685.1 Desulfuromonas sp.
CCTTTTACCACCTCGATCCGCTCAACATTATCGAGCAGGATGTTGGAGAAATCGGCGCCACGATTAACATCGGTGGGATCATTGGCGGCAATGCCATCAATAAGCAACAGAGTGTTCTTGGAGTCAGCGCCGCGGATAAAGACTTTACTGGTCGCGCCCATACCACCGGCATTGGACATTTGCAGTCCTGGCACGGTTTGCAGAATTTCAGCAACCGTTGTCAGGTGGCTGGCCTCAATCTCTTGCGCGGTAATGACCGTTACCGACGTACCACCAACCAGTTCCAGATTCCCGCTGGTGCGTGTTGCCGTGACAACAACATCATCAACGGTTTCCGTGGTCATTTCAGCCCAGCCAAACTGAGCCCAACAGGCGAGCAGAATGCCCAGCACAATCCCTTTCTTCATACAGCCTCCTACAGGTTTTGTGTCCGGAGCGCAAAAAACCCCGAACCGATAAAAAAACATCGATCCGGGGTTATCCCAATCTCTCCCGTGATACTTGTGCATCCCAACCTTCGCCACGAAAGTTCGAACTTTTGCTTCAGGCAGGTCTTCTGGCTTCCAGATCATCCGTCGCAACGCGCCTTCCCGACAATGTCAGTGGCATCATTACGTCCAACGTCCCTGGTTACAGCGGCGGGCCCACTCCCGACTCTCACGGGATTCCCTATTATGCTTAAAAAGCACCTGAAACAATTTGCGCTGACACCATAGGAATCTACAATGCCGCTGTCAAGACCAAAGTGAGCGCGTCACTACAACGGGCTAAAGTGACGCCAAAAAATGAACTGATACCCATTTGCTCATTAGAAAATCCGGCCAAATTTTAAGTTGTCAGACCGTTAGTTTTCCGCTAGGTTAGCCGCATGTTGCTTTGGGTCGACCAAAGCTTTTGCCCCGTGATGCCCCTCCTTCACGGGGTTTTTTTTCTTATTAAATCAGGCGACTCCCAGGACCCGTAACAAATGAGGTATCAGCTGTTTCTTGCGCGACAGCACCCCACGCAATTCGTACAGATTCTCTTCCAACTGAGGATATCCGATCAGAAAAGCCAACTGCTTATCGCCAGCAACCAGCAGTTCACTGTTGCCCGCGACAATATCCGTAACCAGCAGACCGGCCATCCCCAAATCGCGTGATTCGCGAATCCGTTCCAACTCGGCACTAAGGTCCTCTTTCAAGCCGTGGAACTCATGAAAGTTAACCACTTCCACCTGACCGATACCGAACTGGCAACTGGAGGCAGTGAACACTTTAAAATCAGTGGTAATAACTTTTTCCAACGAATCATAGGCGCTCATGGCGCTGCTGGAAGCAAAAATCCGCCGACCATATTCCTGCGGATCAAGGCCCGACAACTGACCAAGCCATTCGGCAATCTCCCGATCGATCTCAGTCGTCGTCGGTGATTTCATCACGACTGTATCCGAGAGCAAACCGGACAGCATCAGTCCTGCGGTTGCCGGGTCGGGTGTGATTCCGGCATTTTGATACAGCGTCGCCACCAGGGTGCAGGTGCTGCCAACGGGCTGATTGATAAAACGGATCGGTTTATCGGTTTGAAAACTGCCCAGGCGATGATGATCCACCACTTCGAGAATCTCCACTTTATCCGCCCCTGCCACCGACTGTGACAGTTCATTGTGATCGACCAGGATCAGTTTGATATCCGATGGTCGCAGCAGATGACTTTTGGTTGCCACCGCCTCCACCTGACCATGGTCATTGACGATAACAACACCCGGCACAATACTATGGGTCAAACTCATCCGCAGTTCATCAACACGGTCCTGACCACGCAGGGTGATATAGTCTTTTTCCGCCAGTAATTCCACCGGCGTTGCCAGACGTGTCAGCCAGGTACTGGTGGCACTGTCAAACGAGGTTGACAGAATGGTCACCCCGTTTTTGCGTCCCAGTTCAAGAATATCCTGAGGGATATCCAGATCCGCGACAACCACCAGAACCCGCACGGCTCGCTCAACGGCGATACGCAGAATATCGATACGGTCTCCGGCGATCAGAATCATCTTGCGCATATCCTGATCCGCCATCTTTTCGGCGAAGGTGGGTTCGGCCATGGCTGCGACGTAGAGATTCAACTCTTCGAGACAATCAAAATCCACTTCATGCAGAGCCGTTGCCTTGAGACATTGGCAAATGGAGCGTGGCGAAGCGGAGACCCGGCGCAGCTCTTTTTCCTGGCTCGGTACAAGAAAACGTTCCGAAACTTTTTTCAGATAGAGAATCCCCTGCGGACAGCGATTTTCATCCACCACTGGCAGTATCCTCACGTTATGGAGATGAAACAACTCCAGCGCCCGCGATAACGGCGCGGTTGCCGGGATGGTCACCGGCTGTTGCACACCGATGATATCGCGAATTCGCGGCGAAACATCGAGAAGCAATTCAGGCTGCGGAACAGCAAGCTCTTCCAGAATAAATTCGGTCTGGCGATTGATATTTCCGGCGCGTGCCGGTTGGACGCCATCCAGTCCCTGAGCGGCTCTAAGACGGGAATAGGCAATGGCACTGCACACCGAATCGGTATCCGGGTTCATATGGCCAATCACGTAAACACGTTGTTGTGGCATGTAAAAACTCCTGCTTACAATTATCGTCAATGTGATGCAATGTTACGCGTGTATTGAGAAGAAAAACGGCATCCCCCGAAAACCGGGGAATGAGAACGCACCCTATATAGCACGATCTGTTTGATGTGATCAGGAAATATTTTGCCATCGCCCCACAAGAAGTCCTCAAAATCGTCCCAGCACAAAAAAAGGGCTCCCCCTGGTGGCGTCAGGGCTATGTCTGCGAGATTACCAGCTTTAAACTCCCCAAGTTTTCAGTTCACGTTCTCTTCGGGGGTGCGGGGTAAGGTCAGACGAAAGATGCTCCCGACAACACATCCATCCTCTGCTGATTTTCTCTCCTGATAGACCAGCTCCCCCTGCAGCGGATTAGCGGCCAGAGTTCTTGCAATGTAGAGTCCCAGGCCTGTACCCATCTCTTTGGTGGTAAAATAGGGCTCAAAAATTCTCGGCTGCACATCTTCAGCAATTCCTCCAGCCAGATCACACACATCAATGACAATGTCATTTTCCGTCGCCTCCAGCTGCACTTCGATACAGAACTGTTGCGGGGATGGCGAAGAAATTTTCTCAATAGCTTCTTTGGCATTGGCAATCAAATTAAGCAGAAGCTGTTTAATTTCCGCTGGATAGCTTTTCAGAGAAAATTCCGGCAACTGGTGGCCATCCGACGGACAGGGGGTGATCTCTCCAGCGAGACGACACGAGTGGTTCACCTTGATTCCATGGGCTTTTAACTGCGCCCAGTACAACTGCTCGATATCTTTCAGCACGGCGATCAGATTACAATTCTGAATTTTTTTCCCCTGAGTGAAGAAATTTCTGAATTCGTCAATCGTATCGGACATGTAACGCAATTGCTGCAGCATCTCCTGCCGAGACTCATAAAAATACGCTTCGGTAAGGTCATTGTGTTTATAGGCTGAGGACAAATCCTGAATAATCAAGCCAATCGAATTAAGCGGTTGCCGCCACTGATGGGCAATGGCACCGAGCATCTCTCCCATTGCGGCGAGCTTTCCCTGTTGAATCAACATCTCCTGCTTACGACCACGCTCCTCTAACTTTTTGATATCACTGCGGTCATTGATCGTACCAATAAAGTACAGCTCGCCATCAAGCCGCATCTGGGTAATCGCCAGAGAAACAGGGATTTTATGCCCATCGGAATGCAGAGCACAAAGGTCCCGATCCGCGTTAATGATCAGGCGACCGGTACTTTTAAAATTTCTGACATAGTTATCATGCTGGCTGCGATGGGGTTCCGGCACCAGAATGGAGACGTTCTGTCCGCATAACGTCTCTCGTTGATAACCGAAAAGTTTAAGGGCCGCATCATTGACACGCTGAATACGGCCCTGATCGTCAATCACGACAATCGCGTCAAAGGTGTGATTGAACACGGTGTTGAGATAATCGCGGCTGTTTTGAGCCAGTTTTTTTTCCTGCCGTAATTGACACATATTTTTGCGAATCAACCAGGCGACGGGAATAAGTACGAGGACAAGAGCAAGACCGAGAATCCCGGAGAATTCAACGATTTTTTGCCGATAGAGGATATTTGGAGAACGGTTCAGCGAATAAACCGCCAGCAGGTCCTGATCAAAAAAATTAAGCGGCAACGCAAGGGTACTGCGATCAATCCAGTATCGCCCTAAGGGCTTGCGATACAGGAAACTCAGGTCCCGCCCATAGTAATCATCCATTTTTCGGGATAGCGGTGTATAACGTGACCAGGCCCAGTCAGGTTCGGGATGCAGCAGAAAATAACCATCTTCATCCACCAGAAGGAGTTTGCTGTCAACAACCGTACCTAACTTACGCACCCACTCTGCCATGTAATAATTAATAATAATCAGCCCGCAGATCTTATCTTCACAAACAACCGGCATTGCGGTGCGTAATGTCGGATTAAAGGGAATCTCAATCTTTTTTTGTTCGATGTTCAGATCAAAATTGGAAAATCCCCACTGCCCCTTGCCCAGGCGGGAAAATGTTTGAAAATAATCGCGATGCGCTTTGTTCTGCAATTCACTGTGATCTATCGATGCGACGTCACCATTACGCAATCGGTCGACCCGGATTCTCTCGTTTCCCTGCAAATCAAGTAGCCGTAATTGCATAATGACAGGGTTCGCTTTAACCGTATGGAAAAACAACTGGGCGACAGCGGATTGCTCATCCTGCGTAGAGGAATTCAGGTGTTTAACACCGGGATGTTCGGTCAACATTTTCAGCAGAGGGATTTGCGCGGACTTGAAATTTTCGATCTGGTGTTCGGTAATTGTGTGCTGGAGCAGAACGGTCTCCAGTGTCAGTTGTTGGACATCTCTCGAAATCAAATAACTGCCGACGAGAAAAACGCCGCAAGCCAGCACAAATCCAACACCAAAAACGATCCAGGCTCTTCGCATCTATTCCTCCGTCCGGCAAAAACAACCATCCAGAGCGGCTTGTGGTCGGGCAATATAAAATCCCTGGGCAAAATCAATATTCAGTTCGGTAACGATCTGTAAAATTTCTTCGGAAGAAACAAACTCTGCGACGCACTTGATTCCGAGTTTATGGGCAAACATGACAATCGACTGGACAATGATGCGTGCATTGCTGTCCTCGGCGATCGTTCGGATCAGAGAACCGTCAATTTTCAAAAATGAGATGGGCAAATCAACCAGATAGGAAAAATTTGAATAGCCACTGCCGAAATCGTCAATTGCCAGACGTAACCCCGCATCGGTGAGCCGTTTAAATACGGTCTGGATCATGCTGAAGTTGTCTATTCCCTCAGACTCAAGCACTTCAACGATCAATCGATTCTGCAGCTGATAGCGCTCGGTTGAAACAATGAGAAAATCAAGGGTTTCCTCATCGGTCAAATCTTCAATCGACAGGTTAATCGAAAAGCTTTCTGTTCTGTGACTGAAAGCGCGACAGGCCTGGGTGATCACAGTCTGAGTCAACTCACGATAATGACGCGAGCGTTTCGCCGCATTGAGAAACAGCGCCGGTGGCACCACGGTCCCATCCGGTTCAATCAGGCGCACCAGACATTCGTATTTGCTGATAAAATTTTCTTTAATATCGTAAATAGGCTGAAAATAAACAACGACACGATCATCGTGAAGACCGCTTTTAATTTTTTTAGTCCACTCAAAGTTTTCCTCATACTGCTTTTGCAGCAGTGCATCCGCATTGTGTTCCAGAAGAAAGTGGCGCTTGGTTTTGGCTTCTTCAATGGTACTTTGTAACTGTTCGACAGGATTATACTTTTCCTGATCGCAGTAAAGCAATGCGCAGGTAAAATCTATTTCAAATGAGACCTTTTCGTATTGCAGCGGGTTCGTTTCAATCTCACTTTTTATCTCTTCGACAAGTTCACGAAAAGACTCCCGCCGGTCTGATTTGGCCAGCAGCCCGTATTCATCCGAAGCAATGCGGTAACAGGAAATATTGAACGGTTGAGCCATCCGGCGCAGAGTATCTGCAAAAAACTGCAGGACTCTGTCGCCAAAATGGATCCCAAACAACAAATTGACCTCCTTGAAATGATCCAGATCAATCATAAGAATGGTAAAGTCATCAAAGTCTTTGAGATCCTGCTGTAATTTAATCCGGTTCGGCAATTCGGTCAGACGGTCCGTGACAATATCCTGTTCCAATTGCTTTTTACTCAGGATCAGATCGGAAATATCCACGTTGATGGAAATATACTCGTTTGTTGTTCCATCCACATTGAGCACCGGAGCAATCGTGCTATCGACATAAAACGTACTGCCGTCCGGCTGACGGTTCTTCATGATCCCCTGCCAAACCTTTTGCTTGGTCACGGTTTTCCAAAAGTCGCGAAAAAACCCTTCCGGCATATCCGGATGCCATACCTTGTTATACGGCTGCCCAAGAAGAGCCTGTCGCTTGTAATTCGAAAGGTCGCAGAAACGATCATTGACATAGGTGATCAACCCCTGCCGGTTGATCATCACGATACTTGCACTCAGATCGACAATATTTTTATATTGCTGCAGGAGGGAATCTTTTTCCTTGAGAAGCTTTTGCGCCTGCAAACGTTTTACAATCGTTTCAATGGTCTCCATCAATTGTTCGACATCGATCGGCTTTACGACATAGTTTTCAACTTTGAGGCGAATAGAGGTCATGAAATAATCGGGATCACTGAAAGCCGAAGCGATAATCACGGGGATATTCGGCAATGTCTGACGGATCGCTTTAACCATTTCCAAACCCGTCATGCCGGGCATTTTGATATCGGTGAGAACGATATCCGGGACAAAGTTCTCCAAATCACCCAAGGCTTCCGTAGGCCCTGAATAGCTCTTAACCTGTCTAATTTCACGGCCCAAAATTCGATCAAGACGGTCTCGCAAGACCTGATCATCTTCTACAACCATCAACGTGGTATCAAGCATATCATCCCCATCTCAGCGCCACCGCGGCTCATCACAATCCCATACCGTGGCATGATTAAGACGACTGAGCAAAAATTGCGGAAACTGACGCAAAATAATGTCTACTATCTCCTAGAAGATTCTAACAAATAAACCCAATGTCACAACGCGGCAGGAAAGATATGTGTCCATCACCGCTCACCATGTTGGCACACAAGTCAGGTTTGCAATGGCCATAGCGAGGCAACAGCAGCGATTTTGCCTTCTACACGGGAAAGGCATAACTCTGGGGCGGGAGAACTCATCGTTCTTGAACAATGATTGAATACGTTGCAGATTGTTTCTGATGTCATGAAACATTGCGCACACCTGGCACCGCTTA
>PKUE01000030.1 GCA_002869685.1 Desulfuromonas sp.
GCCCAATTGTTGCTGGAGGGTCGCAGCCAAAGTGGCGGCCTTCAGAGGCTGCTGACAGCGCAGTACGATTTCATGCACTTTGCCCGGCAACGCCATGGTAGTCTGCAGCCAGTACAGATCGACCAGAGCCAGACGGGTGTTGAGCATTTGATCGCCGCTGTCGAAAATACCGCTGACGGTAAGCAGGGCATTGGCAATGGAGCCGTCCGCAGCCTGGGAGACCAGTACCAGCTCATCACCGACAGTCACGCCGAGTCGGCGGGCAAGGGCGCTGCCGATCACACCTTGCCCGGCTGCGCTACTTGTTGGGAATGTCCCGGCGATGAGTTTTTGATTCAATGTCGTGACCTGCGGTTCCTGGGTAAAATCGACGCCGAGCAGTTCGGCGGGCCGACTCTGGTCTTGGCCACTGAGCAGGCCGAAGGCGCGCAGGCGCTCTGACAGACCGGTGATGCCGGGGGTGTGCTGCAGTTGATCGAGTAGGGCAGGCGCGGGACTGAAGTTGAGATACAGATCGTGTTCCTGCTGGTAGTCGGGGCGGCTGATGGTGATGTGACCGGTGTAGTTATCGGTGGCTGACGACAGCATATCGGCAAACATACCGGAGAAAATCCCCAGCGACAAAATCAGCATGGCCGCTGAAATGACCAGCGAACTCAGGGTAAGCAGGGTGCGGCGCCGGTTGCGGCCGAGGTTGAGAAACGCCAGTTTGATCAGCATGGCTAGCGCTTTTTCAGGTTGCGCAGAGAGAAGTACTCGGGCGCCAGGCCGATGTCGAAAGCGATCTCTTCATAGATTAATTCGGTGTACTCGCCGGGTTTGTCCACCGGTTCGACGCGCATGCGCATGGGGATGGTACGCTCGCCGATCTGCTCAATGCGGTCAAAATACAGATGGCGCACCAGTTGGAGATCTTCATCAAAATAGTCAACCTGCGCCGGGGTCATGGTGGGGCGATCAATGGTGTAGACCAGCTTGCCCCACACGGTGACAGTGTCGGGTTGGGGCAGGCAGTCGATGATGATCTCCGCCTCATCAGCCCGTACCAGCGAGAATTCATATTCTTTGTCCACCTGACTTGATTTGACCAGATCGTCATTGGTGATGTGGCTGCCCATCCACGAACCGCCCATCATTGACGACGGAATCTTGATGGTACGGTCCACCTTGGGCAGATAGTTCCAGACGTCACGGTCAATCTTCAGCGTGGCAACGCCGCGCTCCTTGGCCGGTGCCTCAATGCGGGTGAGAAAGCGCTCGCGCTGCCACGACCACATCTCCATGGTCAGGGTGCGTTGCCAGTGCTCGGTGGCAATCGTCATAGTCATGCGGCCATGGGCCGAGTTGCCGTTGTACTGGGTTTCCACCTGGCGCACCAAGGCCTGCAGGTCTTCGGCGGTGAACTCCGCCGGGGCGGAATCCGCGGCACAGACTACGAGCGTCGGCATCAGCAGCCAGAGCAGTAGGAGCCAGTAACCTGTTTTGTTCTTGACGCGTCTCATGAATGCAAGTATACCGTGCTGCCGATTCACGTCCAAAAAAAAATCATTTTTCGTGCTGTTCCCTTGACCCATAAATCGCGGCGACCTACATTGAGCGTAACCGTGAACGACCAACAGACAGGATCTGCTATGGAAGACCAAACACTTGCTACCGTGCCCGCCTCTGACCCGTATCTGCAACAGGTTCAGGCCAGTCGTGGCCGGCAGAAATATCACATGATTCTCAATGCCGCCAACAGCGCCGCCTTGGTGCGCAGTTTGCCGGCTCAGGAGATTTTCCTGCTCATTAAGGAACTCGGTGCCCTCGACGCCGTCGAACTGATCGGTCTGGCCAGTCCTGAACAGGTGACGCTGTGTGTGGATATGGATTGCTGGAAGGCCGATCAGCTTGATGCCGAGGAAAGCCTGGTGTGGTTGCATCTGTTACTGATTCAGGATGAGGAAGAGTTTCTGCGCTTGATCGATGACTTTGATTTTGAATTGCTGGTGATGATGGTTAAAAAGCAGCTGACCATTACCGGTGGTTTGGAATCACTGACCGACGATGACGAAGACCTGCTGGCCAACCGCAAGCGCTTTGATCAGGTGTATGAATGCGACTATCGTAACGAGGATGTGGCCAAACTGATGGACGCTTTTCAGGATATTCTGTTTCGTGAGCGCCAGGAGTTCTTTCTGCGTCTGATGGAAGCCGTGCGTCATGAGTTTGATCTTGCGTTGCAGGAAGATGTTTATCAGCTGCGTAATGGGCGTCTTGGCGATCTTGGCTTTGTCGAACGTTTTGAGGCGCGTTCGCTCTATGATGTGATCGATCCGCAGCGCTTTGACCCGCAGCAGCATGTCAAGCCACAGGGCATTTATACGACGCAAAGTACCGGTGGGGTGGCTCCCGGATTCCTGGTGACCACCGTGCAGCCGCATGACCTGCTCGCCGATGTCATGGCTGGAGGATTGAGCGAAGACCTCGCCCATGAACTGACGTTCTTGCTCAATCGCGCCATGAGTGCCGACGGCGTTGATTATGGCGAACCGAACGAGGTGCGTCAGACCATGGAGGATGTGTACCATTACCTCAACCTCGCCTTGGGTTTTCTGGCGGGTTCCGATGCGGAAAGAGCCACCGAGCTGTTCCATAGCGTTTATCTGCAGCAGCTGTTTCAACTCGGCTACAGCCTGACCGCCTCCCTGCGCCAGCGGGCGCGCGCCATTTCGCAAAGTGTACTGGGGCCATATCTCGATGGTCCGGATGCCGCCGTGATCACGGCGCTGTGTCAGGATAAACCGCGCTTCTTCAACGGCCTGATGGATGAAACTCGCGCCGACCAGCGCCCCTTTGCCACCATGGCCGAGGTAACACTGGTGGATGAGGAACTGCAATGCATCGACATGTTGCAAGCCGTGTTTGGCGAACAGGGCCTGTTGCCGCTCGGCGCTCCGGAGGATATCGACCTCGACGGCTGCGTGCCCGATCTGGGCAGTGAACTGACCCTGTCGGAAATTTTCCTCACCGCACTGGCCCAGCGTATCATGGGCCGCGATTTTGCCTTCCGACCATTGCCGATTCAGGAACTCAGTCAATTACACGCCACCCTGACGCGCAACGACGAAGCCATGACCGCATTGCGCGATGAAACAAGCCGCTGGCTGGAATCACTGGCGCCGGGTACGACACCGTTTGTCCACTATTGTCTGGCGATTTGGGAGAGTGAGTTGTGCGAACTTGAGGCCGATGATCTGGTGCCGGAGTACGTTGGTGGCTTGGTGTTGCGAGTAGAGTAGAGCAACATGATCTCTTTGTAGTCAGAGCTGCTGAACAGGGAGATTGGGTTGAAAAATATGAAACAGTGGCGAGGGTGATGCCACGGAAAAAATAGAGAGCGCCGTAGATACGTTGTCAACGTTTTACCCCAATGCTGATGAATTGCACGATTCGCCGACCTAAAGGGCGGCGAGCCGAATCTGTGAAGCATAACGGAAAGTGATTCATTGTAGGTAAGTCAGCGACCCCCGGAGGGCCGGGTCTAAAAGCCGGTTTTGCATCCTTTTGTCGGCTTACAAAAGGATGGCGCCTGCCGGGGCGCATCCCGGCGGTCTTGACCTTGATCTTTCTCTCTGGTTCTTGGCCACAGAACCGAACAATCCATCCAATATGGTGTACTTCAATTGAGCAAAAAACGAATTTTCATTACCGGTATCGCGGGCTTTTTAGGGAGTCATATTGCCGAACGCTGTCTGGCCGAAGGCTATAGCGTTGCGGGATGTGACAACCTGACCGGCGGTTACCTGGACAATGTCCCGCATTGCGTCGAGTTTCATCAAATCGATTGCAATGATTTTGCCTCGCTGGTCCCTTTGCTCAAAGATGTCGATGTTGTCTACCATTGCGCCGCCACCGCCTATGAAGGCCTCTCCGTATTCAGCCCGCATCTGGTCACCCGCAATGTCGTCACCGCCACCACTGGCGTTGTTTCCGCGGCAGCAGCCGGGGGCGTGGGGCGCTTCGTGCTCTGTTCGTCCATGGCCCGGTACGGCACCAATCAGGTTCCGTTTACCGAGGAGATGATCCCGGCCCCTCAGGATCCTTACGGTATCGCGAAATGGAGCGCGGAACGGTTGCTGGCTAATATTGCCGAAACCCACGGCATGGAATGGGTGGTGGCGGTTCCGCACAACATTATCGGGCCTCGGCAACGCTACGACGATCCGTATCGCAACGTGGCGGCCATTTTCATCAACCTGATGTTGCAGGGACGGCAACCTTATATCTATGGCGGCGGCCAGCAAAAGCGTTGTTTCAGTTATGTCTCCGATGTGGTCGATCCGTTGCTGCGGATGGCCACAGACGACCGCTGTGTCGCAGAGGTGATCAATATCGGCCCCGACGATGAGTTTGTTACCATCAACGAGCTCGCCGCCATGATCGCCCGACTGCTCGATTTTGATCTGCAGCCGAACCGGATCGATGGCCGCCCTCAGGAAGTTCTATTTGCCAACTGCTGCGCCGACAAAGCCCGGCGACTGCTCGATTACCAGCCAAAGGTGAAACTCGAAGAGGGCTTGGCTGTGATGATCGACTGGATAAAATCTCGTGGACCGCGTCCATTTTTACATAATGTCGAGCTGGAAATAGACGGCCCGCTCGCGCCGAAAACCTGGTCGAAGAAAATCCTGTGAATAATGAAATTGATAGCGGCGGACTGACACAAGAGGCCGCCACCCTTTGGGCGGCAGCTAAGGCATTAGAGGGAAAGCTGCACCTGCCCGGCGTGCGTGATGACTATCGATCCCGGCTGGAGCAGGTTGTTCTGCTCGGCACCAGGGTGTTGGCGAACGGGGTAGAAGACCCGGAAGTTCCCTTGCTTCAATGGATTTTGCTCCAAGCGCATACGGCCAGAGCGGAGGATGCGCGCTATGGTGCCGGTCAGCTTTCACGCGGGTCGCAACGGGCGCCCACATTGGCTGATTGCGAAGACGGCTGGCAGCGCGTCGAGCAGATCGTGTGCACGGCAGAAGAGGCGGCATCGGCGGCCGCAGAGCTTGCCCGTCAACTTGATACGGCCAAAGCCCAAGCGCTTGCGGATAAAGCGCAAGTCGCCGCAAAAGAGGGCAGGGCCATCGTCACAGAGCGCAACCGTGCCTACACCTTCCATGCCGATCCTGGCTTTTCCTTTGGCGAAGGCTGGTATCTAGCTGCCGCAGCACTCTTAGCAGGTGTTCCCATCCAGATCAGACCTGACGCGACCCAGGAAGTGCAGGCCAAACGATTTCTTCTTGATGCCGGATTGGCAGATTCTCTCCGCCCCTATCGGCCCCGTCCGGCAAGCCCCAAGCATCTGACGCACATCATCGCTCAGTCTTTTCGCGCCGATGCGGCAGCAGCGCAGCGTACTCTTCGCACAGCGTTCCTGGGAGACGAATCACCGGCGGACTCCTTAACCTCATGGATCGCTTGTCATGTGGGAGGGCAGCCAAGCAAAAAGGTGTTGCTTTGGGTGCGAACGGGTGATCACGATGTCGAGCGCAATACCTGTTTCGATGAATTGCGTCAGCTTGCTGAGCTGGTAGTGAAGGCCGGGCTCACTCCCATATTTTTCGGCGATGCTGTTCCGCTGGAGTGCGTTCCGCCAAGCGCAATCAACCTGACCCTGTGTTGGAAAGAGCCGCTCTTTCAAGGACCGGACATGCGCCGCGCGCAACTGCAACTATTTGAAGCGTTGAGATGCCGCCATGGTCTGCTGGGTCAGATCGGCGTCACCACGGCCGGCATGGATGGCCCGGCGCTGATGGGATTGCCCACTCTTTATCTCACCCAGGAACCCAACGTCCGACTCGGCAAGTGGGTGGGAGCCGTACCGGGATATCAGGAAGTCGTGAGGTCGTCGGGTTATTTCGACGTCATTCACACCACTTTGCAGCAGTGGCAGCTGTGATCAGATACCTAAATCAGTGAAAGGGTGTGCCGGGAAATAATAATTGCTCAACCGTAGACTTGACCCCTTTGTGACCCCTTTGTGACTTCCGGTATACGTGGTTTTTAAGGAACTATAATTGAGGTTGTCTTATTGAGGTGTTGTAGTCAGCGATGCCGAAAATGAGATATAAAGACGAACTAATAACTTGTTACTCACTCAAGGTGATGAGGTTAATAAATGGAATACATATGGGTAATTTTACCTGTGATGCTCATGTTTATAGTGTATTTCTCAATACACCGACAAAAAACAAAAAATGAGAGTCTCAGAAATTTGAGTAAGGATGGTTTTGAACATGTTTTTTATGGTAATGGAACGAGTTACATAGCTTTTAATATTTACAATGGGTCTTTTAGATGTGGGGAATTTGGATCTAGCAATTTCTTAGAGCGCCCAGTAAATTTCATTACTAATTATGAGTGGAAATGGGTGGACAAAAATGCACAAAGAATTTCCAGTAAATTCTTTTTCTACATTTCTGATGTTAATTATCCCATGCATGAAGTGTTTTATTTTGACAAAGCAAGAAAGGCTGAAGTTGAGTGGGCTAAGATTCAAGCGGTATATAGCGAAGCCTGTTCGCATCAATATCAAAAGGTTAATGGAATGGATAGAGTGGAAAGCTACGACTTTTTTGTTTCACATGCCAGTGAAGATAAAGATGGTTTTGTTAGACCTCTTGTGCAGGAGTTAAATAATTTAGGGCTGAAAGTCTGGTATGACGAGTTCACTCTTGAGGTAGGTGATAGTTTGCGGCGTTGTATCGATCATGGATTGGGAAATGCTAAGTATGGAATTGTGGTTTTGTCTCCAGCTTTTTTTGCGAAGCAGTGGCCTCAATATGAGCTTGATGCTTTGGTCAATCGGTCTATGAGTGGAGAGAAGGTAATATTGCCTATATGGCATGGAGTTCAACATCAAGATGTATCTCAATATAGTCATAATCTAGCTGATAAGGTTGCTTTCTCTACTTCATCTTTAGGTGTAAGTGAGATGGCATCTGAATTTTTACGTATTGTGCAAAAAAATGGCTAACAAGCGCATGTTGCCGGTCTGCTTTTCCGCTGCGCTCCAAATTAGCCGCAAATGCGAGCGTTGGGGCTGTAGAAAAAACTCAGGATGAAAAATAAACTACTTTCCAGAGCCACAAAACCATTCGCAGAGGCTCGAAAATCGATCTGAGGGGAAATGGCGAAGCCGATTTCTTCCACAACATTGCCGCGTAGGCTTTTTCTACACCCTCGTTAGGTGACAAATAAACAAGGAAAGAGGGTGTTCAAAATTCTGTGTCAGCGTCATAGGCTGAGCAAAGGGGTCAGGCTGGCAAACAAAGGCAAAGGGGTCAAGTCTACGGTTGACGTTTTTGGCTTGTGAGGTAGTCTAAATTCATGTCGAGACCAC
>PKUE01000012.1 GCA_002869685.1 Desulfuromonas sp.
GCCTGCTCCGTTGACTCGCGATTGACAAAGACGTCAATTTTTCCACGGATCAAGCGTTCGCCAACCCATTTTTTCAGATCCCGCTCAAGAAACATCAGCGTTCGCGGAACCTTGACGGTAATATCGGCATAGCGGTGGTTAACCGTTTTGATTTCGATGCTGTAATGGGCATCATTGCCGGTCACTTGCCCTTTGCCGTAACCCGTCATGCTTTTGATCATAATTTATATCTCCATAGCGACTTAACCCGCTCGGGGCCTGCATCGCATGCGGTTCATGTCATCTTGTTTCTGTATCAATTTACCCCTGCCTGTTGTACCACACCCGCATCCGTCTGTACATGAAAACACCTGCCAAAAGCATCCAAGGTTTTTTATTTGACAATCAAGATAAATTGTCGTCATATTATTTGAAACTCAAACAAACAGGAGTGTCCATGAACCATTCAACCCCGCCGGACCTGACTCAGTTGCTGATTGAACTGTATGACAAGATTTCGTCATGGGAACACACGGTGGTTAAAGACAGCGGTCTGTCCCCCGCCCAGATGCACGCGGTGGAAATCGTCGGCCACCACCAGCAACTGCGTATGAAAGAGATGGCAGAACTCATGGGAATCACTACAGGAACATTAACGGTCATGGTGGACCGTCTTGAAACCCTCGGGCTGGTACACCGTCAGGCCAATCCCAATGATCGCCGCTCCTACGTTATTGTGCTGACTGCGCAGGGGCAGCACCATTTTAACGCTCACCATAAATTACACGACATGCTCACCGAAGAGTTGACGGCTTCTTTTGATGCCCAGGAAAAGGTCGCGCTGCAACAACTGCTCTTTAAACTTGTGCGTCACTTCTGAGACCAGGCTGGAGGAAAAAATGCCCCCCATTGACATAAAGCACTGGCAGCATAACCATCGTTTCCACCATGACAACCGCCAGGCAGAACACAACACCCATCTTGTAATCCTTCTCACTCTGGTCATGATGGTGGTGGAAATTCTCGCCGGATGGCTGTTTGGCTCCATGGCACTTCTCGCCGATGGCTGGCACATGGGAACCCATTTCTTCGCACTGGGGATCACCGCCGCGGCCTATGCCTACAGCCGTCACCATGCCAACGACCCGAGCTACAGCTATGGCACCGGCAAGGTTGGGATTCTCAGTGGCTACACCAGCGCCCTGCTCCTGGCCAGCGTCGCCGCCCTGATGATCATTGAATCTGTGCAGCGACTCATCTCGCCAAATGTGATTCGCTTTAACGAGGCCCTTCTGGTTGCAACAATCGGGTTGATTGTCAATCTGGTCAGTGCACGTATGCTTCACGGTGGTTCCCACCATGATCACAGTCATGACCACGAACAGGCACAAACGCACCATCACCATCATGACCACAACCTTAAAGCAGCCTACCTGCATGTGCTTGCCGATGCCTTGACGTCAGTTTTGGCCATCGTTGCCCTGCTGTGCGGTAAATATTTCGACTGGAACTGGCTCGATCCGGCGATGGGCCTGGTCGGTGCCGCGGTCATTGCCATCTGGTCGTGGGGACTATTGAGGGAAACCAGCACGATACTGCTCGACCGTCAGGACCACAATGCCACCGTTCAGCAACTGTCCGAGTTGCTGGAAGACAACGATACCAAGGTGGTCGACCTGCACCTTCGCCACCTCAACGCCAACTCCCTGGCTGCTGAAATCACCCTGGTCGCCCGTCACCCTCAACCCACACAGAACTACAAGAAACGCCTTTCGGTCATTAAACACCTTGACCATCTCACCCTTGAGGTTCATCGTTTAAGTGATAGCGGCAACGGTTAGACGTCACCAGAGAGAAGACAACGGACGCATCGCGTCGTCACGGGAGGTTTTCATGGGAAAATGTCTGAAAGGGAAATCAACCGCCAAGAAAGGGACAGCCAAGGTTAAATGTGCCCGATGCGGCGCTCTGAGTGAAGATAAAAAAGCGGTGTGTTGTGCAGAAAAAACCAAACAGAAAGACGCCAAAAAATCGGCGGACTCAACGGACAAGAAAAAAAAGAAGAAACACGACGCATAATAAAAAAGTCTAATCACATTCTCCTGCCACTGCATCTCCAACAGTGATATGATCCCTCCCCTTTGCCAGATGTCAGGGCGAAGGATACACGCATTAATTTTCACCAGCAACATTCGACGACGTTGTCGTCGGGAAGGACTCAGAGCTCAAACTATGGAGAAAGAACTTTCAGCAGGATCTGCCATCGAAGCACGCTGTACCAAATGTCGTGCCATCACTAACCATATTGTCATTGCCATGGTCGGCGACACCCCGGCCCAGGTTCAATGCAACACCTGCCAGGGACGACACAACTACCGTCCGATCAAAGCGGCAGCCTCCGCTAAAGCGGAAAAAGCCGGCAAAACAACCAGCCGCACCCCGGCGACCCGGCGCCTATCTCTTGAACAACAGCAACAGCAGCAGTGGCAGGATCTTAACCTGGCCGCCAAGCGCGAGCAGGCAAAACCGTATCAACTCACAACCACCTTTGCGGTTAATGCCGTCATCAGCCATCCCACTTTCGGCATCGGCATCGTCACCCGCAAGGCTGGCACCAATAAAATTGAAGTCTTGTTCGAACAGGGCTGCAAATTGCTGCGTTGCGGTTAATCCTTTAACACCTCGGCCGTCATTGCCCACCCATGACTGAGCGCAACCGCCTGTTTCCAGCGACGCTGCAACCGATCCGAGTGTTCACGGGACTGGCCGGGAAGGTAGCGGCATGACGGCGCCCAACTGCGCTGCAGATCGTCGCGACTTGTCCACACCCCACCAGCTAAACCGGCGAGACTGGCGGCACCAAAAGCCGTCGTCTCGCTGACCTGCGGGACAACAACTGGCACCCCGAGCTGATCGGCCTGAAACTGCATCAGAAAACGGTTATGAACAGCCCCGCCATCGGCGCGCAATTCGGTCAGAGACACAGCCGATTCAACGGTCATGGTTTCAACAACATCCCGCACCTGATAAGCGATACTCTCCAATGCGGCTCTTACCAGGTGCTCCCGCGTCGTCCCGCGTGTCAGTCCTACCACAACGCCACGGGCATAGGGGTCCCAGTAGGGCGCCCCCAATCCTGTCAGCGCCGGAACAAAATAAACATCGTCATTTCCGGCCAACGACTGCGCCATCGCCGCCGTTTCGGTAGCATCGGCGACAATCCCCAGCCCATCCCGCAACCACTGCACCGCCGCCCCGGTGACGAAGATGGAGCCCTCCAGTGCATACTCAACCTCGTCCCCTTCGATCTGCCAGGCCACCGTCGTCAACAGTCGGTCACTGATTACCGGCTTTATCCCGGTATTCATCAGCAAAAACGATCCGGTGCCATAGGTGTTTTTCGCCAGACCGGGTTGATGGCACCCTTGGCCGAACAATGCAGCTTGTTGATCACCAGCTATGCCGGTAATCGGCACGCGCACACCATCCAGCAATGCGGCATCGGTTTGAGCAAAAAAACCGGCAGAGGGTTTAACTTCTGGCAGCAGTGCGCGGGGGATATTGAGAACGCGAAGAATTTCATCGTCCCAGCAACAGTCATGGATATTGTAGAGTAGAGTGCGTGAGGCATTACTGCAATCGGTTGCATGACAGGTTCCTCCGGACAATTGCCAGAGAAGCCAGCTGTCGATGGTGCCAAAAGCCAGCTCACCGCGGTCGGCACGTTGCCGCAGGTCGCTAGAATGTTCTAACAGCCAATGCAGTTTGGTCGCTGAGAAATAGGGATCGATCCGCAGCCCGGTGCGCTGCTGCCAATCGGCTTCGTGGGACTTGAGTTGACGGCAGAGATCGGCCGTGCGCCGGTCCTGCCAGACAATGGCCGGTGCCACCGGGCGGGACGTGGCACGATCCCAGACCACCACGGTTTCACGTTGGTTGGTGATGCCGATACAGGCCAGCTGCCGCGGGTGCAGGCGACTGTCTTTGACGGCCTGCCTGATCACATCGCGCGTAACTTGCCAGATCTCCTCGGCGTCGTGTTCCACCCAGCCCGGGGATGGATAATACTGGGGGAACTCGCGATAGCCTTGACCACAAACGGCACCATGGCGATCAAAAACCAGGACGGTCGTTCCCGTCGTTCCCTGATCTACGGCCAGTACATACGATTCCATGACCTCCTCCAAGACGCGCGAACGGCAGTGGCCCCACTAATCTCCGTCTAGCAGGGTGCGGATCTCTTCCAACTGTTCATCGGAAATCACGGAAAAATGCAGACCAATCCCAGGGACTTCCATGCCCTGTCCCCATTCCCGACACCAGCGTACTTCAACCATGATAGGCGAATTATCGACCAGTTCCAGAATACGGATCCACAAGCGCTCCCCGACGGGAAAGCTTTCTGTGGTAAAAAGGAAACAGCCGCCGGTGGACAGGTCCATGGACACCGAACGCTGTACAACCTCGGAGGCAAGCTGATCATGAAGAGAATAAAGGATGTTGCAATGAATGGGTTTACGCTGACACATGCGTAAACACCGGGGTGGAAACTGTCTGCAGTAGGTTTCAATAAAACGGCCGATGGTGATGTTCTGGCCCGGACCGGCCCCGGTCATCAGAGTGCGGATATCTCCCGTGGCCGGATCGAGGCGCAGCCGCAACGAAGGGTAAACCTCCAGCAGTTCCTGGATGACTTCGCGATCAAATGGCGTGGCGCGGATACTGCTGACAACATCGAGCAACAGACCACTACACGGGATGGTGTTGGACTGTTTAAAAAACTCGGTAAAATCAGACACCACAACGCACATCACCCCTTGTTCGGGCAAGGCCTTGAGATAGTGCTTTTGCACTTCAGAATCATGGGTATACAACAACAGCTTCAACATTGGCAATCCACCCTGTCTCGTGATCTAGATCCTGTTCAAGAGCACAAATATACGTGTCGTCAGAAGCCTCCCAGACTCCGCCGCTTCTTGCGTGAAAACTTTCCGGCTACCCAGCCGACAAACAGCACGCCGCCACCGGCAAGGAACCACTTGATCATCGCCGTCTTCAACATCGCAGCATTTTCCTGCTCAAGTTGTTGCAATCGCTCGGAAACCTCAGCAGCCTCTTTCTTCAACCGCTGCCGTTCCTGATCAATCAAAACGACATTCTCCGCCTTCTGCTGCAGGTCGGCGTAGTCCTGACGGGTTTTCTCCAACGTCTGACTGACCTGTTCAAGTTCCGACTTGGTTTGGGCCAGCGCAGTTTCCAGCTGGGTGTTGGATTCGCTCAACGCGTTCACCGAACTGCCGCGAGCCGCCATCTTCTTCTCCAACGCAGCCAATTCTTGTTTCAGCTGGGCAATCACCGTCGTTTTAGGCATGGAGCGTGAGACGTACTGCTTGAGGACATACCCTTCAGTACCATTCTCCAACCGGACAAACAGGTAGTTCCCTTCTGCATCAAGAACCTCAAGCGGAGTATCCGTGGTCACCGTCTGGATCACCCGATACTGATTTCCCATCCCTTCACGCAGCGTAATAACCAATTTATCAGAAACATAGCGAGTTTCAGCCCAACACTGGGTAACGCCAACAAATAGCAGAACCGTCATCACGATCACGCCGCGAAAATTCATCAACAGACTCCTTTGGTGTATGATCGACTTCAGTCTTTTCCTATCGTCAGTAATCAAATTTTTCTTTAACCGTCCGCGTTCCCCCTTCTGTCGTTCAGGAGATGGGCCAATCGGTTTCAAAACCCGGCGGATAAAAGGTGTCACGGGTGCGATTAAAGTAACCATACTGTATCGCCGGCACCTGCTGTTTAACATGATCCAGCATCGCCTTCATTCCCATTCCCGGTTCCCCCGTCGGCATGCTCTGAAAATACATGACCGGATCAAGACACAGATTGCGCATCTGGATCAGATCGACCCGCCCACCGTCAATCACCTTCAGCAACGCCTCCACTTCCGACGGTTGATCGGTAACACCGGGGAACACCAGGTAATTGAGCATCACGAACAGACCATGATCTTTGGCCCGCCGGATCGATTCCAGCACATCGGCAAAAGCGTAGCCCCGCGGCCGGTAATAGGCATTGTAAAACGGCTCCCGCAGTGAATTCAACGAGACCCGAATCGAATCAATCCCGGCTTCAGCCAGTTTGACCACTTTGTCGGGCAGCGACGCATTGGAATTGAAATTGATGGTGCCACGATCCGTTTGTTGCCGCATGGCGCGCACCGCGTCACAGATGGTATCCGCCTGCAGAATCGGGTCGCCTTCACAGCCCTGGCCAAAAGAAACAATCGCGTTCTCGGCCTGCTCGAGATGAGGCACAGCGGTTTCACACAGCTCCTGAACCGTCGGCACAAAAGTCAGACGCTCCTGACTGGAGGGGCAACACTCGTTCTCTTCTGCCTGATAGGAGAGGCAGCCGAGACAGCGGGAGTTGCACACCGGCGATGTGGGCAGCGGTGCTTCCCAGCGACCAAGAAACAGATTCTTGGCGGCAAAGCAGTGATAATCCAGCGCACAACGCGACAATTGATCCAGCAGGCGATTATCGGGATATGTCGCTAACAGCCGTTCAACACCGGGAGCAACCTCACGATCATCAAAACGTTCCGGCTGCCACTGCGGGTTGCGATCGACCTGCTGAGCCGCCACGTAAAAACGTTCCTCCTCAACACACCAGCCCACGGCCGTGTAAGCCCATAATGGCAGGGTCTGACGTTGTTTGGCATACGCCGCTGCCGGCAACAGAGTGCGGGTAAACGCCGGGGCCATAAAAGCGCACACCGCCTCAATTTTCTCACCACCCCACTGCCGCGGTAAGCGCTCTGCCGTGACAAACTGGTTGGTGCGGGGATCAACCCCCACCGGCGGCGTTTGTGGCAGGGTGAACAGACGACTGCCCTCCGGCAGGGGAATCATCTCTTCCGGCAACGGGCGACACAGGGTCATGCCATTCATTCCTGCCATCAGCAGTTCCGGGTGCTCAAACACCTCGCCATCGGCGGTCGCCACCACCATGTAAATGGTTTTGGACTGCGTTGTCGTTTGCTGTCGCCGTTTCTGCTGTCGAGCCATAGTACCCTTCCTGTCTGCCATGGGATCAGTGCCGGCCATGGAGATGTGCCATGAAACGGACTGTTCAAATTAACGGGAAGAATGACATAAAAATCACGGCCACCCGTTATTTTCGGTATAAGATTAAAGGGTTATGCTACCTCAAAACGCTGACCAACAACACTGTTTATTTGTTGAATAACGGCTATTTTCCCTTTGCACAACCCAGGGGCTCGGCTAGACTAGGCGCCATGCGAACTCTACTGACCACCCTGCATAGCAAATACATCCA
>PKUE01000173.1 GCA_002869685.1 Desulfuromonas sp.
AGCGCTGACAGCCGGGAGTAACCCGAGAAAATTCTGGACATTTGCCGGGTGCGGCTATAGCCTTATGGCCGTGGCTCGGTGTTCCGCCGGGCGATCGTGTGACCACGAGGTCGCCTGATAGTGTATTGAAAACCGTTGTTGCTTGATACTGCCCGGATCGCCTGGACCGGGACGGAGGCAAATCGCGACACTACATGGTGTCTATTCATGGGCGCATGCTTTGTCTGGCCTTCCAGTTGTAACTCTGGAAGGCTTTTTCGTTGGCATGTAATGACAGAAACAAATGGAAAAGATGATGAGAAAACAAACCACAGTACTCGACATTCAGAACATGTACGCCAAAGGGGACAAGATTACCGTGTTAACGGCTTATGACTACCCCTTCGCCCGGATGATGGATCAGGCCGGAATCGACATGATTCTGGTCGGCGATTCCGTCGGCAGTGTGGTCTCCGGCTACGACACCACCTTGCCGGTGACCATGGAAGAGATGATCTATCACACTAAAGCAGTCATGCGTGGCAGCCAGGGAGCTCTGGTGATCGCCGACATGCCGTTTTTATCCTATCAGGTGGATGTGCGTGATGCCTGCCTGAATGCCGGACGTCTGGTCAAAGATGCCGGAGCGCATGCCGTTAAACTTGAAGGCGGCGTCCATATTGCCGACACCATCCGCGCCATCGTCAATATGGATGTCCCGGTGGTGGCGCATATCGGCCTGACCCCGCAGTCGATCCACCGCATGGGAGGATATCGGGTGCAGGGGCGTAAAGAGGAGCAGGCTCGTCAGCTACTGGCCGACGCCAAAGCCGTCGCTGATGCCGGCGCCTTTGCTGTTGTGCTCGAAGGCATCCCTGCCGATCTGGCCAAACAGATCACCGACAGCATTGATATCCCGACCATCGGTATTGGTGCCGGGGTGCATTGCTCCGGTCAGGTGCTGGTGATCCATGACATTCTCGGGCTGTGTGAAAAATATTCGCCCAAATTTGTCAAAGTCTACGCTGATCTGGCGCCACTCATCAAAGAGGCCATGACCAGTTATATCAATGAAGTCCGTGCCGGTACGTTCCCTGGCGACGAACACAGTTTCTAAGGGAGTCGGACATGGAAATCATTCAGGATATTCAAGCATTTCAACAACGGATGCTGGCAGAGCGTCAGCAGGGCAAAACCATCAGCTTTGTCCCGACCATGGGTTTTCTTCATCAGGGTCACCTGTCACTGCTCGAAGAGGGACGTGGCCGCGGAGATCTGCTAGTGTTGTCGATTTTCGTCAACCCGATTCAGTTCGGCCCCAATGAAGACTTTGACAGTTATCCGCGCGCGCTGCAGCGTGATGCCGAACTGGCAGCCAAAACAGGCGTCGATATTCTTTTTGCCCCCGACGCCGAAGCCATGTACCCGCCGGGTTGTGCGACCAGCGTTCAGGTGTCCGGTCTGACGGAAAACCTGTGTGGGGCCAGCCGTCCCGGCCACTTTGACGGTGTGACCACTGTCGTCAACAAGTTGTTCAATCTGGTTCAGCCCCATGTGGCCCTGTTCGGGATGAAGGATTTTCAGCAGCTGGCGGTCATTCGCAAAATGGTGGCCGATCTGAATATGCCGGTAAAGATTATCGGCATGCCCATCGTCCGTGAAGCCGATGGTCTGGCCATGAGTTCACGTAACACCTATCTCAGCCCGGAGTTGCGTCAACAGGGGTTGGCGTTGATTGCGACCATCCGCACCCTGTGTGCGGCCGCCGTCGCCGGCCAGCGTGATGCGGCCACCCTGATTGCTCAGGCCCGCGATTTCATTACCACACAGCCGGACGCCCGTATCGACTATATTCAGATCTGTCACGACGAGACCTTGCAGGATATGGATACGGTGGATGAGCATTCGGTGGTCTTGCTGGCGGTGCGTTTTGGCGAGACCCGTCTGATTGACAACCACTATCTGTTGCAACCGGAGCCAGCCTAAACGATGAAGCTGTTCTGCTGCCGATATATTCTGCCGATCCAGTCACCCGCCCTCGAACAGGGCGGGATGGTGGTCGATCAGGGGCGTATTGTTGCAGTGGGATCCGCAGCCGAGTTGCGCCGTCGTTATCCCCACGCAGAAGAAGTCAACTTTGGGGAGGGCATTCTGCTGCCCGCCTTGGTCAACGCCCATACCCATCTTGAGCTCAGTGACTTTCCGCAGTGGGCTGCGGCAGTGGACGAACCGCCTTTGGAGCAGGGCGGCTTTACCGACTGGCTGTTACGTTTGATCCGGGTGAAGATTGCCCGTCGGGTCAGTGGAGATGATTCCCGTCAGTCGTGGTTGCATGGGGTCGCACAATCGCTGCGCAGTGGCAGCGGTGTGATTGGCGACATTCTGTCGGAATCGGGCTTCTATGCCACCGTGGCTGAACAGTTGCCGGGGCGCTGCTACATCGAAGTGCTGGGACATGATCCCATTCGGGTGCATAACCAGTGGCAGAACCTCGATCACTGTTTGGAACACTGGCCCACCAGTCAGTGGGGGGCAGCTCCCCACGCGCCCTATACCATCAGTGATGATCTGCTGGCCCAGAGTTATCGCTATACCAGCTGTCGCCATCTGCCGACAACGATCCATGTTGCTGAATCGGCCGACGAAGTGGAATTTCTCCATCAACATCGCGGGCCGATGGTCGATCAGTTTTATCCCTTCGTGGGCTGGACGCCGTTTCTCGATGTTCAGCGTCACAAACGTCCGCTGGCCTGTCTCGAACAGGCCGGTGCCTTGCGGCCCGATACACTGCTGGTTCATGGTGTCCATCTCAATCGCGAAGAGATCGCCACCGTCGCCAGAGCCGGATGCAGCATGGCGCTGTGTCCGCGCTCCAATGCGCAACTCAACTGCGGTGTCGCTCCGGTGGCTGATTATCTCGCCGCAGGGGTGAATCTGGCTCTTGGCACCGACAGTCTGGCCAGTAATGATTCGTTGTCGATCTGGGACGAAATGGCCTTTGCCCGCGACTGGTTTAATGGTGATCTCAGTGCCGATCAGCTGCTGTATATGGCGACTCTCGGCGGCGCCAAGGCCATGGGCCTTGATGATCTTGGCTGTCTGGCCCCCGGCTGTCGGGCGACGTTCCAGCTGTTGGAGCCTGAGCAATTGCCGGAGCGTGATCAAATGGTCGAGTTTTTGTGCCAGGCCGAACGCAGTCATGACGTGTCGCTGGTGGTGATTGACGGCCACATCCGTTATGATCAGACAACGCAGGAGGGGAGATGATCGAAGAGATTCCCAGTGCAAAAGAGGTGGTGAACCGCCTGTTTGAACATCAGACCACGTTGAGTGAGACCGGCGTTGTCGTCGAATTGCGCGAGAAACGGCTGGCGGTGGTTGCTCGCGAGCAGGGTCAGGGTTGTGACGGCTGTGGAGCTTCCGGTGGCTGCTGCCATGGCGCTGGCAACGGCCAACGCCGATTGCTGGCGGACAATCTTCCCTACGCGCGGGTTGGCGACACGGTGCGGGTTGAAATCGAAACCACCGCCGGTCTGGCCGACTCGCAGAATTTTTTATACATCATTACCTTTATCATGCTTGCACTTGGTCTGGCAGTCGGCTATTTTATCGCCAGCCTGTTGCCTGTCGGGGTTCCGGCGGCATTTTTGGCGCTGCTGATTGGCGGCGCCTTCATGGTCGGCACGCTGGGCGTATTCCGTTTCGGACGTGCGGCAGTCGTGCAGACCTCTCTGGCACGCATTGTTGAAGTCATTACTCCGGCTGAGCAGGATCAACCTGCCGCTGAGCATACAGAAGGTTAGAACCAATGCCCATGGGCATAAAGATTATCGCCACCAACAAAAAAGCGTATCACGAGTATTACATCGAGGAGACCTATGAGGCCGGTATGGTCCTCACTGGCACTGAGGTGAAATCGCTGCGCCTTGGCAATGTCAATATCAAGGAATCGTTTTGCCGCATTATGCGGGGGGAGTTGTTCATCAACAATATGAACATCAGTCCCTACGAGCAGGGCAACCGGGAAAATCACGACCCGACACGTATTCGCAAATTGCTGTTGCACAAGGCCGAGATCGACAAGCTGATCCGCAAGGTGGAAGAAAAAGGTCTGTCGCTGGTGCCGACCAAGATCTACTTCAAAAACGGCTACGTAAAGCTGGAAGTCGGTGTGGCCCGTGGTAAGAAGTTGCACGACAAACGGGAGAGCTTGAAGAAGAAACAGGCCGACCGGGAGATGGCAAAAATATTTAAAGAGAATCGTTAAGTCTGTCGATAAAACACCTCGGAAAATCGACAGTTTTGTGTTAGTCTTATTTTGTCCTTTAAAGAAGAAAGGGGGCGCCAAGGTTTCGACGGGGATTGGAAGCTAAGGTTGCATGTCGGAGTGGGCAGGCTCCGTTAAAAAGCCCATCTTATACAAACGCCGATACTGACGTTTCGTACGCACTGGCAGCTTAAGTCTGCCACGTCTCTAGTCTCTGCGCCTGCGGGATTCTAGCGACGTCAATTTAGTGGGCTGGTTGTTGTTCATGTCTATGGTTCAACAGCGAGATCTAAATAGAATCGCCACATGTGAGAGCCTGTCTGTGGGGGCTGCATGCGGTTAAATTTAAAACACAGACTACACATGTAGACGCCTTAAGTGAAAGATTTTCGGACGCGGGTTCGATTCCCGCCGCCTCCACCAAATAAAAACCGGGAGTAGCCAATAATGGCTGCTCCCGGTTTTTTTATTGCTGAAGCCAGTGTCGGGAATCGAAGCGTAGCGAGCGCTGACTAAATGTCAGAAAAGCGGCCAAGGATGGCCGCGTCAGCGAGAGAAGGGGAGCCTACGCAGGAATGAGCGTGAAGCGAATGACGTAGTAGGCGATTCCCACCGCCGGGGCTGAACGTTAGCAGGATACAGCCCAATAGTGTTGCACCTTTTTTAATGCTGTTCATATGGATAAATGCATATTATTTCGCTATGATGAACCATATTTTTCCGAGACTCACAATGTTCGGATATCCCATTTTCCTTTTGTTGAATTTAATCATTTAACCATCTGATCACGATAGGTTTGAAATATGCACAGCTTAAATCTAAAAGAATTAAGTCAGAGGCTACGTGAATTTGCTGACTTACGCGATTGGGATCAGTTTCATTCTCCTAAAAATTTGTCAATGGCCTTAAGTGTAGAAGCTAGTGAATTGGTGGAATGCTTTCAATGGCTTACTGAAGAACAATCGTATGCATTAAACTGCAATCAACTTGATGCTGTAGAAGAAGAAATTGCTGATATTCAGCTTTACCTGATTCGCTTGGCAGATAAGTTAGGGGTTGATATCTGTGCCGCTGTTGAGAAGAAAATTGATAAAAATGGCGATAAATATCCTGTGGATAAGGTAAAAGGAAGCTCAAAGAAGTACACAGAGTACGAATGAGTGATTGAGGGAATTGGATGATTGTTTATTCATCAACAAAGAAAAAATTCATCGAGGATGTTCGGTCAAATAGGATCGCCGATATCATCGAAAATGAAGTGTTTCGAAGGCTCAATCGAAATTCTCCGCGAAATGAAAAGTTGTCTTGGGAGCACTCCCTTCAGTATATGTCTCAGATTCTTTGGGATGAGGAAATCCCATCATCTGCTGGGGTTGCTGTGGAATATAATTTGCCGCTGACCAATCGGCGGGTGGATTTCATTCTTACTGGAAAAGATCATAAAAGAAATGATACTGCCGTCATTGTCGAGCTTAAACAGTGGGAACAGGTCCAAAAAACCAATAAGGACGCGATTGTCAGAACTCGCTTTCAGAGTGGAGTCGCTGAAACAAATCATCCCTCCTACCAAGCTTGGTCATATTCGGCATTGATAGAAGATTATAACGAGACTGTACGGCAGGAGTCGATCCGCCTACAACCTTGTGCCTATCTTCATAATATGAAGTCTGATTCTGTTATCAGAGATCCTTTTTACGCCGCCCATACTGATAAAGCACCGGTATTTATCTCACAAGATGCCCTGAAACTTTCTGAGTTTCTTAAGCAATACGTAAAATATGGTGATAGCGATAATATCTTATATCGCATTGAACATGGAGTCATAAAACCGTCTAAAAATTTGGCTGATGTTTTAGCTTCAATGCTGGATGGTAACCCTGAGTTTTTGATGATTGATGATCAGAAGCTGGTTTACGAAACAGCGATTGATCTGGCTCATAAGGCTCAGTCTGGTGAAAAACAGACGCTGATTGTTAGAGGCGGTCCAGGTACGGGCAAGTCCGTAGTTGCCATTAACCTGCTGACTGAGCTGACCAAGCGGGAGATGCTTGTCCACTATGTTACCAAAAATGCTGCTCCACGCGATGTTTTCAAGAAAAAGCTGACAGGTACAAGAAGGAAGACTCACATTGATCAAATGTTCAAAGGATCCGGCGCGTTCACTGATGTCGTAGCTAATCAATTTGGTGGGCTTATCGTTGATGAGGCTCATCGCTTAAATGAAAAGTCGGGGATGTATAGCAACCTTGGTGAGAACCAGATCAAGGAACTGATTCATTGTTCACGTTTCAATGTTTTTTTTATAGACGAAGCACAACGTGTCACATTTCAGGATATTGGCAGCATTGATGCAATTAAGTACTGGGCGAATGAGCTGAATTCTACAGTTACTCAGATGGAGTTGGCTTCGCAGTTTCGTTGTAACGGATCAGATGGCTATCTTGCTTGGGTAGATAATAGTCTACAGATTAGGGAGACTGTTAATCAAACGCTCGACGACATTGACTATGAAGTCAAAGTTTTTTATGACACAAATCAGTTACGTGCGGTAATTGAAAATAAAAACCGTGTAACCAATAAAGCGCGTATGGTTGCAGGTTATTGCTGGGATTGGGTCAGTAAAAAGGATAAATCTGCCTACGATATTATTCTTCCAGACTATAACTTCAAAGCGCAGTGGAATTTAACAGATGATGGGAGTTCCTGGATAATTGCTGAGCACTCTGTAGAGCAGGTTGGCTGTATCCATACATGCCAGGGCTTGGAGCTTGACTATATCGGTGTTTTCATCGGGGAAGATTTTGTCGTTCGAGACGGGGTTGCCGTCACTGATGCCGCTAAACGCTCTTCCAATGACAGGTCTATTCGTGGCTACAAAACCATGTTGAAAAAGGAACCAGAGAAAGCTCGTGAATTAGCCAATGAAATTATAAAAAATACCTACCGTACACTCATGACTAGAGGGCAAAAGGGTTGTTATTTGTTCTGTACCGATTTAGAAACAC
>PKUE01000091.1 GCA_002869685.1 Desulfuromonas sp.
ACCATATGGCGAGTCAGTCCGACTTCACTGGGATCAAAACCTTCATAGTTTTGGGGGTACTTCAACACGCCATCCGCGTGCAAACCCGATTCGTGAGAAAAGACTTTTTCACCAACGACCGCTTTCCATTCAGGAACGGGGCGATGACTGGCCTGACCAACCAGGCGGGACAACTCAACAAAGCGATGGGTGTCGATATCGAGAGGACGGTCACAGGCATATTTCATCGCCATCACCACCTCTTCAAGGGCGGCATTACCAGCGCGCTCCCCTAATCCATTCACCGTCGTATTGACAAAATCGGCTCCAGCCCTGACCCCGGCAATGGCGTTGGCCGTCGCCATTCCCAGATCATTATGGGTATGAACTTCCAGTGCCAGAGCACCGTGCTGACGCAAATAGGCAATATGGTCGAAGGTGGTAAACGGATCCATCAGGCCAAGCGTATCACAATAGCGAAAACGATCTGCCGCGTATTGTGCGCCAATCTCGGTCAGTTCACACAGAAAATCGAGGTCAGCCCGGCTTGAGTCTTCGCCACCAATAGAGACATAAAGATCGTGCCCTTTGGCAAAATCCAGCGCACGGTGTAGTTGCTCTTTCACCCAATTACGCGTTTTGCCCAATTTATGTTTAATGTGGATATCAGAGACAGACAAAGAGATATCAACCGCTTTAACGCCACTGTCAATGGAGGCCTGGATATCTGAAACCACAGCGCGATTCCAGGTGATCAGTCGCGCGTTAAGCCCCATGTCCACCAAGGCTCTGACCGATGCCTGCTCCTCTGGGCCCATGGCCGGAATACCACATTCAAGTTCACCAACACCAATTTCGTCCAGGGTTTTGGCGATCTGTTTTTTTTCATTCAGTGAAAAAACAACGCCAGCGGTCTGTTCTCCATCACGCAACGTCGTATCATCAATTACAATGTTTCGTGTACGATCAATCGCTTCCATGGTTAACTCCTTCGCACATTCCCGTAAAAATTCTCAAACAACCGGGTGTGTTCTGAAACGTGTGTTGCCTCTTTGGCACTGAATTCAGCCATCAGTTCGTCAGAGCAGCCACTGTGTCTGCACCAGTTTTCAACAATTCCACCAGTCACCTCGGGATGAAATTGCACCCCGTAGGCGTTATCATATCGAAACGCCTGGCCCGGACACTGCTCATTGAACGCCAGATGACGCGCGCCGCGAGGGACGTCAAAACTGTCATGATGCCACTGAAAAGCTGCAAGCGCGGTGGGCGAACCGGCAAACAAAGGGTCGGAGGCACCGTCCTCTGTCAGATTTATCACTTGCAGCCCCTGCTCTTCAGAACGGTCGCGGTGCACTGGAGCACCGAGAATATCAGCAAGCATTTGTGCCCCGAGACAGATCCCCAACATCGGAATCTGTGCATCGAGAACTTTTCCCATAAATCGCTTTACATCATGCAGGTAGGAATAAACCGCATCGGCGTCAAAGCTCATATAACCACCCAAAATCACAACAGAATCAATTGTTGCAATATCCGGGAACGGTTGTGCAGCAAAGGCCTGAACCAACTGAACATTCTGCTGCAGGCCGGCGATGCCGGTTGGCACACGTGGATCGTTCTGAACAATGACCACCATATCCCCCTCCCTATCCGCATTCTGTCAATACAGAGACTATGCGGAGGAAACTTTCAATTCATTGAGGTCGAGATCTTGCCCGATGATACCGGCAGCATCAGCACGACACTGTTTGCAATGACGTGCCTGAGACAAAATCTGCTCTGCCTGACTGCGAATAAAATCCATTTCGTCCTTGCTCGGTTGCTCCATGCCGGCAAAAATCCCCAGCGGAATTAACGGAACAATATTCATCATCGTTGCACCAAGCTTACGTGCCGTTACAGCAAGATCAAGGGTCTCATGATCATTAATGCCGGGCATGTACACATGGTTGATCTTCACCAGCATGCCTGCCTTAGCTGCCAGCTCAACGCCTTCCAGTTGCTTGTCGAGCAAGAAACCGGCGGCGGCTTCACCCTGCAATTTTTTACCCTGATAGTGGATCCACTCGTAAACTTTTGCCCCGGTCTTGGCAGTCAACGCATTGATGGTGACAGTCAGACTATGAATGCCGAGTTCTTTAATGCGGTCCATTTTTTCAGGCAGCATCAAACCGTTCGTTGAAAGGCACAACGTCATTTCCGGATGGGCCGCACGAATCAGCTCAAAAGTTTTAAAAGTATTCTCGTTGGCCAGCGGGTCGCCAGGACCGGCGATGCCAACCACTTTCATTTTCGGACCGGCAACAGGGTGACGCAGCACCAACTCAAGGCGCTCCAAAGCCTGCTCAGGGGTCAAGACACGGCTGGTTACCCCAGGACGGCTTTCGTTGACACAATCGAATTTACGCTCACAGAAACCACATTTGATATTGCAGCCGGGAGCAACCGGCAAGTGGATCCGTGCGCTGTTTTTATGGTCACCACCAAAACAGGGGTGTTCGGACTTTTTCTGCATCATCATTTGACATGGAGTTGTCATATCTGTTTCTCCTTTACCCAGAACGAAAAAAGACGCCAACGAATAAACTCGTCAAGCGTCTTTGCTACGTCCCGGTGGACAAAAAACTGGACATCTTTGTCAACTGGGAGATTTCTAGGCACAACATTGTACCGGTCGGTTATCGACCTTACCCTTACCCCGCATCAGGGGTTGTCTTCGTGTAGTGCTCAACTAGAAAGCATTTAACATGCCAACAACCGTGAACTGCCAAAAATCGGGCATCGCGATGATTAATCTGACCAGGCAACAAAGGTTTTGACCGCAAGACTGCCTAACTGGTAGGCAATGGTGAGCAAAAAAGAAAACATTTTAAGCATTCCTTACAAATTCACTCCTGAAACACCCTTTAACCCTACACAAAAAGGAGCGCCGCTTAAGCGACACTCCTTTTTGTGTAGTAACATTTTCGCAAAAGAAGGCTGCTATGCCAGTTTTTTCAGCTTCTTTTTCAATTTCTTTAATTTACCCTGCTGTTTAACCAGTTTGGCTTTTCTCGCTTTGACTTCTTTTTTCAATGCCTTAACTTTTTTCGATACTTTCGCCATAGTTCTCTCCTTTCAATGAAATGGTGATATGATGGCGTCCGCCAACCAGGATGAAACAACAACCAGCATCACAGTTAACGCACCCGAAACTACGCGCCAAACGCGCAATGCATATCAATTGATATACATTGTATATACATTTAACACATATGCCTATAAATGTCAAATGGCAACACCAGGAGAGAATCTGTGCCATCATACAAACTGACCGAGAGTGAATGGGAAGCTCTCTGCAACCAATGCGGACTGTGTTGCTTTGAAAAAAGCCGCCTGCCAAACGGACGAATTCTAACCAGCCGTATCCCCTGTGCATATCTGGACATTCACAGTCGACAATGCCGTGTCTATGAGCATCGATTTAATGTTGGAGAAGAGTGTCAGAAGCTGACACCTGAACTGGTTGCTGAAGTGGACTGGTTACCCGAACAATGCGCCTACGTACAATGGCAAAAAAAACGCGAAGCTCAGGTGGATATTGCATCCCGAACTTCGCGTCATAAATCCCGCAAACATCGCTGAAAACCGTTCTAATTCGACGTGGTAAAACGGCCAGCTAACGTTTCTTTTTATTCTTCTTTGCCTGGCTTGCTTTAAGCAATTCACCCAGACTGCCCATTGCCGAACCACCCGAGAAAGAATCGCTCCATGACGTTTCCGTGGCTTCAACAGCCACACCAGCAGGAACCAATGAAATGCGTTTTTGCTCTTCGTCGATCTTCTCAATGGTGACAGCCAGCTCCTGGCCCTCTTTCAAGACCTCGCGCGGATGGTTAATCCGGCGTCCCTCACCCAACTTCGAGATATGGATCAAACCGTCAATGCCCTCTTCCAGAGTAACGAAAGCACCAAATTGAGCCAGCCGGGAGACTTTCCCTGTATGCTCACTGCCCACCGGAAAATTATCGGCCACCTTGTGCCACGGATCGGCCAGGGTGTCACGTAAACTGAACGAGAACTTATTATTCTTCCAGTCGATGGATTTGACCATCAGCTCAAGTGTCTGGCCGACATGCAACACCTCGTCAAGGTTCTCAACGCGGCTGTAAGCCACTTCTGAAATCGGCAGCAACCCTTCAACGCCGCCAATGTCAACAAAGGCTCCAAAATCACGAATCGAGATCACTTCAGCCGTGACGCGCATCCCCTCTTTTAAGGTTTTGCGTAAATTTTCAGCTTGAGCCTGGCGCTGTTCTTCAAGCAGAACCCGTCGTGAAACGACAATATTGCGCCCCTGCTCACTGAACTGGCTGATCTTAACCTGAAAAGTCTGGCCAATCAGCTCTTCTGGATTATCTTGACGCCGCAGACCGATCTGCGAAAAAGGGCAAAAGCTGCGCACATTGCCCGGCAGCATGATCTCGTAGCCCCCCTTGATCTCTTTTTCGACCCGGCCGTCAACAGGGATACCACTGCGCCAAGCTTCCTCCAATTGTTCATGACCGGAACGTCCACCACCAATTTTGGTGGTAAAACGCAGTTCACCACCCTTGCGTGACATGAAAAACGCTTCAATGGCGTCGCCGACCTCAACACTCAGCTCACCTTCGTCATTCTGGAGTTCACGCACATCCAGTACGCCTTCCCCCTTCTGGCCGACATCGAGAAACACCCAATCCTTACCAATCTGCAGAATGGTGGCTTCAGTTTTCTGGCCAATCTCCAGGCGCTGGCTGCCGCCCATGCTCTCTTCGAGCATTGCAGCAAAGTCTTCCTCTTCGATGTCATCCTGCCAATCAGTCGGTTCTTCGTTCATGCGATAAAATCCCTGTTGAGAGGTTAGCGTGGTTATCTGTTATTCCCGCGGATCATAGCATAATGACAGAGCAGTTCTATAGAAAGATCTCAACCAAAACCTGCCGCACTAAAACAAACGATCAGTCGTCTGCTATCTATCCATAGATGGGTCAATTTGAATAGGATTTCCATCATAGAGTCCTCTATCGGAATTATATATCCAAGGACTTGGCAATGAAAACACACCAACATTAACAAAGGATCCATCTACAATAATAATAGACATTTGTTCATCGAATTCGAATAGATCCTGATACGACATCAGTTTAGGTACTAGCATTTCAAAAGAAACATAATGAGTTTCGTAATCAACATCCGTTTCATGGAACGCACCAATAAAGGGGTAAGAAATCGCGACAGGTGTATACATGTTATAAATATCTTTAGGGCCAGATCCGACCGGTGATGGAGAAGCACCAAAATCGAGGGTAAGGTCAGACTCTACAACGCCATCGCCATTGGAGAGTTGAGAGGAAACAACCACTTCTCCATTAAGGGAGTAATCGAACGAAAATTCTTCGGTTTCATCAATGACCCCATTGGCATAATCATCAAAGGTGGTTGCATACTCTATTAAATGCCCCTCGCCATCATAAGTGAATGCCGCGTGACTGATTTCATTCAATGGCAAGAAATTGTAATCATAGGGATTATCCCGATCATCGGGGTTATACCACTCTTGAGAAGAGTCGTAAGAAACAAGCAAACCATCCTGATAAATACAATTTACTGACACCGTCATTTGATAAGGAACAGACCCTACATCAAAAATCGACCCATACATACCCGCTCCTTCAACATCGAAGCCACTAAGGTAACCATTTTCATAGCGATAATTGATAAGCGTTTCCTGATCCAACCGATCCATATCACCATCCAGGTCCGTATCCATCTGATACCTATCGTGGTAACGACTCAGCAAACCAGCGGTGTACTCATACTCGTCTAAAGACTCTGTATGCTCCTGTAACCCACCGGCATCTTCCTCATTCACAGAATATTCCACGAATCGACGTGTCAAGAGACCATTTTCATCATAACTCCACTCATAATCATCGGTTTCTACGACATCGACAACACCATCTTCATTCTCATCGGTGCTGGTATTTTTAAGAAAGTGAACCAACCGTCCATCGTCGTCATATGCATATGTGAGGGTGATGACAGTGTCGACATCAGCACTGACATCATAGTTATCATAAGAGAATTGCTTTACACTCAGCAGCCCTGCCACATTGTACTGATAGGTAATTGAGTAAGATGTGGCCACAGAGGGTGTCGCCAGGGTTTCTACCAACCTGTTGTCGTCGTAAGTGTGATCAAAAGTGAGGCTTGAGGTTTCCACCACAGCTTCCAAAGGACCATCGCCGTCAGTGTCCTCAATATCTTCAGTCAAATAATACGTAAGAGTTCCCAGAGCATCGTAAGTATAGTTCTTCGTCAATCGCGTTAACGAGGTACAGACGCCATCACCATTTTCATCGACTTGTTCGTATAAATAGCGAACCAAATACCCCGCTGAATCATAGGTATAACGCAAGGTATCAACGGAGTGAGAAGAGAGTTCTTCACTCGGAAAACTGTACTCCCATTCTTCGACACCATACTCAACAAGTGTTCCGTCAGCCGCGTAACGATAGGTTTGTTCTCGCCGCTGACTCGGTACAGAGTAAAAGAAGCCGTTCTCGTTTAGTTCATAGCTTTCAAAAGCTAACTGCACGGGTGCCCCGAGAGGACTCTCCCTGTTCCAGCCGCCAATACTATCTGGATCAAAAAGAGCCGTGAGAGCACTTTTGGATGTAAGCAAAGCGGTAGCTATCAGACTGCTGGGTTGATAGGTTTCAGTGACAACATCCTTGCTATCAGCGATGCCATCGGCATCAACATCGTATTCGGTAATGGTCTGCACCTCGACAATCTGCATCTCGTCATTGTACTGATAACTTACCGTCGTACGAGTATCCCAGTGGCCATCCCCATCGACATCGGTCGTCGAAACAAGCTCTTCAACACCGTATGGAAATGCCGCTACAGCCGTATCGGCAGTTGTACCGGAGCTTGACGAACTTGTTGTTCCCCCACCTCCTCCGCCACCACCACAACCGGGCAGGACAAGAACAGACAACAACAGAATCAAGACCAACTGATCTTTCACAGAAAAAGGCATAGCACTCTCCAAATGAACAACAAATAAACAAGCATTGACAATAAATGAATATTTACAAAACACAGACAATAAAGTTAATCAATGCAAACTTCAAGCACCTCTTGATTAAAAAGCTCGATACGAGACAACT
>PKUE01000112.1 GCA_002869685.1 Desulfuromonas sp.
TCGATGTCCTTGACCTGGCTGTAGTTTTCCAGCGCTGCGGCCAGTTCTTCACTGGCTTTTTCGAGGACGGACAGATCGCGGTGGCTCAGTTCCATCGTCAGTGCTGCACCGGAGCCGGGACCGCCGGAGTCGGAAGAGAAACTGATCGATTCGACGCCGATAAATTCACCACTACGCTGTCGCCACAACTTGGTGAATTGGTCCGTTGAGATGGGGCGGATTTCGGCGTCGGTAAGATAGACCCGGATGCGTGCCTTGTGGCTGCCGCTGCGACCAATCTGGCTGAAGGTGCCGAGGGCCAACTGGTCGCCACCGTTTTCGGCGATAATGGCGTCGGCGGCCTGCATGATCTGGCGGGCGATTTTTTCGGTACTCTCAATCGGGGCACCGTAGGGCAGGGTGACCGATGCCTGAGCGTAATCAGACTCGATTTTCGGGAACATGCTCATCCCCATGCGACCACTTTTGACATAGGCGACGGTGACGAGTAACACGGCAATGGCAATGGCAATGGTGATATAGCGGGTGTGTAGCACTTTGTCGAGAAACGGCCCGTAATACTTCTCGATCATCCGGGTGAAGAAGGCGCTGAAACGCTGTTGCTGTTCGTGCAGCCAGATCATCGGCCCTCTGCGCCGATGGCGGTCACTGAGGTGGGCAAGGTGTGCGGGCAAAACAAATAACGACTCGATCAGGGAGATGGTAAAGACGCTGATAACCACCACCGGAATGGTCATCATGATCTTGCCCATGGTGCCGGGGATAAAATACAGCGGCATGAACGCGACGATATTGGTCAATACACTGAAGGTGACCGGCACGGCCACTTCACGTACCCCGTTGATGGCCGACTGAACAAACGGCAGCCCCTGCTGGCGGAATTTATAGATATTTTCACCGACAACAATGGCGTCGTCGACGACGATACCGAGCGCGATAATAAAGGCGAACATCGACACCATGTTGATGCTGACTCCGGCCATGGCCATCATCAGAAATGCGCCGAGGAACGAAATCGGAATGCCCATGGTGACCCAGAACGCCAGTCGTGCTTCGAGGAACACACTCAGTAACACCAGCACCAGAGCCAGACCGAGAAACGCATTGCGCGATAACAGGTCCGCGCGCTGTTTGAAGATCTCCGAGCGATCCTTGACCACGGCCAGTTCAATGCCGGGTGGCAGGTATTCCTCAAAGGCTTCCATCTGGGCGAACACGGCGTTGGCAACATCGATCGGCGTTTGTTCACCGATGCGATAAATCTCAATCATCAGCGCCGGTTTGCCGTTGTAGATGGCGTAATAATCCGTATCCTCAAAACCGTCTTTGATGGTGGCCATGTCGCCAAGGCGAACAATGCTGCCGTCGTTGTTGCTGACCACGGGCAGGGTGGCAAACTGGTCGGCCGTGTCGCGGCGTTCCTTCATGCGCACCAGAATTTCTCCGGCTTCGGTCTTGATGCCGCCACCGGGCAGGTCAAGGGACGCGGCTTCAAGACGACTGGCGATCTCCCCCAGTGTCAGGCCGTAGCGGCGCAGATTCTGTTGCGGAACTTCGATGGAGATCTCCAGGTCGGGAACGTCTTCCAGTTCTACCTGGGTGATATTTTTATCCTGCAGCAGAAAGTCGCGCAATTGCTCGGCGACATTGCGCAGGGTCAGTTCCGCCTGATCGCCGAACACGACAATGGACACCACGTCACGTTTGCGGCTTTCGATCTCGACTTCCGGTTCCTCCGCGTCATCGGGAAAGGTGCTGATGCGATCCACTTCGCTTTCGATATCGCGCGCCAGTTTCTGCAGGTCGGCCCCGAGCAGCAGTTCAACGGTGACCACACCCACCCCTTCCTGAGCGCTGGAGGTGACTTCATCAACACCATCCAGACCCTGCACCGCTTCTTCGACGGCGAGGATGATGCCCTGTTCCACCTCTTCGGGGCTGGCTCCGGGGTAGACAACGGTTACCGTAACAATATCGGTGTCAAATTCGGGGAACACCTCCTGCTTGATCTGAGTGGCGATCAGAAGGCCACCGATCATCAGGATCAGCATCAGCAGGTTGGATGCCACCGAGTTGCCGGCCATCCAGGCAATGGGGCCCCGCTCGCCACCGGGATGATGAGGCAGTTCACTCATTTGCTGACCTCATCGTTGTGGTGAGTGGTGGGCTGATCGAGGCGTAACACGAGTCCTTCCACCGGTGCAGCCAGATCGCTGGTGATAATCTGATCTCCCGGCTCAAAACCGGAGGTCAGATAAAAATAGTCTTTGTCGCGCCAGGCAATCTCTACGGGGCGAATATGCAGGGTGTTGTCATTGGCCAACCACAACTCGCGATTTTCATGGATGATTTCGCGTGGCACCTTGATGGCGTCGGCCAGAGTGCGGCCAAGGATGGCGACTTCAACATAGTCGCCAAGCAGCAAGGGGGTGCGTTGCGCGACGGGATGCTGGAGATCGAGCGGATCGCTGACACGGATCAGAAGACGCGCCATGCGCCCCTGAGTTTCCAGGTCAGCCAGCAGCCGCAATACCACTCCCGTGCGGGTTCCGGCAGCCGTGGTAATGGCAACCTCGGAGCCTTGAGTCGCGTTATAGTCGGGGATTTCGATCCATTTCAGGGCCAGCATGGGCACGGACAGTTCTACCCAGAACTCATCAGTGGCGGCCAGAGTTGCCACTGTGGACTGGGCGCTGAGCTGGCTGCCGAGATCAACGGTTTTTTCAATCACCAGCGCATCAAACGGGGTGGTGATGGTGGTGCGTTGTAGGTCGATTCGCGCTTTTTCCACCCCCGCTTCAGCGGCGCGAATGGTCGCTTCGGCTTTTTTCAGATGGGGTTCGCGCAACGCCAGAGAGGGTGGAGTGGTACTCGGAGCGTTTTGTTCCAGGGCGAACAGTTGCCATTCCCGCTTAGCCACCTGTTGCAGGCCCTGTTCGATCTGCAGGGCGTAACGGGCATCGGCCAGAGCCGCTTCCCGTTCGGCCAGGGCCACCTGATAATCAACCGGATCCAGCGACAGCAGTTCCTGTCCCTTGGCCAGTCGTTTGCCGAGGTCGAAGTTGTCATTGAGGTGAATCACCTGACCGGAAACCTGGGCCTGCAGATCAACCTGGCGGGAGGCGACCACTTGACCGGAGGCGGTAATGGTGACCTGGTGGCTCTGTGGATCGGCAGGCATCACCGATACCAGTACCGGTTTTTTAACCTTGGCCTTTTTCTCGGCCTTGGGAGCTGTTTTGATCAGGTAGCTGGACGCAAAAAAGCTGACGGCCAGTATGGCGACGATAATCAGAACACGCAGCCACACCCGTTTGCGGGGAGTGGGGGTGGAGACGGCTTGGTGATCCGGCAGGTTGTCCATCATAAAATCGATCCTTTATGGAAAATTAACGCAAAGTATTTTGAGTGTCCGTTGTGGTGCCGCCGAGGGCGCGGTGCAGGGCTACCCGGGCCAGCAATTTGTCGCGCTGCTTCTGGACCCGCTCGCGGTGCAGGGTATCGACCGACAATTTGACGATCAGATAGGAAAGATAATCATCGTCTCCCTGCAGGTAACGGATACGGGCATTGTCGAGCGACTGGCGGCGGCGCTCCAGTTGCAGGTCGATGGCGTTAAGCTGCTCACCGATTTTCTCCTCATCAAGCAGAGCACTTTCTACCTCGTTGACCGCCGTGATAACCGTCTCCTCGTAGGCGGCCAGCAATCCGTCGGCTTCGGCGCGCGCTTTGGCCACTTCGGCACGGCGGGCACCGGCATCGAAAATCGGTCCGCTGATGCTGGCGGCAAGGTTGGCCAGCCAATTGTCAAACAGGTCAGCAAACCGGCTGCTGCTGTAACCGGCATCGGCAGTCAACTTCAGCGCGGGCAGTCGATCGGCACGGGCCGCGGCAACCAGCCAGTCCCCCTTGTTCAGGCGCAGTCCTGCCGCACGGATATCCGGGCGCTGAGCCAGCAGGTCCGCAGGAACCCCCAGTGGCGGCAGTGGCGTTAGTTCGGGGAGTTGTTGCCGGTTGACGATGAGGTCGGCTCCCGGTGGCAGACCACTGAGCAGACACAGGTCGTAGCGGTATTGGCTCAGGTTCTGTTCCAACTCCAGACGGGTTTGTTCAAAGCCGTGGAGTTCCTGTTGCCGTTCCACCAGATCACTGCGAGTGGCCTGCCCTTTAAGATAGCGCAGTTGGGTGAGTTCAACGATGTGGCGTGCCGTCGTGATCTGCTGGGCGATGATGGCATATTGCTGGTGCAGGGCGACGCTGTTGATCCAGTTGCCGGCAATCTCGCTGCTCAGGGTGATGCGGGCAGTCAGCCAATCCTCTTCGGTGGCCTGTTGCTCGCGACTCTGGGCGGTTGTTTCAGCCTGAAGACGTCCCCACAGGTCGAGTTCGTAACTGCTTGCCAGCCCCAGAGCGTAGTTCTCCGTCCGGGTGCGCTGGTCGTTTTGATAACGGTGCTGATGGCTGGCGCTGCCGTCGTAGTCGAGACTCGGCCACAGGCTGCTGTTGGTGATGATGGTGGTAGCGCGGGCTTGCTCCACTCGTGACCAGGCTTGGCGCAGGGTGAAATTGCCGCTGAACGCGGTAGCCATCAGCTGATCCAGCTCCTCGCCGCCAAGCTGTTGCCACCAGCGGGTGTCGGGTTGCGCTGCCTGCTGCGAATATAGGCTGTAGGTGGCGGGCAACGGAGCGGGATGCGGGTCGCGCAGTGCCGGTGTAAACGGATTGCAGCCACTGGCAAAAACGCAGATCAGGCCAGTCAATATTGTTAAAAGTAATGTTACATATGGTCTCATCAGTAAATCCTCTACATGGAGAAGTTAAACCCTGCCAGCATATCATTTTTCATGTTCAGAGAATATTAAAGAGCCACATATTGCGGGGTTTTGCTGTAAAATTTTATTATTGTTCATTTTACATTTCTTTACGCCGTGTCGGAACGGGTTGCTTTAAACTGGTCAGGAATGTTTTTGCCCAACGGGAACGGTCATGGAAAAAATTCTGATTATTGATGATGACAGTGAACTGTGTGAATTGCTGACGGATTATCTCAACACCGAAGGTTTTCAGGTCGCCTGTGTTCACACCGGGACCGAAGGGGCGCAGCACGCCATGGACGCCTACGATCTGGTGATTCTCGATGTCATGCTGCCGGGGATGAACGGTTTTGATGTGCTGCGCCATCTGCGCCAGCACAGCGAAGTTGCGGTGATTATGCTCACGGCACGCGGCGAGGATATCGACCGGATTGTCGGGTTGGAGATGGGAGCGGATGATTATCTGCCCAAGCCGTTTAACCCCCGCGAATTGATCGCACGCATCCGGGCTATTCAACGGCGAACCGAGGCGCGCACGGCGGTCGGCTCAGCTTTGCAGGTCGGAGATCTCAGCCTCAATCCCAGTTGTCGCCAGGTGCGCAGTCGCGAGGGGGAAGTGGTTCTCACCTCGGTGGAATTTTCCCTGCTGCACGTGCTGTTGGCCAATGCCGGTCAGGTGGTCAGTCGCGAAGAACTGGTGAAGCAGGTGCTCGGTCGTCATTTGTCGCCCTACGATCGCAGTATTGATGTACATATTAGCAGCGTGCGCAAGAAACTGGGGCCGTCGCCGGATGGCCACGAGCGGATCAAAACCATCCGCGGAGTCGGCTATCAATATGTCGCTGCACTCAGCGGTTAGGTGAAAAGGCCATGCAACGTTTGTACATGCGCATATTTCTCAGCTTCTGGCTGACGGTCACATTGGCCGGGGGCATTATGGCCGTGCTCGCCTATATCAATCATCCACCGGAAGGGATGTTTCCCGACCCTAATTTTGCCGACCGTGCCGTTGCCTCCTATGCGCAAGATGCCCACCGGGTTCTCGACCGTGACGGGGTTGACGGTTGGAAACACTATGTGCAAAGCCGGCGTAACCGTAATGCAAAAATGTTTATTATCGGTGAAGACGGACAGCCGCTGTTTCCCCGCCCCATGAAGCGCAACATTCCGGCCTTGGCCCGTCAGGTGTTGGCCGAAAAAAAATTGATCATCAAACATCGCAATCGCGATGTGTTTTTTGCCCAGCCTTTTGTCGATCACCTGCAGCGTCCTGCCGTGTTTGTTGTCCAGTTGCGCCTGCCGCCACCGCCTGGGCGTGACCGCCTGTTCCGGCCCGGCTCACTGATTTTCCTTGGCGTGTTTCTGCTGGTTGGCGGATTGGTGTGCTGGTGGTTGGCCCGCTCGCTGACCTCGCCGATCCAGACGCTACGCAATGCCGCCCAGCAGTTTGCCACCGGCAATCTGTCAGTGCGGGTGGGCGGTGCCATTTCCGGACGCAGTGAGATCAAAGAACTGGCCGATGATTTTGACGCCATGGCCGAGCGTATCGAACAGCAGGTTGAATCTCAACAGCGTCTGCAACGCGATATCTCTCACGAACTGCGCTCGCCGCTGGCCCGGCTTAATGTCGCTCTTGAACTGGCCCGTCAGCGTTCCGGTGAAGGCGCCACGTCGGCACTCGACCGTATTGAGCGCGAGTCAGAACGCCTCAACGAGATGATCGGCCAGTTGTTGAGTTTAAATCAGTTGGAAACCGCCGTGGTGCCCCTTGACGAACGGATTGATCTGGCCAATCTGCTGTCAGAACTGGTTGCCGATGCCAACTTTGAGGCGCACAGTCGACAGGTTCGGGTTGAGGTTGACGCCTTTGACAGCCTGGTGATCAAGGGGGCGGAAAAGCTGCTCGCCGGAGCCATCGAAAACATTCTGCGCAATGCCGTGCGTTACAGCGCGGAAGACACTGTTGTGCAGGTGGCTGTGACCCAGGCGGAAAATCAACGGGTGACCATCGCGGTCCGCGGTCATGGCCCCGGTGTGCCTGAGGCGGCCGTGGAGAAGATCTTTCAGCCTTTTTACCGCGTTGATGACGCCCGCGAGCGTCGTTCCGGCGGGACTGGTATCGGTCTGGCTATTGCCGATCGGGCCATTCGCCGCCATGGCGGCACCATCACAGCGCGTAATGCCGCTGGCGGTGGTTTGGAAGTGGTAATCACGCTGCCGATGGTTTGAATCAGTCCAAAGAAGCGGGGCAAAATTCGCACCCCGGTTGCAAACAAGGGCTTATGCCCCGGACGCAACCGGGGTGTTTTTTGTATCGCAAATGTAAAGTGATTGAATTTATTAATAAA
>PKUE01000113.1 GCA_002869685.1 Desulfuromonas sp.
GGTTCATCATTCAAAACAAATCGCGCTAGCAAAGTTCATCCGTTCGCGATGTTGGTACCCACATGACGCGGGCTGCCGCGCCCGCTCGTCGGGCCACATTTTGCGTCGACAAAAGGGGGCAAAACGTCAACACACGTTTACTTTTCAAACCTCACTGGTTCTTTACCCAATGTGCGAATAACCACAGAACCCGCCATTTTATCGTGAAAGCCTTGCTTGCGCCGGTCAACACCAACCCAGATATAACCCAGCATCATCGGCAGGGCAGAGACGACATAGCCAATGTTTCTCATGACGGATTGGCGCACCGTCAGCGCTTCACCCGTTTTGGCATCAACAACATTCAACCGGAACGCCATCTTGCCCGGCGTACCGCGATAGCGACGCCAAAACCAGATTGTCGCCAGCAAAGGAAACACATAACTGATCATCACTTGCCAAAAGCCGTGAATCATCTGTTGGTCACGCCAGTAGTCCTGGCCATAGATGATGGTCAATGGAATCCCCGTCACGATGGACAGGATCACCATATCTATCAGGGTGGCAAAACTGCGCAGCCAAAATCCAGCATATTCCTGTTCCATCATCCATCTCCCTTATTTTGCATGAGGGATTCTTGCGGCGAGCTTTCCCTGTGCGGCATTGTTGTCGAATTCAACGTCCATTCGCTCTTTGTGTTGTTGTTTAATCTTTTGAACAAAACGCCAGCCATTTTTTCAGTTGTAAGGCGCGTTGCTTGACCATGTCGTAGCTGAGATCTTCAGCATCGCCCGCTCTCATCAATAAAAACATGGTCCCTGGGCGCTCGGAATACTTGTTGTTGAGAAGCAACGTGTTGAATTCAATGCTCAGATCGCGTTCTTTGAGCCACGCTTTTTGCGATTCTTTCAGGGCCGTTCGTCCTTCTTTATCCAAAACACTGGCGAGTCTCTGATAGTAATAGTTCAATTCCCGATCCCACATTTCATAGCTGATAAAGCAGGGGATACCGCGTGAACCGCCATAGGAATTATCGAGACAGCTTTGGGTGTAGTCGCCGTAGAAATTTTCAAAATCCTCAATGCTAGAAAATTCGTGGAGAAGAGGGAAGTCGCTCACATCTTTGTATTCAAACGTATTTGCGGACGCGCCACAGACAAAGCAACAGAGACTTACAAAGGTGATCAGGAAAACCGTTTTCATACGCAACTCCTCAACAACATTCATAGTGGTCAAATTCATCCCGTCATAACCGACCGTTTGTCTTTCTTATCCGCGCCGTGGAACACCCGCACAGGCGTCGTTCGACTAAACGATAAAATATGGCAATCCATTCATAATGGAGCGCTCACTATCGCCTTGCCGGCCAATTGTGTCAATGATTTACTAATTGCCTTCAACACAGCGAAGGCGTGAATAAAAAAGGCCCGCATCGGATGATGCGGGCCTTTTGATGGTTGGTGAAACGGCTGGGTCAGTCGATCTTGCCAAACGATTGATCAAAGATTTCCAGCAGTTCGAGGTTTTGCTTGGAGAGCATCATCGCGTTGCCAACGATGGCGTAGTAAAGGATGCTCAAGCGAGTTTTCGAGGTGTTGTCGTGAATTCGCACGGCCTGACGATCATCAAGGGTTGCGGCCAGGGCGCGTAACTCCGCATCCTTTTTGCGCAGACCGTCGAGGTCGGCAGTATGCTGGCGCTGGAAGGTTTCTTCCACCTCAAGCAGGATACTGTTCAGCATCTTCTGGACCTGCTGCAGTTCTTCGATCTGTACCGGCAGCAAGCCTTTGTGGTGATTGCCGACATGACGGTAAGAGCGCAGAACAATGTCGCGCTGGCCGTCAGAAAGCTTCTGCATGCGCCGGATGGTCTGCGGATATTTGTTGGAAACCGCCAGTCCGGTCTGACTGAGTACGCGCATGGCTTTGAACACGTTGGCGCTGATGACATTGGACCAGCGCTGGATCTTTTTCACCCGCTTGCGTTGGATCCGCAGACGATCAGGATTTTCGCGGAACAGGGCATCCAGCGTTTCATCGAGAGAGCTGCGGATTTCGTGCAGTAATACCCCCATGTGCTCGAAGGTGGTTTCGATGGCGGTGTGCGGCTCCTCAACCGACTTCAGGTTGAAAATCTGTTCTTTTTGGGCTTCGCCACTGATCTCACGGTGTTTGCAGTGGGCATTGTAGATCAGGCCCGCTGCCAGCAGAATGAGGAAGATCACGCCGAAACCCTGACCGTAAAAAATCACGGTGGCAAAGGCGGCGGCGCAGGTGAAGGCGATCACGGCGGTCATGAACCAGCCACCGATAACGGTGAGAACGCCGGTGATGCGATAGACGGCACTCTCACGACCCCAGGCCTGGTCGGCAAACGAACTGCCCATGGCGACCATAAAAGTGACATAGGTGGTGGACAGTGGCAGTTTGTTGGCGGTGGCGTAAGAGACGACGGCACTGGCCATCATCAGGTTAACCGAGGCACGCAGCAGGTCGAATGAGGCTGTCGTGCCCCCTTCGGAAGGCAGCGGTGCGGCTGTCGGATCAAGGCGGCGGCTGATCAACTGACGGATCGGTTTGGGAACGACCAGTTTGGCGGTGTCGAAAATATGCAATACCAGCCGGACAATGGCCCGCGATAAGGCAATGGACTCAAATCGCTCAGCGCCTTCATCCTGTTGGCTGAGGCTGATCTCGGTTTCGGTGACGCTGCGTGCTTTGCGCGACAGCCAGATGGTCAATACCATGATCACCCCGGCCGCCAGCAGATAAAGGGTTTCTGAGCGGACTTTTTGGCCCAGGGCACCCATGGTTGCCGTCATTGGATCGGCGCTGGCCATGGCGGCTTTAAAGGCGTGCAGACCCGCCAGTGGAACACCGATGAAGTTCACCAGGTCGTTGGCGGCAAATGCCATCGCCAGGGCGAAGGTGCCGATGAGCACGATGGGCTTGAGGATGTTGACGCGCATCAGCAGCAGGACTTGCAGGATCACCACGCAAGCGACAAAGATAATGCCGATGAGCAGCAGGGTGTTGCCCTTGATCCAGGCGATATTTTCCGCCGTCATGAACGAGGCCCCTTTGGCACCTTTCACCAGGATGAAGTAGGTGATGGAGGTTAAGGCCATGCCGCCCCACAAGGCGCCATAACGTTTAATCCGTTGACGGTAATCGAAGGTGAACAGCAGCCGGGTCAGCAACTGGGCCACGGCACCGCAGACAAACGATACGGCCACGGACAACAGAATCCCCATGATGATAGTGATGGCTTTGGCGGAATTGATGTAGGTGACAATCGTCGCCAGGCTGTCTCCGGCAGAGAGAATTTTGAGCAGCGATACGGCGACAGCGGCCCCCAGCAGCTCGAAAACGATCGATACTGTGGTCGAGGTCGGCATGCCGTAGGTGTTGAACAGGTCGAGCAGAATGATGTCGGTGATCATGACGGCGAGGAAAACCGTCAGCAGTTCCGGCATGGTGAAGAATTCGGGATGGAAGATCCCTTTGCGGGCAACTTCCATCATGCCGCTGGAGAAGGTGACACCGGCCATGATGCCAAGGCTGGCAATGATCATGATGGTGCGGCGTGTGGCGACGCCGGAGCCGATCGACGAGTTCAGAAAGTTAACAGCATCGTTGCTGACGCCAACCATAATGTCAAAAATGGCAATGGCGATCAGGATTCCAACTCCGATCATAAAAAATTCAGTTCCCATGGGGCGTGATCATCCTTTCCTGAAACGGAAAACAGGGGGAAATGGGGGAAAGAAAGGCCGTGTAACGCAAAAAACCGGGCTGGCGTAAGTGCCTGTCCCGGTGTGAAAAAAGCAGATTTGATGTGGTGAAAAATACACGATGCCACTCAGCCTTTCAACGTGCCTTTAATGGTCGTCCGCTTGTATAGAGACGTTGTGTTAGGTTTGTGTTAGGGCTTGCATGTTTTTCTAACATAGATTCACTTTTTTTCCATGCTTTAAGCGCAACGGGGAAGAAAAGTTCACGTTTAATTGGCCACCGAGTCAAACTGACAAAGCACAATATCTTGAGATTACAGATAAAAAAAGGCCGACCCGCGGGGGTGCGGGTCGGCCTTGGAGAGATTCAAGGAAAGGAAGGTTAACCGAGAATCTGCTCCAGATCCTGTTCGGCCGTGGTGATCGGACCGATGTTGAAGTTCTCGACCAGGAAGTTAAGCACATTGGGGGTAATAAATGCCGGCAGCGTCGGACCCAGTTTGATGTTTTTGATGCCGAGGTGGAGCAGGGTCAGCAGAATGGCGACGGCCTTTTGCTCGTACCAGGACAGAATCATCGACAGCGGCAGATCGTTGACGTCGCATTCGAAGGCACCAGCCAGAGCCACGGCGATCTGAATCGCGCTGTAGGCATCGTTGCACTGACCGATGTCGAGCAGGCGCGGAATGCCGCCGATATCGCCGAAGTCGAGTTTGTTGAAGCGGTACTTGCCGCAGGCCAGAGTGAGGATGACACAATCTTCCGGCACTTTTTCGGCAAATTCGGTGTAGTAGTTACGCCCGGTTTTGGCGCCGTCGCAGCCGCCGACGAGGAAGAAGTGGCGAATGTCGCCCGCTTTCACTGCCTCAATCACTTTATCCGCTACACTCATCACCGCATTGTGACCGAAGCCGACGAGAATCTCTTTGCCGGGGGCGTCATCAAAACCGGCACACGCCTGGGCTTTGTCGATGACCGCCGAGAAATCCCAACCGTCGATGTGCGGCACGTCAGGCCACTCCACCAGACCCCAGGTGAACAGACGGTCTTTGTAGGATTCCGCCGGTTTCTGGATGCAGTTGGTGTTGAAGATGATGGCACCGGGGAAGGTGGCAAACTCCTTGGCCTGGTCTTGCCAGGCACCGCCGAAGTTGCCAGCCAGGTGGCTGTATTTTTTCAGTTCAGGGTAACCGTGGGCAGGCAGCATTTCGCCATGGGTGTAAATGTTGATCCCTTTACCTTCGGTTTGCTTGAGCAGTTCTTCGAGCATGCGCAGATCATGACCGGACACCAGAATCGCTTTACCCGCCTTGGTGCCAAGGTTGACCGGGGTTGGAACTGGATGGCCGTAGTTGTCGGTGTTGGCTTTGTCGAGCAGCTGCATGGTGACAAAATTGATCCGGCCACATTCCATGCACAGGTTGACGAAATCCATCAGACCGAGTGATTTATCGAGGGTGGCGGCCAGAGCACGATGGGTAAAGGCGTAGATTTCATCTTCTTCAAGGCCGATCACCAGTGCATGATGGGCATAGGCGGCATAGCCTTTCATGCCGTAGATCAAAATCTGTTGCGTTGAATGAACATCGGCATCAATGGCGGCATCTTTGACGCCATGCTCGGCAGCCTGAGCGATCAGGTCGGTTTGGGTCTTGGCGGGTTGCCACAGTGCCGCCTCGGGAAGGTCGCCAGTAATCGGACCGGCCAGTGCTGCCGCCTTATCTTTAAGAGCCGCCGCTTTGCGTACCATCTCTTCAATCACATCGGCATCGAAGTCAACGTTGGTGACGGTGGTGAACAGACCGTCCAGCATGAAGCGATCAATCTCGGTATCTTTCTTACCGTTGGCGCGGGCTTTGTCTGCCCAGAAAGCAATCCCTTTCAGAGCATAGACCAGCAGGTCCTGGAGAGCGGCAACTTCGGGTTGCTTGCCGCAGACACCGATTTTAGAGCAACCGCCGTTGGCGGCTTGTTCGCATTGATAGCAAAACATGTTGTCCATGGATTGAGTCCTTTCAGTCGAAGAGGGTGATTGAAGATTAAAACCAAAAAATTCCAGAATGCGTTTCATCGCTTAGCTTCCTATGGGTACGAGGGGTGGTTGTGTTGAAAAAGAGAATAGAGGAATAAAACGGTCAGGTATTTGATCTAGATCAAGAAAAGGGAAGTTTCTGGCAAAAAAAGCTGCATAACAAAAAAATATAAAAGTTATTTTCAGCGTATGAGTTTGCTATGCACTGTTTAACTATCTGAAAATACAAAGATAAGTGCGGTTGAGAAGGGTGTTTTAAAAGATGAGAAAGTGCTGAGATGCATAGCTTTTATATACAGTCGCAGGCTGATGGTCTGGGCAAATCCATCCCGTTGTGCTTGTTAAAATCCAATAAATACAGATATTTACGGAGCAAAAGAAATTATTTTTAAAACTTGGCACATCTCTCGCTATATCAGAAAGGCAAGAACATCACGCAACGTACATTGACATGACATACAGCATACATGCAGCACCACAGGAGGACATCATGAAAGCTCTCAAGAAAATCGCCACCAGCCTGATCATTCTCGCCATCGCCGCCGTACCCGCTTTTGCCGGTCAGCAAACTGAAAACAGTGGTCTTCTGACTTGGCTGTTCCTCGGCTTCATCGGCCTGATCGTGGTCGGCCAACTGATCCCGGCCCTGGTCATGGGTTTCGGTATGGTTAAAGGCGTTCTGAGTTCTTCTGACGACCACAGCCATAAGCACAGCGCTTAATTGCCATTTTATTGAATGTAACTGTGAAACACTCCACACGTATAACGAAAGGAAACCAAACCATGAAAGCACTGAAAAACATCACTCTGACCGCTCTGTTGACCTTACTTGCTTCCACTTCTTCTTTTGCCGCAACAACTGCGGGGCGCGTAGATAACAGTGGTTTTCTGGTTTGGGCGTTTCTCGGCTTCTGTGCCCTGATTGTCGTGGCGCAACTGGTTCCGGCGGTTCTGGTCATGCTGGGCATCGTCAAAGCCGTTGCCAGCCCCAAAGAGCATGCCGAGCAAAAATCTCACTAGTCGCACGCTTTATGATGGATGCCCCGGCTTGAAGCCGGGGCATCGCCTCCCACACAGGAGAGCGCCCCATGTTACCGGTAATCATTGCCTATCAGTCTCCCGCCGAAAGTGCCGCTCTGCAACAGTGTGTTGAACAGGTTGGCTGCAGTGCCAAACCGGTGGCGACCCTGGCCGAAGCGATTGAAGTGTTACGCGAGGAAGATGCGGCGGTTATGCTGTTGGGTAAGACCTTCGAAGGCAGCTGCGTTCTGGACGTGATCCCGATTTTTCGCTATCTGCAGAAGAACCTGAAAATCATCCTGCTGGCCGACGATGCCACCATGGGCTTCTTGCGCCAGGCACGCGCGGCGGGGATCTTCTATCACGCCATGGAACCGCACGACGAAGAGGATTGCCA
>PKUE01000141.1 GCA_002869685.1 Desulfuromonas sp.
GTCGAAGAACCCTTCTTCCGTGATTTACGTGGTGTGATGAAAGACCTGCAACGAAAGTTGAAGCAGGGATGACCCGTCCGGTTTTAGAGGCAACAGCCCTGGTGAAATGCTATCACGGCCAGCAACGACCGGCTGTTGACGGCATTGATCTGGTGTTGCAGCCGGGCGAGTTGATCGGTCTGCTCGGCCCCAACGGTGCGGGTAAAACCACCACCATCTCCATGTTGTCGACGCTGATGCGCCCGGATCGCGGCACATTGTGTCTTGATGGTGTGGATGCAGTGAGTGCACCCCAAAACGTGCGCCGGCTGATCGGTATGGTCCCGCAAGATTTGGCGTTGTATCCGAGTCTGACTCTGGCGGAGAATCTGCGCTTCTGGGGACGTTTGTACGGTTTGAAAGGCCGAACACTTGATCAGGCCCTTGAGTGGTGTGTCGATGTGACCGGGCTTGAGGCATTTACCGGGCGGTGTATTGATACTTTCTCCGGCGGTATGAAGCGACGTGCCAATCTGGCCGCCGGAATCATTCACCGGCCACGAATTTTATTTCTCGATGAACCGACTGTCGGCATTGATGCTCAGTCCCGCCACCAGATTCTGACTAATCTGCGTCACCTTAATAAAAATGGCATGACGATGGTCTACACCACCCATTATATGGAAGAGGTCAGTCAATTGTGCCAGCGTGTGGTGGTCATTGATGAGGGGCGTGAAGTGGTGTCCGGTAGCGTCGATTCACTTCTTGCTGCCCACCCGGAATGTGACCACCTTGAGGATCTGTTTCTCAAATTGACCGGCAAGCACTTGAGGGACTGATATGTTGTGGCCATTGTGGGCGGTGATCGTCAAAGAACTGCAACTGTTGCGCCGTGACCGCGGTGGATTAGCGGTATTATTTATCATGCCGGTGGCACTGGTGTTGGTTGTCTGCCTGGTGCAGGATAATATTCTCAAAACCTCAGGAGCTGCCGCAGTTGAAGTGCTGGTGGTTGATCATGATCAGTCAACCTTTGGTCCCTGGCTGATTGCCCAGTTACGCCAGCAGGGCGATGTGCATCTTGTCGTTGTTGGTGACGAGCGCTCATTTGCTCAGGTGCAGCAACAGGTGGCTTGCGGTGACTATCAACTCGGCATCTATCTGGCGCCGGGACTGAGCGATGCGTTGCAGCAGGCCCTGGATTCTCAAGTCCGTGGAGCACTTTTTCCGTCAGCGTCGTTGCCGCAAACGACCATGCCCTCGGTGCATTACTCCTTCGATCCGGCAGTTCAGGGCGGGCTTCGTTCCGGTCTGACCGGTTTGGTCCAACAAGTTGCTCAACGCCGCCTTGCCGAATTGCGTCTGCAATCATTCCAGCATTACCTGCCCAAAAAGGTTGAGCATTACGTCGCGCAGGAGTTGGGACCCATGTTTGCTCAGGCTCTGGCGCAGCATCCGCTGGAATTGCAGCTGAATGGCGATAACCATGATGGGCTGCCGGTGACTCCGTTGGCGAGTGGCGATCATTTTACCATGCCGACATCCATTCAGCATAATGTCCCGGCCTGGTCGATTTTTGGCTTGTTCTTTATTATTTTGCCGTTATCCACGGTGATGTTACAAGAACGAGCCCAAGGGGTGTTTATCCGGCTGCAACTTGTCCCCGGCTGTGCTTTGTCGCTCTTGATCGGCCGGGTGATTGCCTATCTGATGATCAGCCTGGTTCAGTTTGTGCTGATGCTGTCGTTTGGTCGTACTGTGTTGCCGCTGTTGGGGACGGATCAGCTGGATCTGCACGGTCAGGTGCCGGGTTTGTTGGTGATCAGTTTATGCGTGGCTCTGACGGCGTGTGGCTTTGGCCTGTTGCTTGGCGTCTATGCGCGCAGCAGCCAACAGGCCAGTTTGACGGCTGCCGTGACGATTGTTATTTTTGCCGCCTTGGGAGGCATTATGATTCCGGTTTATCTGATGCCGGAAGTGATGCAAACGGTCAGTGCTGTTTCGCCATTAGGGTGGGGGATGGAAGCGATGCAGATTCTTGTGTTGCGTGGCGGGAGTCTCGTTGAGACCTGGCCCTATTTGTTACGTTTATTGCTCTGTTTTTCAATCTGTTGTGTTTTAGCCTGGCGCGGTTTGCGTCGGCGTTGTTGAATTTATTTGGGAGGACCTGCCATGAGTCGTGAACAACTATACCGTGAATTGCAAGATCTCATTATTGAATCCTGTCATATCCAGGAAGACTACCCTGAATTGATCGATCCGCGGGTCTCATTGATTGGTCCTGATTCACCGCTGGGACTCGATTCACTTGATGCTGTCGAAATTGTCGTGGCTATCCAGCGTCATTACGATATTCGCATCGGTGGTGAGGAGTCTGGCCGTGAAGCTCTCGACACGATGAACTCACTGGCCGATTTTATCGAAAGTCACCGTTCCTGACGAACTTTATGGTGTATACGCTTGCCGGTTTAACCCAGTGGCCACGGTTCATGAATTTTGACCCTTTTGCGGTTGTCAAACGGTAGCTCCTCAGTTATATTCGCAACGTTTTTATTCCAAGTCTCATCAGAATCTAACCAATGTTTGATCTGCCTGGCGCTGTAGCGGCAATGCGGATTATACGACCGTAGCGACTGGTATCAGCAGGCGGTCTGTGGAGGTTGATATGTCGGCGTTGTTGAGCCAGAGCTTGTTATTTGGATTGATGGGCGGCCTGGGCCTGTTCCTGTTTGGCATGAAAATCATGTCGGAAGGACTGCAAAAGGTTGCCGGTAACCGGATGCGCAAGATTCTTGCGGCCCTCACCAACAATCGCTATGTCGCGGCCTTCGTCGGACTGGCTGTTACCGCGATTATCCAATCGTCAAGTGCAACCACCGTTATGGTGGTCGGTTTTGTCAATGCCGGCTTGATGTCTCTTGTTCAAGCTATTGGTGTTGTCCTTGGTGCCAATGTCGGCACCACAGTTACGGCGCAGTTGATTGCCTTCAAAATTACCAAGTTCGCGTTGCCGGCCATCGGAATCGGTGTCGGCATGAAGCTGTTTTCCAAACGAAAAAACTGGGTTTATATCGGCGAAATCATTCTTGGTTTTGGCATCCTGTTCTATGGTTTGTCGGTCATGAAGCACGCTTTTGACCCGGTCAAAACCAGTGAAGAGTTCCGCCATATCTTTACTCTGGTTGGTGACAATCATCTGTTAGCGGTGGCCGTGGGAGCTATTTTAACGGTGATCGTCCAGAGCAGCAGTGCCACCATCGGCATCACTCTGGCCCTGGCGACCAGCGGTCTGCTGACTTTTGAGGGCAGTATGGCCCTGATTCTCGGCGAAAATATCGGCACAACGATTACCGCCAATCTGGCGGCCATCGGAACCAATGTCGCCGCGCGACGAACGGCCATGTCACACTTTTTGTTTAACGTAATTGGTGTGGCGTACATGTTGATCCTGTTTCCCTATTTTACGGCGTTTATCGAGTGGCTGACACCCGGAAACGCCGATTTTGTTATTACCACCCAACAACAGGCCGCCAGTCTCGGTGGCATGGTCGGGGATAAACCGTACATTGCCCGTCATATTGCCAACACCCATACACTCTTCAATATTCTCAATGTCATCATCTTTCTGCCCATTATTGGTGTGCTGGCCAAGCTGTCCACCAAGCTGGTGCCGGGTGAAGACGTCGAAGTTGATTTTCACCTCAAGTACATAGACAGCCGTGTTCTCAATACGCCGCCGCTGGCTATCAGTCAGGCACGCGCAGAAACAAATCGCATGGCCGAAGTGTGCCTGGAATGTATCGATGAAACATTGCTGTTCATGCGTAATCGTGATTCGCGGATGCTTGAAGGATTGCGAAAAAAGGAGGATCTGATCGATCTGCTCCAAAAGGAGATCATCGATTTTCTGGTCGCGGTTTCGCAACGGCCTATTTCTCAGGAACTGTCTAAAGAGATCTCCTCTTTAATGCATATGGTTAACGATCTGGAAAAAGTCGGTGACCACTGTGAAAACTTATGGGAACTGGCTGAACGTAAGATGGAAGAGCGGGTGAATTTCTCGCAAATGGCAATGGAGGAGTTTGATGACCTTGCCGGGAAAACACGCGATTTTCTTGCCTTTGTCTATTCAGCCATGGAACGCAAAGATGTGACCATCGGTGAAAAATCCCAGTTTATGGAGAATCAGATTGATGATCTGGAAGAGCGTCTGCGCTTGAATCACATTTCACGTTTGAACACCGGTGAGTGTTCGGTGACACCGGGACTGATTTTTATCGATATGTTGCATAATTTTGAAAAAATCGGTGACCATACCCACAGTGTATCGCGAGCGCTCATCGGGAAGAAATAGTGGCTGCCGTCATTGATGTCGGTTCCCATACCGTCCGATTGCTGATCGCTCAGGAGATCGATGGGGAACTGGTTACGCGCCACTATGACCATGTTGTTACTCACCTTGGCACGGGAGTCTCCCAAAGCCGACAATTATCCGAAGCAGCCATGGCTCAAACCTTGGCTGCTTTGGAACATTTTGCCCATATCCTACACCGCTTCGACGAGACAAAAGTGCGCATTGTCGGGACCGAAGCTCTGCGTGTCGCCACCAATCGCGACGATTTCATTTGTCAGCTGAAACGTAGAACAGGACTGCACCTTGAAGTGCTCTCTGGCGAACGCGAGGCCGTGTATATGGCCAATGGTGTACTTCAGGCTCTTCAGCCGCAACCCGATAAAGCGGTTATTTTTGATGTTGGCGGAGCCAGTACGGAGGTGGTGTGTGTCTCGCATGCGCAACTGTGTTTTCACGCGAGTTATCCCATTGGTGTGGTCACATTGCGCGATCACTTGGAACCGGAGCGACTTGTTGCTGATTTTACCCAGCAGCTTGTTTTTGAACTGACTCAGGCGGGGTTATGGCCCCAGGTGACGCAGCGAGACTGGGCGGTTGTCGGCACCGCTGGGACGGTGACGACTCTCGCAGCGACCCAACAACAGATGGCTGTCTATTGTCCTGACAAAATCACAAATTTCAAACTCAAGCGTACAGAACTGGCTGCCTTGGCGGATAAGCTCAAGGGTTTGAGTGGTGTTGAGAGAGAAAAGCTTCCCGGAATAGAATCCGGGCGAGGGGAAACGATCGTGTTTGGAATTGAGTTGGTGTGTTGTCTGCTCGATTCGTTGAAGTGTTCGGTTATGACCGTGAGTGATGCCGGGTTGATGCAGGGGGTATTTTATACCGAATATTCTCGCCATGCGGTTTTATCACCGGCTGATTGACAACAGGAATGACGTTAACTTATAGTCAGCGTTTAGTTGAAATGTTCGCAGTGATCGAATGGATCGAACGCTTGAGTGAGAGGACAACATGAGTAAAGAGATTTTATCTGGAAATGAAGCGATCGCCCGTGGGGCGTTCGAAGCCGGGGTTAAGGTGGCGGTGGCCTATCCGGGAACACCGAGTACCGAAATCTTGGAAAATACGGCCCATTACCCCTCAATTGATTCTTCCTGGGCACCTAACGAAAAAGTCGCCCTTGAAGTCGGGATCGGTTCCTGTTTTGGTGGTGCCCGCAGCCTGGTCACCATGAAACATGTTGGTGTCAATGTGGCGGCCGACCCGTTGTTCACCCTGTCTTATACCGGTGTGCGTGGCGGTCTGGTTCTCGTCGTTGCCGACGACCCTGAATTGCATTCGTCTCAGGACGAGCAGGATAGCCGTCACTATGCCCGTGCCGCAAAAGTGCCGATGTTTGAACCGGCGGACAGTCAGGAAGCGCTTGAGTATACCCGTCTTGCATTTGAGGCCAGTGAGCAGTTTGACACGCCCATGTTCCTGCGGACAACAACGCGGATCTCTCATTCGAAATCCATTGTCGAAACAGGCGAACCCGTTACCGGATTGCCTGAGCCGAGTCTTGAGCGCAATCCGCCCAAGCTGGTTATGTTGCCGGGTAACGCGCGTAAGCGTCACGTGTTTGTTGAACAACGATTGAAGGATATGGCTGAATGGTCGTGCAGTCAGTCGTTTAATCGTATTGAGGAACGCAGCGCCGAGGTTGGTGTGATCACTGCCGGTGTCGCCTATCAATATGCGCGTGAAGTGTTGCCGGATGCATCGGTGTTGAAACTTGGTCTGGTCTATCCGTTGCCGGTGCAGTTGGTGAAGGACTTTGCCAGCCGTTTCAAAACTCTCTATGTTGTTGAAGAACTTGAACAGTTCCTTGAGGATCAGATCCGTGCCCTGGGGATTGAGGTCATTGGTAAGGATCGTCTGCCCATTTGCGGTGAACTGACTCCGGGTCGGGTGCGTGAAGCTTTGTTTGCGGAAAAACTTCAACCAGCCTACCAGACCACCATTGACCTGCCAAACCGTCCGCCCAATATGTGCCCTGGTTGTCCGCACCGTGGTGTTTTCTATGCGTTGAACCGGCTTAAGGCGTTTGTTACCGGCGATATCGGTTGTTACACTCTGGGCTTTATGCCACCGTTGTCGGCTATGGATACCTGTGTGTGTATGGGCGCCAGCGTCGGTAATGCTTCGGGTTTGAATAAAGTTCTGACCGGTCCGGACAAACAGAAGGTTGTCGGTGTGATTGGTGATTCCACCTTCCTGCATACCGGTATCAACGGTTTGATGGACATGGTCTACAATGGCTCCACCGCCACACTGATTATTCTCGATAACCGCATTACCGCCATGACCGGCCGTCAGGAAAATCCCGCTTCCGGTTTTACTCTGGCTGGTGATCCCAGTGCGCGAGTTGATCTGGAGCAACTGTGCCGCAGCGTTGGTATTCGTTCAGTGCGTAAGGTCAATCCGTGGAACCTGGAGGAAACCCGTCAGGTGATCAAGGAGGAGATGGAACGCGAAGAGCCTTCGGTTGTCATCACTGAAGCACCGTGCATCCTGATCAAGCGTGATGTGGGACAACGTAAACCGCCGCTGGTGATTGATCCGGATAAATGTACCGGTTGTAAGGCCTGTCTGAAAATCGGCTGTCCGGCGATTGAATGGCAACCGGATGCCGGCGAGCGTGGTAAAGCGTATGTTAATCAGCTGTTGTGTGTTGGTTGTGGAATCTGTGATCAGTTGTGTAAGTTTGATGCCTATAGCGAGGTGACCAATGACTAAGGTAACCAATATCCTGTTGGCCGGTGTTGGTGGTCAGGGAACTCTGCTGGCCAGTGAAGTGTTGTCCGAAGTGTTGATGCTGGCGGGTTATGATGTGAAAAAGAATGAGATTCACGGCATGTCCCAGCGTGGCGGCAGTGTCTCTTCACATGTTCGCTTTGGTGAGCAGGTCTATTCGCCGATCATTCCGGAAGGGGAGACGGACATCCTGTTTGGTTTCGAATTGCTGGAAACTTACCGCAACCTGCCGTTGTTGAAAAAAGGTGGTGCGGTGATCACCAATAACTTGAAGTTGATGCCGCCGTCCGTAGCTACCGGTCAGGAGCGCTACCCTGAAGGCTTGGAAGAGCTGATCTGCCAGCAAGTGGAGAAGTCACTGGTGGTTGACGGACTGGCTCTGGCGATGGAGGCCGGTAACCCGCGTACGGCGAACATCGCGCTGCTTGGTGCCTTGTCGACAAAAATCGATGTGGCTTTGGAACTGTGGGAACAGGCCCTGCGCAAGATGGTTCCGGAAAAATTTCTTGAAGAAAATCTGCGGGCATTTGAGCTCGGTCGTCAGGCTGCCTGAATATCGACGTTGAACAAAGAGGTGACGCATGATCTGGAATGAAGATTTCGAAACTCTCCCCCGCGAGGCGATTGAAGCCTTACAGTTGACCCGCTTGAAGCAGACCGTTGAACGGGTTTACGCGATGGTGCCGTACTATCGTGAAAGTTTCAAAAAAGCTGGGATAACCCCCGCGGATATTCGTTCGCTGGATGATTTACAACAGCTGCCGTTTACGCTCAAGCAGGATATGCGCGATAATTACCCCTATGGATTGTTTGCCGTGCCCCTCGACCAGATCGTGCGGATTCATGCCTCTTCAGGAACAACCGGTAAACCGACGGTGGTAGGCTACACCAAACGCGATATCGATACCTGGTCGGAGTTGATGGCCCGTTCCTTTATGGCTTCCGGTGCAACCCGCGGCGATGTGATCCATAATGCCTATGGTTATGGTTTGTTTACCGGCGGTCTTGGCGCCCACTATGGTGCGGAACGTCTTGGTGCCTCCGTCATTCCGATGTCGGGCGGTAATACGAAAAAACAGATCATGATCATGCAGGATTTCGGTTCATCGGTGATCACCTGTACGCCGTCTTATAGCCTTTATCTCGCCGAGGCCCTGGCGGAAGAAGGGGTGAATGTCGCCGATTTGAAATTGCGAATCGGAATCCTCGGTGCTGAGCCGTGGAGTGAATCGATGCGTGAAGAGATTGAAGCTAAACTCGGTATCAAGGCCATCGATATTTATGGTTTGTCGGAAATTATGGGGCCTGGCGTCGGCATTGAATGCGTGGAAGCTCAGCATGGCCTACACATCTGGGAGGATCATTTCATCCCCGAGATTATCGATCCGGCGACCGGCAAAGTTCTTCCCCATGGTGAGAAAGGTGAGCTGGTGTTGACCACCATCACTAAAGAAGGGATTCCGCTGATTCGCTACCGCACCCGTGACATCACCCGGATTATTTCTGAGCCGTGCATTTGTGGGCGTACCCATCTGCGCATTGAGCGTCTCAGTGGTCGCAGTGACGATATGCTGATTATCCGTGGTGTCAATGTCTTCCCGTCACAGATCGAAAGCGTGCTGTGTCAAATTGAAGGTTTGGCTCCCCATTACCAGTTGATCGTTGAGCGTGAAGACAACCTGGACAGTCTTGAGGTGCAGGTTGAGGTCAATGAAGAGACGTTCTCGGACGAAGTCAAACAGATGCAGGAGCTGAGTGCCCAGATCCGTAAAGATATTAAAGATCTGCTCGGTATTACCTGTAAAGTTCGCTTGGTTGAACCAAAAACCATTGCCCGTAGTGAGGGCAAGGCGCAACGGGTGATTGATCGCCGACAAGGTTAATTGCAATCCTATTTATGGGGGTGACGATGAAAGTAGAACAGATTTCCATCTTTATTGAGAATAAATCCGGTCGTTTGGCAGAAGTCACGCAATCTCTGGGTGACAGTGGTGTGAACATTCGTGCTCTGTCGCTGGCTGATACTTCAGATTTCGGCATCTTGCGTTTGATTGTCGATAAGACGGATGTGGCAAAACAGGCGCTTAAGGAAAGAGGGTTCACCGTGAACAAAACGGCTGTCGTTGCCGTTGAGGTTCCTGATTGTCCTTCAGGGTTGGCTGGAATTCTTCAGGTGCTCGATAAGGGCGGGGTGAACGTCGAGTATATGTATGCCTTTGTTGAGCGTTGTGGCGAAAATGCCGTCATCATCTTCCGTTTTGATGACCCAGAAGCGGCGATCAAGGTATTGCTTGAAAATGATGTTCGTGTCTTGGAAGGAGAACGGGTTTACACCATGTAGCCCGACTTTATTATGTCCGACTGTGAAAAAATGATGCCGAAGATATGGGACCGTGACAACGAATGCATGTCACGCGACAGGCTTGAAGCACTGCAATTGGCACGACTGCAACAGACGCTTAAGCGTGTCAATGAACATGTTCCTTGTTATCAGAATAAGTTTTCTGCATTTGGCCTTGGAGTCAGTGATATCCGAACCCTTGATGATTTGGCCAAACTTCCGTTTACGACCAAGGAGGATCTGCGCCTCAATTATCCTTACGGCATGTTTGCTGTGCCGATGCGAGAAGTTGTCAGGATTCATTCATCGTCTGGAACAACAGGTAAGCCCACTGTGGTCGGATATACGCGTAATGACCTTAAAACCTGGACGCAACTTGCGGCTCGTTTTATGACGGCTGCCGGAGTGACACCGGATGATATTGTCCATATTGCCTTTGGCTATGGCCTGTTTACCGGCGCCTTTGGTCTGCATTACGGTGCGGAAGAGATAGGTGCTTCGGTTATCCCGATTTCAAGCGGTAATACCGATAAGCAGATCATGATCATGCAGGATTATCTCTCGAGTGCGTTGGTTTGTACTCCTTCTTATGCGTTGACCCTGGCCGACCGAATGGAAAAAAAGGGGATTGATCCGAAGAGGCTTTCTCTTAAAGTCGGTCTGTTTGGTGGTGAACCGTGGAGTGAGGAGATGCGACGCGAGATTGAACAGCGACTCGGTGTTGTTGCCACGGATAATTATGGCCTTTCCGAAGTGATGGGACCTGGGGTTGCTGGTGAATGTCAGCATCAATGTGGCATGCATATTTTTGAAGATCACTTTATAGCCGAAATTATTGATCCCGAGACGGGTGAGGTATTGCCGCGGGGCTCTATCGGGGAACTGGTCCTTACCAGCATCACCAAGGAGGCGTTTCCTATCATCCGTTATCGTACTCGGGATATTACCCGGTTGTCTTATGAAACCTGTGAGTGTGGGCGTACTCACGCTCGCATGGCCAAAACTATGGGGCGTTCTGATGATATGTTGATCATCAAAGGGGTCAATGTCTTTCCAACCCAGATTGAAGAGGTGCTGTTCCAGGTTGAAGGATGTGAGCCGCACTATCAGTTGGTCGTCGATCGTGCTGGAACGATGGACACTCTGGAAGTTCAGGTGGAGGTCAATGAGCGGATCTTCTTTGACGAAATGCGTAAACAGCATGCTTTTGTTGATCTTTTGGAGAAACGTTTGTTGTCGATGCTCGGTGTTGGCGCTAAAGTAAAGCTGGTTGAACCTTCGAGCATTCCGCGCCATGAGGGCAAGGCAAATCGGGTCATTGACAAGCGGGTGCAGTGATCGAAAAAATCGAATAATTTCTCTTGACTTGGTTGGCCAAATACTGGACAATCCGCATCGTTAATCGTCGGGGCGTAGCGCAGCCTGGTAGCGCACATGCATGGGGTGCATGGGGTCGGAGGTTCAAATCCTCTCGCCCCGACCATAATAATACGTTAAAAAGCACTTGGTATTTTCCAAGTGCTTTTTTTTTGTGATTTTACGATTAATTTTACATGATTTTTCTTATGTCCTTCCTTTAGCCCTGGCGCGATAAGCCATTTGATTTATATAAAAAATCACAGCTTTATCTCGTTATTCATGTTAGTCTATTCGCCGTAATGGGTCCGTGATATCGCGTCTGTTGGCGGTGTCTGGTCTGTTTTTTACCGGAGCTGCAGAAGGTGCGATGTTTAGAGCCGTTTGAACTTTGCTGATTCTGTTGGTTTTTTTATTTAATTAATCTTTATGTGTGAGTTGGTGTGTTCTTTGCTTCATAAAGCGACTGGAGCGAAGAGAACCAAGATACTGATCTAGGGAGATATCTATGGCTAAGATTCTTGTTGCAGACGATAGTAAGACGGAGATGGCTTTTTTACTCGATGCACTCAAGGGTACAGGACATAATATTGTTACTGCCGTTGATGGTAAAGAAGCGGAAGAAAAGGCGATGGCAGAGCCTTTTGATTTGATCATTCTCGACGTGATCATGCCGAATAAAAACGGTTTTCAAGTCTGTCGTTCACTGAAGAAAAACCCTAAGTTTAAAGATATTCCAATTATTCTCACCACGTCAAAATCAGGTGAAAGCGATAAGTTCTGGGGCAAAAAGCAGGGTGCTGATGAATACATTACCAAACCCTATGAGCCTGTTGAAATCCTTCTCGCCGTGAAAAAATATCTGGGAGGCGCCTAGTGGACCTGGCTTCGGTATTCAGAAAGTACGCCGCTGAGGGTACCGGCCAACTTGCTTTGAAATTTGCCGATACGGCTCACCTGTGCAAGATCTCAATTGAAGATGGTGAGGCGGTTTATATCAAGCTGGGAACATTGTCGCCTGAGCAGACTCTTGAGGCGATTGCCGGTAAAGAACTGATTGACGCCAGTTTTATCAAAGGTTTCGCGCCGAGAAAACGTCTGGATGCTCCTATAACCCAGATTCTTGTCGGTGAAGGGGGGGCAGCGTCTACCCCTAATGTCAACAGCGAGGATCGCCATATAGTGACGTCCTCAATGCCTGGCGATGTTGTGACGCGCCTGCTCAATGATTACATTGATGTTGTTGGGCCTCTTGGGGTTGTGATTGTTGAGAAATTTATCAAGACCAGTGGTTATGTCCGTGGTGACCAGATGGATCCGGTGGAGTATGCAGCATTGCTGGAGCAGTTGCTGATTGATATCCCGGAATCCATGCGCCAGGAATTTCAAGCGAAACATACGTAATTCGTTATACATATCATTTTGAAACTGTCCTGGCAGTTGCAACTTGTGGGAGGGAACTATGCTGAAGAATATGTCCATTCGTAAGCGTGTTGTTGTCATGCTTGCTATTGTCTATCTTGTTTCACTCGTCCTGACGATTGCTGGCGGTGCCTATGTGCTGCGTAAAGATGCAATTCGTGAGGCGGAAGAAAAGACTGACCTGTTCGCTGCGGTTATGTCGAGTTCAGCCCGTTATCTTCATAACGTTATTCGCCCCAAAGCAGAAGAACTTGTTCCCGAAGATGCCTATTTCCCTGAAAGTGGTGTCGGGGTTCTCATGCTTACGGAGGTTGCCCGCTACATTCAGGAAGAGTACCCTGAATATATCTTCCGTTTCGCCTCACCGAACCCACTCAACCCGGAAAGTCTTGCCAGCGAACTTGAAGAAAAGGTTATTACCGGCTTTGAAGATGGTGAATATTCTGAATGGAGAGGGTTTGCCGATCGCGACGGTGCCAGCTTTTATGCCGTTGCCAAGCCGCTGGTTGCTGGATCTGATTGTATCAGTTGTCATGATACTCCCGAAGTTGCCCATCCTAGCCAGGTAGAAACCTATGGTTCCCATTCCGGATATGGTTATCTCGAAGGTGACGTCGTTGGTGCCCGTTTTATTTATGTGCCCTTGGAGTCCGTTCGCGATCAGGCCATTACCCGTATCACCTATTTCTCTCTGGCGTTCAGTGTGTTCTTCCTGTTGGTACTGTTTGCTGTTGACCGTTTTATTGTCGGCAGTGTTGTTCGTCCGATCGAACATATTGTCGATGTTTCTGAAGATATCAGTCGCGGCAAACTTGACCGTCAGTTTGAGGTTAAAACCAATGACGAGATCAAGCTTCTTGCAGATGCTTTTGACCGTATGAAAGTATCTTTGGCGAAAGCAATGGATATCCTTCGTCAGTAGGTGGACTATTTTTTCGGAAACTAGGAGAGAACGACATGTCTGTTAACGATAAAAAAACAATTCTCGTGGTGGATGATTCCCCCACTGTACGCCGTCTTGTCGAGTTGGTTTTGACACAAAACGGGTATGAAGTGGTTAGTGCAGAAGATGGAGAGCAGGGCTTGGAGCTGGCAAAACAGCATCTGCCTTCTGTCGTATTGGTTGACTTTGTCATGCCTAAAATGAACGGCCACATGTTTTGTAAGATGCTTCGTGAAGATGCCAGTCTTAAAGATATTCCCGTCATTCTGATCTCGTCGAAGAGTGAAGTTGTCGGTCACGCCTTTGAGGCCAGTTTTGGCATCGTCCACTATTTTACCAAGCCATTTGAGCCGGAAGATCTGGTGGCAAAAATCAAAGAGGTGATTGCTGAGGCCAAAGGGGAGCTTCCCGCCGCCGATGCCGCCGAAGTTGAAAAGGGCGATAGCACTGCTTCGCAAGAGGCTACGGGGACAGGCGCTATTCAATCTTCTGAGGATATTGATAAACTGCTCGATTCACTGAATGATCGCTTTGATAAGGTGGTGCGCCGTTATTTCCAGAAAGATTTTCCGGTTCTGATGAAGAACGTCATGTCGGATACGTTGAAAGAGACGGGTTTGATTAAACATCAGACCCTGATTTTATCAGGCGATCTGACACGAATGGGACTACCCGAGTTACTGACATTCTGTGCTAATACCCGCCAGAGTGGGCGATTGTCGATTTTCTCCAACGATACGTTCGCGGAGATCTTCATTGACAATGGAAAATTTGTTTTTGCGACCGCCAGCCAAAAGGGTAAGCACCGTTTCCTGACGGACCTGATTTGTCAGGATAACCGTTTCAGTTGCGACACCTTGACGTTGCAACGGGTTGTCGAAGAAGCGCGCCAGTCGAATATTCCTATTGGCCGGGCACTGGTGGAAAAAGAACTGATCTCTGAGGATGATCTGATGTATTACCTGCTTCAGCATGCTCAGGATGCGTTAAATACGGCAATCAATACCCATAGCGGCAATTTTTTCCTCGAAAAAGATGATCTGCCGTTCAATCTTGAAGATATCCAGTTTCGTGTCCCAATGTATCAGGTTCTGCTTGAAGGTGTTCGCAATCGCTTTCTGCGCAATGAGTTTACGAAAGATGATCTCATTGTCTCCCGTTTGCCGTTGTGTGCCGAAGCTTCTCAGGAAAGTTTGCTCACTGAAGAGGAGCAGAATATCACCTTGCTGCTTGATGGTGTGAGCACTCTTAAAGAGGTGTGTGATGCGAGCACGCTGGATGAAGAGACGACTCGCAAGTGTTGTCAGATTCTTTATCAGGCAGGACTTGTCTCAATCCGTTAAGTGTTAAGGATTTATGGATGTCTGATTATCAGGATAGTTTGCTCCCGATTTTTATTGAAGAGACTGATCAGGGTCTGTCCCTCATCAAGAAACTGCTGTCTGCATGGGATGACAAGGCGATCAATGCTGAGATCCTTGAGGAAGCACGCCGGGCAGCGCACACCATTAAGGGGACCGCTGGTCTCGTTAAACGGATGCGTTCGAGTGATACGGCTAAAAGTCTGGAAAACTTTCTAGATCAATTTAACGACTCTGGTATTGATCTCGGGGCGTCCGATGTTGAGCAGGTTCGACAGTGGTACGACGAGCTTAGTGAGCTGCTTGATTGTGCAAAACGGGGAGCGCCTGAGCCGGAGCTGAACGAACTGGAGGAGTTGCCTGAAGCTGGTGGGGGTATGATTGAACAGGAGGGAAGTGACCTGATCAATGATTTTGCCCTTCCGTTTATGATGAAGCTTCATCAGGCGACTGACGAAGAACAGGATGCGGTCAAGCCTGTCTGTTGTCGATTCTATCTCGGCGGGCGGCAATATTTCATCTCGATTGAACATGTACTCGAAATCTCTGAGTCGGTTAAAATTACTTACCTGCCTTACGGACCAAATTATATTACTGGTTTGATTAATCAACGTGGCAACGTTATCCCTGTCATTGATCTCGCGGCACTTGAGGGTCGTGATGTCGTGCTGCCGAAGAATTTGTTTCTGGTCATTGCCGGTCAGGAGAATGACCAGGTTGCGTTTGTCAGTGATTCGTTACCCAATTTGAATGTCAAAACTGCCGGTCATGAGATAGATGTGATCTCCTTTATCCAAGAACATCGTGTAAAGGCTTCATAGATGGCGATATCAGAATCCGCAAAAAGTATTTTTTTCGAAGAAGCCGATGAACACCTGGGTATCCTTGAATCTGGACTCCTTCAGATGGAGGAGCAGAACGATGAACAGGTTGATAATGCGCTGGTGGATCAGCTTTTCCGCTCGGCACATACTCTTAAAGGCGCGTCAGCTCTATTAAAGTTTAATTCAATCAGTGAGATTTCTCACGAACTTGAAGAACTGCTCGAAAATTTTAAATCGGGATCAATGCAGCCGTCCGGTGAATTGCTCGATGCGATGTTGTCAGCCATAGACACCATGCGAAACCTGTTGCAGATGACCCATCTGCCGGATTACCGGCAAACCGCAGTTCTGCACAGTATGCAGGCTTGTCAGATGCTGAAAGCGGCGCGATCCGGTGACTATGAAGAGGTTGCGTCAGCTGCAATAGATGACACACCGGTTCAGCAGCTCAGTAATAGTGTCAAGGTTGGCGTCGATAAAATTGACCAGATGATGAATATCCTCGGTGAGATGACCATCACCAAAACCCACTTGTTGGAGCAGTTGGGTTCTGTTGAGGCCATGAAGGAGGAGATCGATTTTGCCCGTGAACGTCTGCTACGTGAAGTCACGGCATTTTCTGAACGCTATGAATATACAAATCCCGAAGAAAAAAAAGAGGATGAGGCTGCCGAGTCGACCATTTCCGATTTTGATGAACTGGAATTTGACCGTTACGATGAATTGAACCTGTTCTCCAGAAAGCTGCAGGAGATCAGTAATGACATCAATGAAGCGGTCATTTCCATTCGCAGCTTTTTTGGTCAGGTCAGTGTTGATGTTGAAGCGATTGACCGCATGACCTCGGAAATGAAAGAGCGTATTTCAGAAATCAGAACGCTTCCAGTCGATTATCTCTATCAGCGCTTCCGGCGTTCGATGCGGGATCTGTCCCGTGACAGTCAAAAGCAGGTTGAGTTGGTTCTGGAGGGTGGCGACACACGTCTTGGTCGCACCATTATCGATGGATTGTTCGATCCATTGCTGCATGTATTGCGCAATGCGATAGCTCACGGCCTTGAATCTCCCGAAGAACGTAAAGTTGTCGGCAAACCCGAAACAGGAACAATTAAGATTGCTACCGAGCGTCGGGGTACGACAGCGACAATTACCATTTCGGATGATGGTCGTGGTATCCAACTGGAAAAAGTCCGTTCCAAGGCGGTACGTCTGGGGTGGATCACTCCAGAGGATAAGCTTGACCGTAAAGATCTTATCGATCTGATTTTCCGTCCCGGCTTCAGTACCAAGGAGCAGGCCGATGATACTTCGGGACGCGGTGTGGGGATGGACGTTGTTCTTGATCGACTGTCTTCGTTGAACGGTACAGTTGATGTTCGCACCACCGAGGGGGAAGGGACTGAATTTATTCTTCAGATTCCGCTGTCCCTTATTATTATCAATGTTATCCAGTTCCGTCTTGGTAACCAGTATTTCATTCTTCCCTCGGCGTTAATCGAGGAAATTCAGGATGTCAGTAGTCTGGAGATTGAAGAGGATACTGTTCTTCGTCAGGAAGAGCGTTATCAGATTATTGACCTCAATCAGAAATTCAGCATTCCGGCCAGTGACCATGCCCGGCAGAGCGTTCTTTTTGTCCGTACCTTGGGATCCCGTCTTGGTCTGATGGTGGAAGAAATTATTAGTCAGGAAGATACCGTTATCCGACCTTTTGGCTCACTTTTGTCCGAAATGCCGTGTTTTTCCGGTACCAGCGTTTCGGGTGGTGGCGACGTCCGTCTGGCGATCAATCCGACCCGTTTATCGCAAGTTCTTGAAAGTGCTCAGACAATTGATGTGCCGGTGGTGGATGCCGCTATTACAGGTAAATCCGGGGCCGCCAGAGTTCTGGTCGTTGATGATTCGTTGAGCGTGCGTAAGTATGCTTCACTGATACTTGAGGCCAATGGTGTTGAGGTCCTGCTTGCGACAAATGGTCATGAGGCTCTTGAGGTGCTGGAAGAAGAACAGGTCGATATGATTCTTACGGACCTTGAGATGCCGGTTATGCATGGCTATGAATTACTCAGTGAGATCAAACGGCGTGAAAAGCTGCGGATGATTCCGACGGTAGTCATTACGTCGCGCTCCGGATCTCACCATCAGGAAAAAGCTTTTAAATTAGGTGCTTCAGACTATCTTGTTAAACCATTCGACGAAGAATCTCTGATTCGCATGATACGCGAATACACTCTTTGTTCGATTTAACGGTTACGTTGTTTTTGATTTCTAAAGGGAGGCCGTTTCATTATGGCGAAGACAAAAACTGCTGCAAAGCCACTGACAATTAAACAGATATCGAGTCGAAGTGTTATGACGTTATCATTTCTCGTTGTGCTCGTTCTGGCAATGAGTGTCGGTGTCTACTATTTCCTTACCAATCAGGCTAGAGAGATGACGCAGGAAAGCGTTGATCTGCTGTCGATGACGGATGAGTTGACACGTAGTATTTCTCGTCTGCAGGTTCTTGAGGGAAATATGACGCTGGCGGCGATCGGCAAAGACAGTGAAGAATTTGACCGGCGTTCTGAAGCGGTTCTTGATCACCTGATGGCCATGCAGGACCAGATGGACACGTTAGCCAGCTTTGCCGAAGGAAACCGTTTGGAATTCCAACGGATGACTGAAACGTTGATTGAGATATTCTCTGAAGTGTCGGTTGACCTTGAAGAAGGCATGACGATGCTTGCTCAGGGATCATCGGTGAAAAGTATGTCCGAGATGTATGCCCGCTATAATCAGAATGTCCGCGAGATGGACAATGCGGTCATGCAACTGCGAAGAATGCTTACCAAGCAGATTATGCTCAAGCATCAACTTAAAAAGCAAAATCGTATCTATTATGGTGGTGCTGCAGGCTCTTTGCTGCTTTTGCTTTTCTTCATCATGATGTCAATGCATTGGAACAATCGACTGGTGATTTCACTGCGCGAATTGCGCAATAGTATTGACCGGATTAATCATGGTGACTTCTCGGAAATTGATCTTAAGCCCAAGGATGAAATCGCTGCTACGGCGCTGATGTTTAATCAGACTCTGGAGCAATATAAAGATGCCATCATTGCCGACTCCGAACGTGAAGCAACTCAGCTCAACCTGATTAACTTCCTTGAGGTTGTTAGTGAGGCAGCTGATGGTGACTTGTCCATGAAAGCTCCGGTTACCGCCGATGCTTTCGGTTCAATTGCGGATGCTTACAACCTGATGATCGAGAGTTTGTCGGACCTTCTTCAGGACACACGTCAGAATGCGCAGGATGTAGGTAAGCAGACGAAAAACCTTATTCAGATCTTCTCCGAGATGGAGATGGGGGCAGATACCCAGTCTGATCAAGTTCAAAAAGCGATTGAAGCGGTTCGAAGTTCCGCTCTGGCCGCGAAAGATATTTCGGAAAAAGCCTCTCAGGCGCAGGCAACATCAAATCAGGTGGACGTTGTTACCGAGCGGGGTAGTAGCCTCGTTACCGATAACATTGAAGGGATGCAGCTGATTCGTGTCACGGTGCAGGTCATCAATAAAAAGATGAAATCTCTCTCCGAGCGTCTGTTGGAAATCGGTACGATCTCCCAGTTGATTTCAGAAATCGCGACACGGACCACCATCCTGGCTATGAATGCCTCCATTGAGGCTTCTCGTGCTGGAGAGCAGGGACGTGGCTTCCTGGTTATTTCCGATGAAATTAAGCGTCTTGCTGATAAGTCTGCAGAAGCGACCAAGCAGATTAATGGTGTCATCAAGTCCATTCAGACGGAGGCCGGTGAGGTTACCGCTTCGCTTGAAGAGGAAACCAAGACTGTAGAGGTGCAGACACGCCTTGCGCAAGATACCGGCGATGCTTTCCACGCGATTCAGGAAGCGATCCAGCAGTCAAAAGGGGTGGTCACAGAGATCTCCGCACTGTCTGGTAAGCAGCTTGAATTGACAAACAATGTGGAACAGGCCATGGAGAAAGTGTCTGAAATTTCTGCATTGACGTTGACGCAGGTTAAGGATTCCGCAGCTATCACCACGGGTCTGACGGAGCAATCAACTGTATTGTTGAGCTCTGTTGATACCTTCCATTTGGCTGAGGATGAGTAATTTTCCCCCACACTTCGTAAGGAGTCAGATATGAAGAACGCTTTGTTAGTAGCACTGTGTGTTTTGTGTTTTGTGGCTTTTTCAAGCTCGGCTTTTGCCGCTAGTGGCTGGCGAGCCGGTAAAGAAACCTACAAAAACAACTGTATGTCCTGTCATAAACGGGGCGGAGAAGCCGAACGACTCAAATTGAACCAATGGAGCAAGGCGAAGTGGACCAAGTTTTTTGGTGAAGATAAAAAAGGGATGCATGAGGAGCCATGGGGGAAGATGTCTGAGAAAGAGAAGGACGATCTGCTCAAGTACTTCCATAAATATGCAAAAGACGATCATACCCGACTTGGTTGCGGCTAAGTCGATTATACTCAAAAAAAAGCCCCGGAATCGGGGCTTTTTTTTTGAACATTTTTATGGGTTTCAAACAGCTGGGCTAGCCGGTATCTCACTCACTTGCAGAGATGTCGGCTTCGACAACAAAGCGTTTGATTTTACGCGTTGTCGTTTTGGGGAACTCATCTTCACGTAAAGTAAAGCGTTTGACTCGTTTGTAGTCCGCCAGCTCTTTACCAATTCGCAGGACTTCACTGCGGATCAGATTTTCTACGGCTTTGTGCTCAAGGGGATAACTGCCATTTTCCTGGGCGTAGCTGTCGATCATTTCCTGGTCTGGATAGATTTGGGCGTGGACCTCTTCAGCCGTCGGGCTCACCTTATGCCCATAAACCATGACTTCTTGAATGTAAGGACTGTTGAGGAGTTCATTTTCGATCTCTTCGGGATATACATTTTTCCCGTTTGGAGTGACAATCAAATTCTTGACACGACCACAGATCGTCAGATAGCCATCTGCGTCAATTTTCCCCATGTCGCCCGTGTGATACCAGCCATCCGTAAGGACTTCATCAGTGGCCTCCTGGTTTTTGTAGTACCCTTTCATGACATTCGGCCCTTTACAGATGATCTCTCCAACGCCTTCGTCGTTTGGGGCCAAGATTTTAACTTGGACCGAGGGGAGAGGCTTGCCAACGGTTCCCAATCGCATCCGGCCCGGCTGTTCTGCCGTAATGACCGGTGATGTCTCAGTGATGCCATAACCTTGATAGATGCGAATATCCAGCTCTTTAAACTGGGCAGCAACCGCAGGGTCAAGAGCTGCTCCACCGCTGACAAAGATTGTACCTGCTCCCAGCGTTTCCTTGACCTTCTTGGCCACGACCGTGCGAGTTAGTGGGAGAGAGTAGAGTGCTTTGGAAACCCTTTTGCTGTTAATCCCCTTCATGATGCGATCAAGGAAAATTCGGTAAACAGCCGGAACGCCGAGCAAGAAGGTGGGCTTAACCTCAGTCAGGTTCTCTCCGAGCTTTTTCAGTGATTGGGCAAATGAGATTGTTCCACCCAACGACAGCGGTAACAGGATGCCGCAGACTTGTTCGAAAACATGATTGATGGGAAGGAAGGACAGCGTATGGATACGCTGGTCGAGTTGAAAATGGGGAACCAGGTCTTTGATGTTGGAGGTGATGTTGCCATGGCTGAGAATGGCCCCCTTTGAGCGGCCGGTGGTGCCGGATGTATAAAGGATTACTGCCGTATCATCCGGTGAAATTTCAACTGGTTCAATGGTGCTTTTCTTGATGAATTGATCGAAGTCCAGCAATATCCCTTTTTTTAAAGCTTCTTTTATGAGATTTGCCGCCGGGGAGAACAGGTTCGGGGGCTCGTTGCTTAGCGGATCTGCCGTTGCCGATGTTAACAGCTGATGTGCCTGGTTGGCCAGCCGTTCCAGCTTTTCAGCTTGCTCACGAGGAATGTTCAAGGTTGTGACCAGTGAATGCCATTCCGTAATCAGATCACCGATGATGGAAAATGTTTCAGCGGCCTGACTGCGGCGCGTTGATGTTTTTTCCATCACAACAATGTGTTGAACATCTGGAAGGTTTTTGCGCAATTCAAGAAGGTCTTCAACGTAGTCTTCATTTGTGAAGATAATTTGAGCTTCACTGTCAATCAGCACATGACGCAATTCATTTTGTTTCAGTTCTTTGTCGACGGTGACGGCAACGCAGCCAAATTTTAAAACCCCAAGATAGGTTGTGATCCAACAAGTTGAAGATGGTGCCAGCAGGGCGATGTGACAGCCTTTCTTGATTCCTAACTGTTCAAGTCCGGCGGCAACTGCGTCAGAATCCCTCCAGAGATCAGCGTAGCTGGTGGTGTGCCAATGCTTGTTCTTCTTTTCGCGAAGTGCCACCTGGTAGGGATGTTTAAGACAACTGGACTGGATCAACTCAACAATAGTGCTCACACGAACCTCGACGCTTTGCTGCCCCGCTAGTAGCGGGCTGAGGGAAGAAATCAACGGATGAATTTACAACCCGCAAGTCTAGCTGTGCCACGCTTGTTTTAGCAAGAAAAATGTTTACACCTTGGTATGGTTAGTATTTGTGCTATGGTGGCAAAATCAGTTGATGCAATTGCAAGAAAAGGTCTTGACATTGTTGAGTCGTTCTTGTAAAACTTGCCTCCGTTACAGCGCACAGGCACGTAGCTCAGTGGGAGAGCACCACCTTGACACGGTGGGGGTCGGCGGTTCAATCCCGCCCGTGCCTACCATTTATCACAAGCTGTTTACTGAGACGAAAGGCATCCCGCGGATGCCTTTTTGCGTATATGGAGAACTTACCAATGGATCAAATCACAATTCAATTACCTGATGGTTCGAAACGGGATTATCCTTCTGGCGTTACCCCTATGGAAATAGCCAGTTCTATCGGTGAGGGCTTGGCGCGTCAAACAGTTGCCGCCAAAGTTGATGGCGAATTAGTCGATGTGCAAAAACAAATTGCTGCTGATGCCAATATCGAACTGGTGACTCTTTCCAGTGATGAAGGTCTGGAAGTTTATCGTCATACGGCGGCACACGTTATGGCACAGGCAGTAAAAGAGCTGTTCGGCAAAGATGTTCAGGTCACAATCGGACCGGCGATCAATGACGGTTTCTATTATGATTTTTACTGCCCGAATCATACGTTTACTCCCGATGATTTTGAGCGGATCGAATCGCGCATGAAGGATGTGATCAAGCAGGATCTGCCTATTGTGCGTTCCGAACTCTCCAGTGCTGAAGCCGTTGCCATGTTAAAAGCGATGGGTGAGGACTTCAAGGTTGAATTGATTGAGGATCTTGGTGCTGAAACCGTTTCCCTTTACCGGCAGGGGGAATTCGTTGATCTTTGTCGCGGTCCGCATCTGCCCAGCACTGGAAAGCTTAAAGCCTTTAAGTTGACCAGTGTTGCCGGTGCGTATTGGCGTGGTGATGAAAAGCGGGAAATGTTGCAACGGATTTATGCCACAGCGTTCCCGGACAAAAAGCAGCTCAAAGCGCACCTGCAACGTCTTGAAGAGGCTCGCAAACGCGATCACCGCAAGCTTGGTCGTGAACTGGATCTTTTCTCCTTCAGCGAAGAAGCCGGTGCTGGTCTGGTGATTTGGCATCCGAAAGGTGCCATGTTGCGTACTGTGATTGAAGATTTTGAACGTCGTGAGCATTTGCGCCGTGGTTATGACATAGTTCAGGGGCCGCAAATTCTGCGCACTGATTTATGGAAAACTTCAGGACATTACGAGAACTACCGTGAAAATATGTATTTTACGGAAGTTGATGAGCAAGGCTTTGGCATTAAGCCAATGAACTGCCTGGCCCATATGTTGATCTATAAAAGTAAGATGCGTTCCTATCGCGATCTGCCGCAGCGTTATTTTGAGTTGGGTACCGTGCATCGTCATGAAAAATCAGGCGTTCTTCACGGTTTGACACGTGTGCGTGGTTTTACTCAGGATGATGCTCATATCCTCTGTGCTCCTGAGCAACTCGATGCTGAGATTAAAGGTGTCCTCGCTTTTGTACAGGATGTCATGGGCATCTTTGGTTTTGAATTTGAAATGGAGTTGTCGACGCGTCCGGAAAAATCGATTGGAAGTGATGAAGATTGGGAACAGGCAACCAGTGCCTTGCTGGGTGCGTTAAAAGATAGTGGCATGCCTTATGACATTAATGAGGGTGATGGCGCATTTTATGGCCCAAAGATCGATATTAAGCTGAAGGACGCTCTTGACAGGTATTGGCAGTGTGCTACAATCCAGTGCGATTTTACGCTACCTGAGCGTTTTGACTTGAATTATGTGGGTCGTGATGGCGAGAAACATCGTCCCGTTATGGTTCATCGAGTCATTCTCGGTTCTATTGAACGATTCATCGGAATCCTCATTGAACACTTTTCAGGGAATTTCCCGCTGTGGATTTCTCCGGTTCAGGCTGTTGTCATTAATGTGACGGATAGTCAGCTGGAATATACTCAGAAGGTCACGGACCAGCTGCGACAGGCTGGTGTGCGTGTGCAGTCTGATGTACGAAATGAAAAACTGGGTTTCAAAATTCGTGAAGCTCAGATGCAGAAGATTCCGTATATGCTGGTGATCGGTGATAAAGAGATGGAAGAGGGGACTGTCACCCCGCGTTTCCGAAATGGAGACAATCTTGAACCGATGACTCCGGAAGAGTTCTGTGTGTTTGTCCAGGAAGAAAGTAAGAAATATCATTAGGAGGTGTCACCATAGCTAAGCAAGAAACAAATATAAATCGGTCAATTCGTGCTCGCGAAGTACGGGTTGTGGATGACGAAGGTGAACAACTTGGGGTCATGGCTCTTGATGATGCTTTAGTTGCTGCGTCGGAACGCGGGTTGGATTTGGTGGAAGTTTCCCCGAATGCTAAACCGCCTGTTTGTCGCATTATGGACTATGGCAAATTCAAATATCAGCAGCAGAAACGTGCTGCTGAAGCCAAAAAGAAGACTGCCCGAGTCGAACTGAAAGAAGTTAAACTTCGCCCGAAGACAGAAATCCATGATTTCAATGTCAAGGTGAAGAATGTTCGCCGTTTTCTTGATGCTGGTAACAAGGTCAAAGTCACGATTATGTTCCGTGGTCGTGAGGTGACTCATCCCGAATTTGGACGCGAACTGCTGAAGCGGGTCGCAGATGAGGTTGCTGATATTGGCGTTGTTGAGTTCTTTCCGAGTATGCAGGGTCGTTTCATGCATATGGTGATGGCACCAAATAAGAAATAGAGTGTCCCCGTAGGGAGTGACACATAAAATAGCAAACGAAGGAGATTGGGGATGCCCAAAATTAAAACCAATCGAGGCGCTGCCAAGCGTTTTCGTAAAACAGGTACCGGTAAAATTCGTCGCAACAAGGCTTTTACGAGCCACATTCTGACCAAGAAATCCACTAAGCGTAAGCGTGATCTGCGTCACGGTACGATTGTTGATGCGTCAGATCATAAAAATATCAGTTGCCTGATTCCTTACCTTTAAGGACGGCAACTCGGCTTAAGTCCGTGAACTGTTGGGACACAACTGTCTCCCCCTTCAGATCCGGCAGTGGTGATGACCGTATGTCATGCCGCTTATTTTAACACAACAAGGAGTACGACATGCCGAGAGTAAAAAGAGGTTTTAAAGCGAGACGTAGACGTAACAAAGTTCTTAAACTGGCAAAAGGTTATCGTGGTGCGCGTAGTAAACTGTTTCGCAGCGCAGCTGAAGCCGTTGACCGGGCTCTGAATTACGCCTACCGTGATCGTCGCGTTAAAAAACGGGATTTCCGCGCATTGTGGATCGCCCGTATTAATGCGGCTGCCCGACTGAATGGTCTGAACTACAGCCGTCTGGTTTATGGTCTTAAAAAAGCAGAAATCGGTCTTGACCGTAAAGTGCTTGCTGAAATTGCAGTGACCGATCCTGCTGCATTCACAGCGGTTGCAGAAAAAGCCAAGGCTCAGATCCAGTAGGAAGAACAACGAAAGAGATGGGGGCCTTCCCCGTCTCTTTTTTTTTGAGTAGTTAATGATGGAAGCCCTGTGGCTTCCATCATTTGTTTATAGCTGATCACTTCAGCGCACAGATCAAGAGGGGATATGAAAGATAAACTTGAAGCGATGTTGATCGCAGCACAACAGGCTGTTGCTACGGCTGCGGATGAAGCAGCACTCCAGGATGTTCGGGTGCAGTTCCTTGGGAAAAAAGGGGAGCTTACGGCGATCATGAAAGGGATGGGTGCTCTCTCTGCAGAAGAACGTCCGGTCATTGGTGCTGTTGCAAACAAGGTCAAGGATGAACTTTCAGAAGCGATTGAGCAGCGCCTGGTGCTTTTGAAACAGGAAGCCGTGTCTCAACGACTTGCCAATGAAAAGATCGATGTGACACTCCCCGGTCGTCGTGGACAGTTTGGTTCAAAACATCCAGTGACACTGGTCACAGAAGAACTGATTGAGATTTTTTCGTCGCTAGGTTTCTGTGTCGCAGAAGGTCCGGAGGTTGAGCAGGACTTTTATAATTTCGAGGCGCTCAATATTCCTAAAGATCATCCTGCCCGTGACATGCAGGACACCTTTTACATCAATGATGAAGTGGTATTGAGAACACATACCTCACCGGTTCAAATCCGTTCAATGCTTAAACAGGCGCCACCGGTTCGGGTGATTGCTCCTGGAACGGTTTATCGTCGCGATTCTGATATCACTCACAGCCCGATGTTCCACCAAATCGAAGGATTTATGGTGGATGAAAACATTACATTTGGTGATTTGAAAGGAATTTTAACAACATTCATTCACGAGTGTTTTGGCAAGAATGTTGGGGTTCGTTTTCGCCCGTCATTTTTCCCTTTTACCGAACCCAGCGCTGAAGTGGATATTCAATGCGTGATTTGTGGCGGTAAAGGGTGTCGGGTTTGTAAAAATTCCGGCTGGTTGGAGATTCTCGGCAGTGGCATGATTGATCCGGAAGTTTTCAAGTCGGTCAATTATGACTCCGAACGCTATAGTGGATTTGCTTTTGGGATGGGATTGGAGCGGATCGCCATGCTTAAGTATGGTGTTAACGATTTACGTTTATTTTTTGAAAATGACGTCCGTTTTCTACGCCAGTTCTGATTTTAATGCCGTGGATTAAAGGTATATTCCGACCAAGTAACTGAAGGGTTTTTACATGAATGTCACATATAAATGGTTAAAAGAATTAGTTGATTTCGACCTGGATGGCGACCAGCTGTCTCATCGTCTGACAATGGCTGGCCTGGAAGTTGACTTTATGGAGCAATTGGGCGAGGGGTTGGATACGGTCATCGTAGCGCGATTGGAGCAGGTTGAAGCCCATCCTGATGCTGATAAATTGACGATGTGTCAGGTGAACACCGGAACTGAAGTGATTCCTGTTGTCTGTGGGGCGAAAAATCATAAGCAGGGGGATCTTATTGCGCTGGCTCAGGTCGGTTCTGTGCTTCCTGGCGATTTTAAAATCAAAAAATCAAAAATCCGTGGTGCTGTTTCTCAGGGGATGTTGTGTTCTGAAAAAGAACTGGGTCTTGCTGAGGAATCAGAAGGTATTATGATTCTCCCCAATGATCTGCAACTCGGAACGCCTGTATTTGAGGCCTTGGGATTAAAGGATATTCGCTACGAGATCGGTCTTACTCCGAATCGAGCTGATTGTCTGAGCGTTGTCGGTGTGGCCCGTGAAGTTGCTGCCATGGTAGGGGAAACCATGAAATTGCCTGAACTGGCAACGGTCGAAGAAAGTGCAGTCGACACCCAAACGCTGACGTCCGTGACCATTGATGATGTCGATGGGTGCCCACGTTATATGGCACGCTTGATCCAGGGAGTAAAGATCGGCCCATCACCGGAGTGGCTGGTTCGTCGTCTTGAATCTGTTGGTCAGCGTTCTATTAATAATGTTGTCGACGTTACCAACTATCTACTCATGGAATTAGGGCATCCTCTGCATGCTTTTGACTTTTCAACGCTGCGGGATAAGCGGATTGTTGTTAAACGGGCAAAGGCCGACGAGAAGTTTGTCACTCTTGATGGACAAGAGCGTGTGCTCAAAGAATCGGATCTGGTGATCTGTGATGGCGAAGGCTCTATCGCTTTAGCCGGTATCATGGGGGGTGAAAATTCTGAAGTTCAGGACACTACTGTTGACGTGTTGTTGGAAAGCGCCTATTTCGACCCGATTTCAATTCGTCGTACCAGTAAGCGTCTTGGGATTCACACGGAGGCATCTCACCGTTTTGAGCGTGGCGCGGATATCGATATTGTTCCTCTGGCACTTGAGCGTGCAACGGCATTGATCCAGCAGGTTGCTGGCGGTCAGGTGGCTAAGGAAGCAATTGACAACTATCCAAAAGTATTGGAAAAAAAGTGCGTTGAGATTGCCGTAGAGAAAACAAATCGTTTGCTTGGCCTCGATCTCACCCTTGATCAGATTGACAGGTTACTGCGTTCAATTGAGCTCAAAACGACGTCCTTGAATGATGGAACAACTCTGAGTGTTGAAATTCCCCGGTCGCGTCATGATCTCGAAAGGGAAGTTGACCTGATTGAGGAAGTAGCCCGCTTAAATGGCTACGATAACATCCCGGTTACCATGCCTTCGAGCCGCGTTGTTCACCGTCGTAAAGAACAACATCAGAGTTTTGTTTCTCGATTGAGAGATGTTCTGGTTGCTGAAGGTTGTCGTGAGATCATTAACTACTCGTTTCTCTCTCCCCAAGCTTGGGATAAGATTCAGCTGGCCAAAGATGATGTGCGACGTAGTAACGTGCGTATTCTCAATCCGTTGACCGAAGAACAATCGGTCATGCGCACCAGTCTGGTTCCCGCTATGCTCGATACGGTGGCAAGAAATATCGCCTATCGCAGTGAAGATCTGCGTTTGTTTGAATTGCGGCCGGTTTTTGCCGTTGAGAAAGAACAGGACCAGCCGCGCGAAACGATGAACCTGTGTATCGCATTGACCGGGCGTCGTGAGATTGAAGGCTGGTCGCAATCCAATGATTCCATAGATTTTTTCGATCTCAAGGGAATGGTTGAGCTGGTATGCAACCAATTGAATATGCAACCTTTGCGCGTTGAAGCAGATGCCAGGGAGAGTTATCTCCACCCAGGAAAATCGTGTCGTGTTTACAGTGGAAGTGAGCTGATCGGAGTCATGGGTGAATTACATCCTTTAGTTCAGGAAACTTACGATATCGATCAGCCGGTTTTCCTTGTTGAATTTGATGTTGCAAAAATGCTTTTGTCTCAGACCGGACCGGTGAAGTTTCAACCGATTTCACGTTTCCCGGATGTCTATCGCGATAGTGCCATTCTCGTTGAGAACAGTGTGTCGGCGGATCAGGTTCTAGAAGTGATTTCCAGTGTTAAGGTGAAAAATTTAGATGACGTTATCCTTTTTGATCTGTACAGTGGAAAGGGTATTCCCGAAGGGAAGAAAAGTCTGGCTTTCCGCATTCGATATCGTTCATCTGAAAAGACACTCACTGATGAAGAAATCAATAAAATGCACGCCAAGATCGTAAAGTCATTGGAAAAAAATCTTGGTGCAGAGCTCAGATAGCTCTTGCAGCTCCCTGGGGGCTGTGTTATAAACCCTTTAAAATCAACGTTCTGTCGATTCTGTCGAATTTAAATGATATGGAGGTATTATGACAAAAGCGGATCTTGTGGAAAATGTATATTTCAAGACAGGATTTTCTAAAAAGGAATCCGCTGAGATTGTTGAAACGGTTTTCGAGTTGATCAAGGATACTCTCGAAAGCGGTGATAAAATTAAAATCGCCGGTTTTGGCAATTTTGTAGTGAAACAGAAGGCGACGCGTCGTGGACGCAATCCGCAAACTGGCGAAGAGATTGAGATCAGTTCTCGAAAGATCCTGACCTTCAAACCCAGTCAAGTTCTAAAGACAGCTATTAACGAAGGGGACTGATCAGTCCCCTTTTTTGTATTCCTCCATGAATGTCGAGATTCCTGACAAGCTCTTTTTCAAGATCGGCGAGGTCGCTGCCATAACGGGTGTGAAACCTCATGTCTTGCGCTACTGGGAATCGGAATTCGGCGCTTTTTCACCATCCAAGAGTCGTACCCAACAACGGCAATATCAGAAAAAAGATATTGAGCTGGTACTCCAGCTTAAAGATCTTCTTTATAATCAGGGCTTTACCATCGCTGGTGCGAGAAAAGCACTTAAGACCTCAAAGAATACATCACCGGTGTCAGTACCGATGAGCGATCGGGATCAATTGATCAAGGTGCGCGACGAGTTGCGCAAACTGCGCGAGTTTCTCAATGATTAAGGAAACATTCGTGCCGTTGATCATGGTCACCAATGATGACGGTATTTTGTCGCATGGTATTCAACAGCTTGCAGCAGCATTGATGTCTCTTGGTGATGTGGTGGTGGTTGCGCCGGACCGTGAACGCAGTGCCGTTGGCCATGCGATGACATTGAATCATCCCGTTCGCGCTGATCAGATTTCAGCAGGTCGTTTTGCTGTCGATGGCACTCCAACCGATTGTGTCAATCTCGGGATTCATGGCTTACTGTCGAGAAAGCCTGACCTGGTCGTGTCGGGGATTAATCGCGGCAGTAATCTCGCTGATGATATTACCTACTCAGGAACAGTCGCCGCTGCCATGGAAGCCATGTTGATGCAAGTTCCTGCTGTGGCGGTTTCTTTGGATGTCTCTCATCTTTGTGTAGATGTGGATTATTCTCATGCCTGCTCTTATGCCCAGAGAGTTTCCCGCCAGATTCTGTTGCATGGGCTACCTGCGGATACTTTTTTAAACCTGAATATCCCTGTCGGCATCCCTCGTGGGCTAAAAATAACCCGTCAAGGGAAACGGATCTATGACAATAAAATTGAATTGAAACAAGATCCACGCGGGCGTGATTATTATTGGCTGGGAGGAAATCAACTCGGGTTTAACCGACAACAGGATTGCGATTGTGGTGCGATTGCAGATGGTTTTGCCTCACTGACGCCGCTTCATCTCGATTTAACCAATTATCACTCCATGAAACAGCTTTCGAGCTGGGAGTGTGACGTATAATCTTCATTTAAGAAACGAATTTTCTATGGACTATTCAATCGCTCGTCGGCGCATGGTTGCGCAACATGTTGTTGCTCGAGGAATTCATGATGAGGAACTCATTCATGTCATGGAAGAGTTGCCTCGCCATCTGTTTGTTGAAGAGGCTTTGCAAAGCCAGGCATACACAGACTATGCTTTACCCATTGGCGAGAAACAGACGATCTCTCAGCCTTATATGGTGGCAATTATGACCCAAAGCCTTGAATTGAAGCGCAGTGATCGTGTCCTGGAAATTGGAACAGGTTCCGGTTACCAGGCGGCTGTTCTTTCCCGGCTGGTTACTCATGTTTACAGTGTTGAACGAATTGCCAACCTTGCTCGTCGTGCCCGGCGTGTTCTGGATAAAATAGGCTGTTCAAATGTCCACATTCAGGTGTGTGATGGAACCAGTGGCTGGGGTGAGCAAGCCCCTTTTGATGCCATTGTTGTTACCGCCGGGGCGCCAGATATTCCACAACACTACTTGCAGCAATTGGAAATTGGAGGGCGTTTGGTGATACCCGTTGGTGGCAGTGGGGCGCAAATTCTCAAACGGGTGACGCGTGTCAGTGAAAATCACTTTGACTATGAAGATATCCTCGAATGTCGCTTTGTGCCATTGATTGGTAAACATGGTTGGAGTCAAACGTCGTGACGAAACTGGTGCGACGACTTTATGATTGGGTTTTGAGCTGGGCAGATTCTCCGTATGCAACGGTTGCATTGTTTTTTCTTGCCTTTGCCGAATCCTCTTTTTTCCCCATTCCACCGGATGTCCTGTTACTGGCCTTGTGTCTGTCTTTGCCGCTTCACTGTCTCCGCTATGCCTTGATCTGCACCGTTGGATCCGTCCTGGGGGGGATGGCTGGCTATCTGATCGGATATCAATTCTGGGAGTACACGGCCAGTTATTTCTTTGCCTGGGTTCCCGGTTTTACTCCAGACCTTTTCGCCCGGATCCAAAACTTGTTTCAACACTATGATTTCTGGTTTGTATTCACTGCTGGATTTACACCGATTCCCTATAAAATCATTACAGTTGGTGCCGGTGTTTTCGAACTGCAATTTGTTATTTTTGTCATTGCTTCGATGATCAGTCGTGGGTTACGCTTTTTTCTGATTGCCTGGATCGTGGGCCGATACGGTAGTGCTGCACGGACCTATATCGATGAAAATTTCAATCGATTGACCATCGCTTTTACCGTGTTACTTGTCGGTGGTTTTGTCGTTGTTCGCCTTTTGTTTTAAGTTTGTTTCCGAGACCTTCCGCATAAAGGAGTACAGCCTCTGATGCGTGGTATTGTTCTACTTCTGTTGACCTTCGTGACCTTGAGCGCCTGTGCGACATCAGGTGTTCATCACGTGGTACAGAAAGGGCAAACTCTCTATCGCATTGGCAAAACGTACGGTGTTCCTGCCGATAAGATTGCAGTGTATAACCACATCAAAGACCCCACTCAGATCAAGGTGGGACAATCCCTCTGGATCCCCGGTGCGCAACGAACCCGGACTGTTCCGGTTGTTCCGAGCAAAACCAAGCCCACCTCAACTGTAAAAAAATCTCCAACTGTTGCTACGGCAAAAAACAAAACCGTTGTAAAAAAGTCATCACCAAAAGCCGTAACATCGACCAAAACCACCGTTAAGACTGTTGCTAAAAAAGGGATTTTCGATTGGCCGGTACGGGGGAAGATTCTGCGCTCTTTCGGAGTTCACAATGGTGCGCAGAGCAAGGGCATTGTCATTGCCGCTCCAGAGGGCAGTGCGGTGTTAAGTGCGGCCGCAGGCCAGGTGATTTACAGTGGCAGTGGCATTCAGGGGTATGGTCATCTGCTCATTGTCAAACATAGTGATAACCTTTACACCGTCTATGGCCATAACCGTTCCAATCTTGTTGCTGCGGGTGCTTTTGTCAATAAAGGGCAAAAAATTGCACTTTCCGGTCAGGTGCCGGCATTTTCACAAGGTGGTGTCCATTTCGAAGTACGTCAGGGGAATCAAGCCGTTGATCCGGCTTTTTTCTTGCCATGAATCAATCTTTTTAATACCCTAAATTTTCTGCAACTTTTGGCAATTCCAGCGGGATTCAACCATGGATGGAGGGGGCATGTCTTCAGAAGACACAACGCAGAGTTCGGAAAAAAAGAAAAGTAAGACTTCAGCCGCTCGGGAAGGGGCTGGTGATGATGCTATAAAGTATTATCTTCAGGATATTCAGAAGTCGAAACTGCTCACTGCTGAACAGGAACGTGCCCTGGCTACTCGTGTCGAAGCCGGTGACGAAGACGCTCGCGCTAAAATGATCGAGTCGAATTTACGCCTGGTGGTGAAAATCGCCAAACGTTACATGAACCGTGGATTGCCTTTTCTCGATTTGATCGAAGAAGGAAACATGGGGCTCATCAAGGCGGTGGAACGCTTTCAGGTTGAAAAGGAGTGTCGTTTTTCTACCTATGCCACCTGGTGGATTCGGCAATCAATTGAACGGGCGTTAGTGAATCAGAGTCGGACGATTCGTCTGCCGGTGCATGTTTCCGACAATGTCAATCGCATGCTGAAGGCGACTAAAGAGGTACTTAAGCAGCTCAACCACGAACCAACGGAAGAGGAAATTGCCGAGGCGATGGATGCTCCAGTTGAAGAAGTGCGTCGGTTGCAGCAGCTGGTGAAAAAAACGTACTCTATCGAGCATCCGCTGGGGGATAACAATAATTATTCGCTGATGGATACTTTGGAAGATTCATCAGTGATCAATCCTGCTGAATTACTGGAAAATCGAGATCAGTTCGAATTCGTCAACAAATGGCTGGACAGCTTGAAGGAGAATGAACGGGATATTCTCATGTTGCGATTTGGGCTTAATGACTGTGAACCGGAAACCCTTGACACCATCGGCAAACGTTATGGTGTTACCCGTGAACGAATCCGCCAAATCGAAGCAAAAAGTCTCGACAAATTGCGCCGCATGATGCGCGATGAAGCGGAAAACGAGATTTGACTCTTACTGATATACAGGAGTAACTGTGGAAGAATTGAAAAGCATCATCAGAGATATCCCCGATTTCCCCAAAAAAGGAATTGTATTTAAAGATATTACTACGCTGCTTTCCGATGGAAAAAGTTTCCACCGGATGATTGATTTGATTGCCCACCGCTACATCGGTCAGAAGATCGATAAAATTGTTGGTGTGGAAGCCCGTGGTTTTCTGTTGGGTTCTGCGTTGGCCTACAAATTGGGTGTTGGTATTGTTTTGGTTCGTAAACCGGGAAAGCTCCCGTATAAGACGATTAAAAAAACATACGATCTCGAATATGGGACCGATACCCTTGAGATCCATGAGGATGCTTTTCAGCCTGGAGAACGCGTTCTTATCGCCGATGATCTTCTGGCGACAGGGGGAACGGTTACCGCCGTTGTCGATCTGGTCGAAGAACTTGGTGCTGAATTAGTCGAATGCGCGTTTCTGGCCGAACTTGATTTCCTGAAAGGGCGAGATCGTTTGCCGCAGGAGAAAGTCTTCAGTCTGCTTCATTTTTAAAAGCCTTGCCTTGTGATTCATAGCTGGGTATAAATAACCCCTTTGGCCCCGTAGCTCAGCAGGATAGAGCGATCGCCTCCTAAGCGATAGGCCACTGGTTCGACTCCAGTCGGGGCCGCCATACAAACCAAGTCCGTAGCTGCTCGCAGCTGCGGACTTTTTTATTTTGTCGGTTGAGAGAGGACAGATTCTCGACAAAAACTGGTGGATGGTGAATGAAACGTCTATAATGCATTTAACGCGACGAATTGTCGGGCCAAGGGAGGGCAGATGTCAGTTACGTTAAATGAGCGGTTGGAGTTGATTCATCGTCAGATTCAACAATCGTGCGAATCTTTAGGGCGGGTGGCTGTTGCCCTTTACGATGAGAAAACGGATCTATTACACACCTTTCTTTACAGCAGTTGCAATAATCCCTTGAAGAATTATCAAATTGCTTTGTCGAACGTCCCATCGTTACAGACTTTGGCGCTGAGCGGAGAACAGCGTGTTATTCGGGATCTCCCGGAAACTTTGGCGGGTTCGACGTCTCACCACAGTCAACAGATCCTTCAAGAAGGCTATCGCTCCAGTTTAACGATTCCGTTAAAACTGCAAGACAAGCTTCTCGGATTTCTGTTCTACGATTCGTATGAGCCGGATATCTTTGGTGACACATTGTTGAGTACGTTAACCCTTTATGCTCAACTGATTTCAGAAACCATCTCACATGATCTGGCCTCGATCAAAACTTTGCGCGGTGCCGTAGTGACAGCACGAGAATTCAGTCGGTTGCGCGATGAGGAAACGGCTGCGCATTTGTCGCGTATGGCACATTATGCGCGACTGATCGCGATAGAAGTCTCTGAAGTGTACGATCTTACAGAAGAAGAGATTGAATATATCCATCAGTTTGCCCCATTACATGATTTGGGAAAAGTGGCCATTCCGGACAACATATTGCTTAAATCCGGGGCACTCTCTGTGGATGAAAAAGTGATTATGCGATCACATGTCATTCGTGGTGTTGAGATTGTTGATTTGATGATTGATGAGTTTGATCTGGGCACCATTCGCCATATTGACATTCTGCGCAATATTATTGCCGGTCATCACGAGCGATTTGATGGTTCCGGGTATCCGGCGGGTGTTCATGGAACAACGATACCGGTTGAAAGCCGGATTGTCGCGGTTGCCGATGTGCTTGATGCCCTGACAACGAAGCGCCCCTATAAGGAACCCTGGCCCTTTGTTGACGCCCTTAAACACATGCGAACGGCAGAGGCACATCTCTACGACCCGCTTTGTTTGCAGGCCATTGCTACGCGTCTTGACGAAATGGAGCAAATTTCCCGTCGCTTTGTTGAAGATCCGGTCGAAGTTGCGTAATATGCCTTGGCATCGACGTATTTTCTTATTCCTTCAGGCTCTCTGTGGAGAGCCTTTTTTATGAGGTATTTTATGGCGGACGAAAAAAACTACCAGTGTCATCATTGTCTTGCAGTGATGGAGAAACAAGGTAAAACATCTTGCAGTTCTGCACCTGGAACGATCAAAGCTCCTGCTGTTTGTCCTGGTAAAGAGGAACAACTTGTTCAGGATTGCTTTGAGCGTTATACGGATGAAACAGAAGAGGGGCGCCTAGCCCGAGTTGCTGCCCGGGTGGAAGGAATGTGCTACCAAAACAATGCGGACGATACGTCGGTTCATCCGCGTTGGACACGTGTTGAAGACACCATTGCCCTGGCTAAACTGATGGATTACCACACTGTTGGGATTGCGACCTGTCTTGGATTAATTCAGGAAACAGGGCAATTGGCTGAAATTCTCGAAGCGCAAGGTTTTGAGGTTGTGTCTGTGTGCTGTAAAGCCGGAGGGGTGGATAAAATGGGGTTGGGGATTGATGAACAGGACAAAGTCCGCCCCGGCCACTTTGAGGCGGCATGTAATCCCATAGCCCAGGCTGAATTTCTGAATCGTTCGCAGACAGATATGAATATCATCGTTGGATTGTGTGTCGGCCATGATATGCTGTTCAACAAGCACTCTGCTGCCCCGGTGACAACCCTGGTGGTCAAAGACCGTGTAACCGGACATAATCCGGTGAGTGTTCTTTACGGTCAGAATTTTTATTACAAGCGTTTGAAGCTGCAGCCGCTTAAAATCGACTGATTAACGGGGCTGGAAATTCGACAGGTTTCTATGAGAGGACGCTCTATGCAGGCCGACCAGTGTGTAGCTCATCGTGGTTATCGGCACCTTTATCCGGAAAATACATTGTTGGGTCACCAACAAGCGGTTGCAGCCGGTGCTCTTTTTGTCGAAACGGACATTCAGATGAGTGCCGATGGTATACCGGTCCTCTACCATGATATGGAGATGATTCGTCTCAGTGGCTGTCAACAGAGTCTGGAAGAAGTTGATGCGAAAGAGTTGAAGACATTCTCCGTCCATGAGCCGGAACGTTTTGGCGAGCGGTTTCGAGAGGAGAAAGTTGCCACACTTGAGGCCTTTGCTCAATGGCTGGCAACAGTACCCGCTGTTACCGCATATATTGAGATTAAACCGGAATGTCGACAGCGCTTTGGACTGAATGCCGTGTCGCAGATTCTGAATCAACTGCGGCAGGTTTTTCCTCAGATTGTTATCATCAGTTTTGATGTGGACGCCGTTGGGCTGGCCCGCCATCTTGGGGCGCCACGGGTTGGTGTTGTTCTCAACAGTTGGGAAATGTTGCAGGCGGCTGTTTTACGTCAGATCCAACCTGACGTTATTTTTTGTGATCAGTATCTGGTTCCCGCCGATGCGCCATTGACCGAGTACGCAACGCCCTTTGTTATCTACGAAGTGTCAGATTTGCCCACCGCGCAGTATTGGATCAAGCGGGGCGCCTATCAGATTGAAACCTACAATATTGGCGCCATGCTTGGGCAGGGCGACTGAACATAAGCACTCAGGAGAAAAAGATGAAAGTTGATGATGATGCCCGCTGCTTTGTCTGCGGCCCGGAAAATCCGCGTGGACTCCACGCTCAGTTTGATATTGATCATGAGCAGTTCAGCGCGACCGGTCACGTTCAACTTTCGGCTGATTTTCAGGGGTGGCAGGATGTTGTTCACGGGGGCATTCTGGCAACACTCCTTGATGAAGTTTCCATTTATGCCTGCCGTAGTATCGCCGCCAAATGCGTTACTGCGGAGTTGGCGGTGCGTTATAAGAAACCGGTGCCTGTTGCGACCCCTTTGCAACTCACCGCGCGTGTTGTTGAACAAAAGAAACGAGTTTTGCTGGTGGAGGCGAGTCTGATGATCGACGGCGTTGTTTATACTGAAGCCAGTACGAAAGTTTTTAAACTTTGATCCCTCATTGTCCCAAGTTTTGAAAGCAGTTTCATGACCTATAATGATATTTTACGTCGTTTCCGCTATGCCGTTGATTTGAACGATGAGGCCTTAATGGCTGTTTTTTCAGATGCCGGGGTTGCTGTTGATCGCGATCAACTCAAGGCATTGTTAGCCCGGGAAGAGGACGAGGGCTACGAGGAATGCTCTGAAACGATGATGAAGCATTTCCTCGTCGGTTTGGTACGTTATACACGTGGTGTGCCACCGGATGGGGCGCCGCCACTTTTTACTCCCCACGAACGTCTTACCAATAATCTCATCCTCAAAGCGCTGCGTATCGCCCTCGAGATGCATGAACAGGATATGTTGCATCTGTTTGATCTGGCCGGGTTCCCATTGTCTCGTTCAGAGCTCAGTGCCGTGTTCCGTAAGAAAGGGCATAAAAATTACAAACCCTGTGGTGATCAGATGTTGCGGAACTTCCTTAAAGGACTGACTGCCCATAACAGATCGTGAGCAAGGGGTTGGGGGAAGCATAGAGACATGGATATAAAAAGGTCCAGACCTTGGATGAGGTCCGGACCTTTTTCGTGCTATTTCTTGTTGGCGAGTAATTTTTTCAGCGCGCTCCGGTCGATGCTGCGCTGCCATAATGGCGTTGATTTATTCTGATAGGCCGCCTGCTGCTGCTCGAAACTTTGTTTCTCCGGGCTGGTGTAAAGCACACCCAGTGGATAACGGTCAGATTTGAGGGCCAGTGCCAACGCCGCCATCTGGTCGGTTGGGTCGTGGTCTTCAATGATCTGGCAATGCTCCTTGTACCAGGCATATGTGTTGA
>PKUE01000164.1 GCA_002869685.1 Desulfuromonas sp.
CTGTATCTGGCCGACCGCAAAGTGGCCTTGTGGGGCGCAATCACGTTGCCGGAGGAACTCGGCGGCGGTTCGTTCAGTCTGAAGCAGGAAAACAGCCTGGTGCTGTCCACCTCGGGACTGTCGACCCAGGGGCCGGTGGATGTCGACCTCGGCAGCTTGTCAGGCTTTGAACTCGCCGGTTTTGGCGCCGAACTCACCCAGCTTTCTCTGGAAATCTCTTCAAATGCCGTCTCTGGTTCCGTGGCCGGGACCATTCTGCTCAGCGCTTTTGACAATGTGCCCATTGCCGTTGATGCCGCCTTTGACGGCAGCGGCGTGCAGGACCTTCGTGTCGCTACGGATAACCTGGAGCGCAGCTTTACGCTATCGAACTTTGCTGCTGTCACCTTGAGCGATGTCGAAGGTGGATATCGCGACGGGGCCTTTTACATTGCCTTGGATGGTACGCTGGCCCTGGATAACTCGCAGATTGGTGAGTTGCCGCGTACCTTTGATTTTGCCGACCTGAAGGTGTTTAAGGATGGTTTATCCCTCGGCGATGCCGCCTTGCCCATGCATGATGTGACGTCTGTCAACGTCATGCTCAACGGTGACCTGCAACTGTCGTTGAACCAGTACGGCTTCGGTGTGACCGACAACCGCTTCTGGATTGCTCTGGCCGGTGGCGTGACCTACGACGATCAGTCGTTGACGGCCACGGCCAAGCTCTATCACGATGGCGAATTTGTCCTTTCCCGGCTCACGGGCGACAACCTGCTTATCGCCATCGGCGATTTCAGCCTGCGCACCTCATTTGATTACTCCGGCGGCACCATCACCGAAGCCGAAGGGTCGCTGCACCTGGGGGCACTGATGGCGTCGATTCCTGATACGCTAAAGAACCCGTTGGGGGAACTGCCGGTGACCCTCAGCAACCTGGACGTGGATCTGTCCGATCCGAGCGCGCCCAAACTGCGTTCCGGATCGATTGCCTTTCACACCCCGTTCCAGATGGTGACCCCATTCTTTACCGCCCAGATCAACGGCATCGAAGTGGGTGCCAGCGGCGGAACCCCTTACGGCAAGGTGCTCGGCGGTTCCATTGCCTTCACCCAGGCCGGTTCCCTGCCCATGCTCGAAGGGGTGTCGCTGACCAATATCGGCCTGACCGCGTCCGGTTTCAGTGGCACGCTGAGCTGGAGCGGTGATCAGGATATCCCGGTGTTTGAGGATGCCAATTACGGCATCAGCGCCAATTTGACCGCCGTTTCCCTGGCTATGGATTCAAGCCAGACCACCTTTGACGCCATGGTCCGGCTGACCACTCTTGACGGTTCGGTGGTATTTGGTCCGGGCTATGGTACAGCGCTGGCTCCGGCGCTGGATTACGCGGCCGGAGCCTACGGTTTTGCCACCGACCTGGCGTCGTCCATCACCATCCCAGGCACGGCCATCGCCCTCAAGGGTTTCTCCGGTTCCATTGACTTCAGCGCGGAATCCGTCGGCTTCGGCGGTCTGATCTCTATCCCCTACGAACAGACGGCAGTGGCTTTTGATGTCGCTGATCTGACCTTTTCCGCGTCCGGGGTCGATGGCGCGATCAACCTGGCCAACCCGATCGCCATTGACGGACTCGGCTTCCCTACGGTGCTCACCGATGCTGGGCTGGCGTTCCACGGTTTTGCCCTGTCCAGTGGCCATCTCGGTTTGGATATGACCCTGACTGCGTTTCTCGATCTGGAGATTTCAGCGGCCCTGGCGCTGGATAACGACGGCGTCAGTGCCTGGTCGCTGGGTGGCGAAACCGACCAGACCTTCAAGGCCGATGCCGGGTTCGCCGAACTCGCAGTGACCGACATCGGAGCCGGGTATGATTCCACTTCGGGGCTGTTCTTCTCCATGAATACCGATGTGAAGATGAAGGCCGAGGCGGTGCTGTCGGCGCTGCCGGACGATGTCAATCTGTCCGGTCTGCAGGTGTTTTCGGATCATATCGATATCGATGCGGCGCAGATGGGCGGCAGTTTCGACAATGCCACTGTCAGTCTCGCCGGGGTCGATCTCACTCTGAACTCCCTGGCTTTGGGCTATGCCGAAGCCGATGGCGGCGGCCAGTTCACCCTCACCGTCGGTGGCGGCATTGCTTTGGGTGACCTCGTGAGTGCCGATGCCGAGGTGATGCTCTACCAGGACCTCAGCTATACCATCAACCAGATTGAAGTGGATTACACCACGCCGGGATTCTCCCTGTATGGCAACCTGGAGATTGCCGAGGGCCGTTTCATGGCCGACCTCGATGTGGCCATTGCCGGAACCCTCAATATGGTCGCCACCCTGGAGGCCGGGAGTGAGGTCAGCGCGGATAATCATTCCTTCTGCTACTGGCGGGTGGCATTGAAGTCCCATGCCCGCATCTCTATGGCGCCGTTGCCGATGTATATTTACGGCATTGGCGGCGGTATCGCCTACCATGAAACGGTGTCGGTCGGTGCGGGCAACACTGTTGAATTTACCCCGGATATCAACACTGCCATTGCCTTGACCGCGCTGGTGGATCTTGGCACCATGGATGAAGGCTACACCTATTTCGGCAAATTCAGCCTGACCATGGAGCCGACCAATTATCGCATTGTGTTGACCGGCGATTCCTGGTTTATGAAAGGCAAGGACGATGCCTCGGGTGTGCCGCATCTGGCGGCGTCCATTGAACTCGGTGCCAGTCCGGCTATGCTGCATGTCATCGCCCGAGCCAACCTGGAAAAAGAGATGTCCGGCATGACCCTGCTCGGTGTCGGCGGCCAGGTGGATCTGCTGTTCTCTGAGAGTGACTGGCACATCTACTTCGGTTCCGCTACCCAGCAACTCAATGTCACCCTGCTGGAGTTCTTGACCGGCTCCGGCTATGTGCAGCTCGATTCCAGCGGCATTGCCATGGGCGTGCGCTACGAATTCGATCTCGAAGGCAGTGCCTGGATCTTCTACGGCCGCGTCTACGGCGGCGCGCAGATCGACCTGCAGGCCGGAATCAAGCCGTTCTACATTGATGCCCAAGGGAAAATCTGGATCGGTCTCGAAGCCGGGGTTAAGGCCCGTGGTCGCAAGTTTGAAATCCTCAGCGGCTATGCCGAGCTGGGTGGCCGCTTCAAGGCACCACCGGTGTATATTGGTTTGCACGGAACGGCGCGCTACTCGTTCCTGTGCGGGCTGGTGTCCGGCACGTGGGAGATGACCTTCACCATGCCGGAAGATCCACCTGAGGGCGCGGCGGATAGTGGCATTGAAGACATGCCGTTGCTGGCCTATTCGTCTCCGTCCAACGGGGCCACGGAAATCAGCCGCCTGGAGAGTGTTTTCTTGCGTACGAATATGCCGCTCATGACACCGTTTAAATACGATGACGGCCATTGGTACATGCTGTGCGTCAAAGACCCTGATGTAGCCGATGGTATTATCGACTTCACCCAGGTGAGCGAATCCATCCATAAGGCAATCCGGCTCAAAAACGGCAACAGTCCGGTGAGCGTGGTCGGCGGCCGGCAAGGCCGTATGGAACTGAATTTTACGCCGTACATGGCGCTGGGGGCCAGTCGCAGCTACACCTACACGACAACCCTCGAGTTGCGCCACTATGATGATCATGTCATCGGTGACGTGGTCAACAGTGAACAGGTGACGGCTTCCTTTACCACCACGGATCAGCCGATTAGTTTCCGCGAGCGGGTCTACGACGTCTATCCACGGCGCAGCACCACCCCGGTCTACCCGGAAACGGAGATCTATCTGATCACCAAGGCGGTGTTTGACGGCTATATCTGGAACTGGGCCATTCAGGAGGAAAACCTGCGTTTTGAAGTGGTCAATTCCACCGGTGAGGTGATTCCCGGCCAAGTGGAAGGCCGCTTGATGGTGACCGACGGTCAGGAGGGTTCGCGTCGTTACCTGCTTAACTTCAGCCCCGAACAACCGTTAAAAGCGGTACGCATGGTGGAAAGCTCCTCCGGGATCAAACGCCCAGCCATTGAGACCGATGGTGGCTATCAAAATCCGTTCACCTATGTCCCGCCAACCAATCAGGGTGCCCTGGTGGCTAATGGCCAATTAACGTCGGCCAGCCGTGTTCCCAGCAGTGGTGCCATCTTGTCTACGCCAACCAGTCAGTCCAGCCAGGCCAGCCGGCTTGGCTCGTCACAACTGGCTCTTGTCAACACCACCCCTAGCGGGGGCCAGAACACTGCCAGCGCGGCGCGAGCACCGGGAGCCGTCTCGGTGGTGAATAATTCAGCCGTTCTGGTAGGAGAGGATCGAGAAACCTATCGTTGGTACTGGGATGGCGAATATCAGATCCAGATTGTTGACGGCGAAGGGCAGAAGAAATATACCAGCAAATTCGTGCTGGAGACGCCGCCTCAGGGTGGTAGCGAGCTGCAATTTACCAGTACCGAGGATGTATTGGAGTTCGGCATCAGTGATGCTCATTTCAATATCGCCTTTAGCGTCGATCAGGACGCGTATCGGGCTGATGTTGCCCAGGGACAAACCAATATTGTTTATGCCGGCATCGACGATCTGTGGCCGGACTATGTCAACAGCATTTACGGTGATGTGGCCGAGACCTGTCAGTTCCATACCCCGGATCAGATTGACGAAGTGGTGGCCATGTTCGCCGGTTACGCGCCACCGGAGTGGTCGCATTTCGACGTCATGCCTCCAGCGATCCGTGCTGCCGTTCGGCGCGTGGCCATGGAACAGTGTGCGCCGCTTAACGATCAACTGGGCCAGATCGATCAGCGTTTTGATGAATACAAGGCGGCGGCCTTTGAACGCCATCCGTCCAACGAGTTCCGGGCGCTGGAGTTCCGGTTCCGCACGGCAGCCCCCATCAACTGGAACGAAATTGATGTGACCGCCGGGGTTCATCCCGCATTTAGCAAACAGGTGTCGCTCGCTGGTTTCGATATGAATCCCGGAGCGACCACCATTCATAATTTCCGGCGTGGTGAGTGGTTTGTGCGCAGCCAGCCCGACGGACTGGAGCACGTGATTGAACTCAAACCCCTCAACGACAATCACTTTGATGGCAACTTGTTGTTAGGTATGATCAACATTCATCGCCAGAATCAGTCGTACCTCCAGCAATTTGGCGCGGTTGGTTTCAGGCGGCGTGGGTTACAGTACAGTGAAACCGAGCTGGACAGTTATTCCGGTGAATACGATCTGACCAGTGGTACGATCATTTACAATACCGGTATGATCAACGCATTAACTCCTGCTGAACTGTTGGGGAGATAGGATATGAAACAGATGATAATGAAAAGGTCTCTGGCCATTGTACTGCTGCTGGCCAGCCTGTGCAGTTTCGCTTACGCCCAGGAGCAGGTTCAGGTCGGCATCGAAGGCAAGTTTGATGGTCAACAGGTGCAGCTGCGCTGGATGGTGTCCGACAAGGGGCTGGACTACCATTACGTGGTGTGGCGGGCCGCCGCCGATAACCTGCAGCAGCGGGTCAAAGTGGCCGAACTGGCCATGCTGGACTACGCCGCCGCGAAAAAGAGTCTGACCGACAACGAGGTGGCTCTCAAGCTGATGTATCCGTTTGAGACGGCGAAGAACCGCGCTGAGCTCAATCAGTCGCTGGCTCAGGAAGACAACCGCCTCGGCATGTTGTTATTCATCTCCACCCAGGACAAACAGGTGGCCGCGGCCATGGGTCAGTATCTGGTCGATCACGACCTGTCCGGCAGTCCACAGCGCGTTTACACCGTTGAGGTGTATGCCGGTGATCAGCTGGTTGCCAGCGATATGTGCGCCGTCAGTCTTGAAAAGGCCAAAACCCTGCCCATGGTCTGGGAGGTCAAAGCCCACATGTTCAAATGGGGCGTCGGCCTCACGTGGGAAGGATACGAGGCCTACACCTCGTTTAACATCTACCGCCGCGGCCTGCTCGAAGAAACGTTCACCCGCATCAACAGCGCGCCGGTTCAGGTACAATCGTCGGTCAATCCCGACGGCACGGTCAGTGTGGCGCCGTATTTCTATACCGATACCGACATCAAGGAACACCAGCAGTTTTTTTACCAGATCCGTGGGGTGGACTTCTTCGGCGACGAAGGTCCCGCCTCCATCGAGGTGATGGGCAAAATCAAGGTCGATCCGCGTCCGGCACCGTTGCCACGTCCGCAACTGGATGCCGGTGAAACGTCCATCACCATCTCCTGGCCAGCCAGCGATGATCCGCGCGTTGTCTCCTACAATCTGTATCGCAGCCCAAAGTATGAGGGCGGTTACCAGAAACTTAACGCCCAACCGCTTACTGAACGCCGCTACACCGACAGTAGCGTAGTCGTGGATACCAACTATTTCTACTACGTTACTGCCATCAACGATGGCGGCTTTGAATCCATCCCGTCGCTGGCCGTTCTCGGCTTCGCCAAGGATGCCACGCCGCCCGCCGTGGTGCAGCAGCTCGACGCCAAGGTGGTCGAGGCCAGCGTGCAGCTGAGTTGGAGTGCTGTTACCGACGCGGACTTGCAGGGCTATCGCATCTACCGCACCATGAAGCCGCAAAGCCTCGACTGGGTGCTGCTCAACCCCGAGCCGGTGACAGCAGTTGAATTTACCGATGTGTTGGCGAAAAACCTGTCGCGTTATCCCTATTACTACCGCATTACGGCTGTGGATACCCATCACAACGAATCCGCCCCGTCCATGGTGGTCCAAATCCAACTGCCCGATGTCACCGCCCCGCAGACGCCAATCCTCAGTGATTACAATGTGAAAAACGAGCAGGTGGTACTCAACTGGCGTCCGGTGATGGTCTATGACCTGGCCGGGTATAACGTCTACCGCAGTACCGGTGGCACCGCGCAAAAGCTGACAGCCACACTGTTACCACTACCGACTTTCGTCGATCAAACCGCTCCGGTCGGCCAAGAGGTCAACTACACGCTGACCGCCGTCGATCACACCGGCAACGAGTCTGCGCCCTCTGCACCGTTGACGGTCACC
>PKUE01000067.1 GCA_002869685.1 Desulfuromonas sp.
AGCAAATTTTTGCCACTTCTCAGGGAGAAAAAACAAAAAGGCCCTCTCCCGAATAGGGAAAGGGCCAAATTGGTGGCGGTGCAGAGATTCGAACTCCGGACACTGCGGATATGAGCCGCATGCTCTAACCAACTGAGCTACACCGCCGAACTATGAAAACCGTTACCGGTTATTGATTTGGTTGCGGGGGAAGGATTTGAACCTCCGACCTTCGGGTTATGAGCCCGACGAGCTACCAAGCTGCTCCACCCCGCGTCAAAGCGAGGGGAAATCTACGCGTTTAGCGCGCGCTTGTCAAGACAAAAAAATCTCCCCTCCATTATCAGGGTTATCCACTGATTTTTTTAATAAAACCATCGGTGCCGGCCTTGCTTTTCAGCGCCTGCTTCAATGTTTCTGCTTCCGCTTTGCTGGGTACCGGTCCCACCAGAACCCGATACCAGATCCCTTTTTCACCCAAATCGGCCTGACGGACAATGACGGCAAACTGACTGGAGAGCTTCTGACTCATGCCATCAGCGTCCGCACGATTTTTGAACGAGGCAACCTGAACGACGTAACCACTCACAGACGCCGTCTCCGCGGTGACAATATTCTTCACCGCAGTTGCAGCTTTGGGAGCCACAGCGACCGCATCCGAAACGGCTGGCACGCTGGGTTGCGTCGTTGTTGCAACAGGGGCAACCTCGTCAGCGGCTGTGCCCTCTGTGCTGACAGCATGGTTAATTCCACTGCCCAGCGGCATCTGCTCAACGGGGGGCAACAATTCACGTAACGGATCCTGCTCGGTGTCATTTTCCGGCGTTGCAACAACCGCCGATTCTGGCACATTTGCGGGCTCAGCGCCCACCTCAGGCTGTGGCAACGGTTCAGCAACCACTTGCGGCTGGGGCGGCAATGGCACCGTCTGTACTGTGGCCACTTCCGCGCCGCCGGGCTTGCCGCTTTTGCCGACCATCAACCCCAGAGAGAAGCTCACCACACAGAGCACAACCACCAACACCAACACCGTAACAAACCGGCGTCCGGTCGATCTTGGTTCACGTCTGTTGTAATCCGTTTGTGTCATACCAACCTCCGATTCAAACTACATTTTCTCCGGGGATGAAACCCCCAGAACGGTAAGGGCGTTGTGAATCACCTGCTTGACAGCATTCACGAGATAGAGACGTGCACGACTGGTATCCAGATCATCCACAATCACCCGTTGCTGGTTGTAATAGCTATGGAACTGAGCCGCTAACTCCTGAAGATAGAAGGTGATCCGGTGCGGCTCGTAATTCAGTGCAGCACCGACAACCACCTCAGGATAACGCGACAGGGTTTTCGTCAACTGCAACTCTTCAGCCAGGGTCAGGGTTTCCAGCTTAACCTCATCATCACCCGGCAACGTCACCTGCGACTCGGCAGCGTTACGCTGAATACTGCACACGCGGGCATGGGCATACTGGACATAATAAACCGGATTTTCGGTGCTCTGCTTTTTTGCCAACTCCAGATCAAAGTCCAACTGGCTGTCGGAACGCCGCATAAGGAAGAAGAAGCGACAGGCATCCTTACCAACTTCATCGACCACCTCTTTGAGCGTAACAAATTTTCCCGCCCGGGTACTCATGGCGATCTGCTCTCCCTCACGCAACAGGTTGACCAGTTGAACAAGAATAATCTGCAGATCTTCCGGATTACGCCCCAACGCGGCCAGAACCGCTTTCATCCGCGGCACATACCCGTGATGGTCTGCCCCCCAGACATCAATGACAATATCAAAACCACGCTGATATTTTTCGCGATGGTAGGCCACATCCGAGGCAAAATAGGTGGTTGCTCCGTTGGAACGGATCAACACACGATCTTTGTCATCACCAAAGTCGGTCGTCCTAAACCAGATCGCACCATCCTGCTCGTAGGTATAGCCATCACGGGTCAGAGCCTCAATGCCATCCTTGACCAGATCGCGATCGTAAAGGGTCTGCTCACTGTACCAGTTGTCAAAGCGGATCCCGAACTGTTGCAGGTCAGTATCGATCCCCTGACGAATCGACTCGCCCCCTTCGCGGGAGAACCAGGCGATGGCCTCTGCCTCATCCATTTCCAGAAAACGGCTGCCGTGCTGATCGATCACCTCACGGGCATAATCACGGATGTAATCGCCCTGATAGCAATCTTCCGGAAACTCAAGATCGCGCCCTTGCAACTGGCAGTAGCGCAAATAGATAGAGCGCCCCAGAGTGTCCATCTGATTACCGGCATCGTTGATGTAATACTCGCGCTGCACCTCAAATCCAGCCTCACAGAGAACGGATGCAACCGCGTCGCCGGTGGCAGCACCACGACCATGACCAATATGCAGAGGCCCGGTAGGGTTGGCACTGACAAACTCCACCTGGACACGCTTACCGGCACCAACCGTCCCTTTGCCAAACGCTTTGCCCTGAACACTGATTTGTTTGAGCACATCGTGCCAGCATGTGGCCTTCAAGAAAAAGTTGATAAAACCGGGACCGGCGATTTCGATATTTTCCCACAATCCTTCCTGTTGACGCAGTTGGGCAACAAGGATTTCGGCAATCTGTCGCGGCGCTTTCTTCTCAGTACGCGCCATCAGCATCGCCACGTTGATGGCAAAATCACCGTGATCTGTGTGGTTGGGAACTTCGATGGCAAAATCGGGAAGGGTATCACTGATGAGGGTCTTGGCATCAAAGCACTGCTTTAAAGCAAGTTCTACAGCATTTTTCAGGCGTATTTTAATCGATCAGTTACTCTTTTTCTTGAAGGTTCGCACCGTCGTGGTCACGGCAGTCGAAACATTGTTTAAAGTGTTCAACAAACAAAATAGGGGACGAACTGTCCCCTAGTCAAACAACCGAACTGGAGCGCATCAAGGGTTCTCCCCTGTTACGCGAAAACTTATCGTGCCGACGAGGAAAACTGATAAATAATCTCCCCGTCACGAACCAGGTTGAAAGTGCTGCGAGCCACTTGCTCCACATACCTTTCGTCGTGCGACAGTGCCTCGATCTCACCACGCAGACGCTCGTTGTCCTGTTGTAATTGCTGATAATGCGCCAACAGCTGCGCTTTATGCTGTTTAACCTGATGCAGACGCAACGCCCCCTTATCACCAAACAGGGCGAAACTCAGTCCGATAACCGCCACCGCAATCAAAAAGAATGATCGCGATTGAGGCAGGTTTTTTTTCGACTCTGCGGCAGGCGCTGAGGTCATAGCATGCGGTTCCGGCATTCAGCAAGAAGAACAGTTTACACACAACCCGATAATCCCAGCAGTTTAAGACATCCCTTTTCATTGTTCAACCGTTTATTCCCTTATCCATCGCGCAACAAAACACGTCAGAACCGCCACAAACAAGATTATGCCCAATCCGGACTTCAGTCACCAGAATAGGCATCAATTGTCGACTTTCTACACCCTGGCAAACCCGGAAGCAGCAATTAGGGCAACAGAGATTGATTCTCGGCCGAAAAAAAACTATTCTGAATATCTGACAAGAGACCAAACAGCACTGAGGATACCATGGCCGCACCGACACAAACGACACCCGACAGTGAGGTCGTCACCCAAGATCGCACGGCGATTCCACCGCGTTTCAATGTCATCATGCACAATGACGACTACACCACCATGGAGTTTGTTATTGAGGTCCTTGAAGGCATTTATCGCAAACAACCCGCTGAAGCGACTAAAATCATGTTGGCCATTCACCACGAAGGACAGGCCGTGTGTGGGAACTATCCTTACGAAATCGCTGAAACCAAAGTGGAACAGACACACCAGCGCGCCCGCCGTGCCGGCCATCCGCTACGCTGTTCCATTGAACAGGCCTGAAAGGATCGTATTCCGTGACATTCAGTAAAGATGTTCAAATCATATTTTCACTGGCCGTACAAGAGGCACAACGTCGCCATCACGAATATCTCACGACCGAGCATATTCTGTATGCCATGCTCTATACGGATGATTCCCAGAAAATTCTGGTGAATTGCGGCGGCGACATCGAACAGCTGCGCAACAATCTTGACGCCTACTTTACCACCGAGGTGGAAACCGTCCCTGACAATGAGGAGCAAGTACCGGAGCAGACGGTCGCCCTCCAGCGCGTTCTGCAACATGCGGTCACTCACTGCTCAGCAGCGGGGAAAGACGAGGTCAACACCGGAGACATTCTGGTCTCCATCCTCAGTGAAGACAAAAACCATTCCACCCAACTCCTGGCAGCCATGGGCATCGAACGCCTCGATGTGTTGAACTACATTTCCCATGGAATTGGCCGCAGTGAAATATCCCAAGATGAACCGGCAACCACTGAGCCGAGCAAGAAAAAAGAGCGTTCTTCGCGTAAAAAAAGTGCATTGGACAGCTTCACCATCGATCTGCGCCAGCGCGTCCGCGAAGGGAAAATCGATCCGTTGATCGGCAGGCAGAGCGAACTGCGCCGCACAATGCAGGTTCTTTGTCGCCGGCGCAAAAACAACCCGATTCTTGTGGGTGAACCAGGAACAGGCAAAACAGCTCTGGCCGAGGGGCTCGCCACCCTGTTTGAGGAAGATAAGGCGCCGGAGATTCTCAAGAACTGCGCTATTTATGCGCTGGATATGGGAGCCTTGCTGGCTGGCACCAAATATCGCGGTGATTTTGAGGAACGCCTTAAAGCGGTGCTCAATGAACTGGCTGAGCAAGACCAACCGATTCTATTCATTGACGAAATCCACACCATCATCGGAGCGGGTTCCACCTCTGGCGGCTCCATGGATGCCTCCAATATTCTCAAACCGATGCTGGCATCCGGCGAGATCCGTTGTATCGGCGCTACCACATACGACGAATACAAGACGCTGTTCGAAAAAGATCGCGCCCTGTCACGCCGCTTCCAGAAAATCGACGTCCACGAACCCAGTGTCGATGAGACGGTGGCCATCCTTCAGGGACTGCGTAGCCATTACGAGGAATTTCATCACATCCGCTACAGTGATGAAGTTCTGCAGGCTGCGGCTGAACTGGCAAACCGTTATCTGACCCACCGCCATCTGCCCGATAAAGCAATCGACCTGATTGATGAAATCGGCGCACGCCTACGCACTCAGGGCAGCCGCCGCCATACGGTTCAGGTTAAAGACATCGAAACCATTGTCGCCGAGATGGCCCAGATTCCCAGTCGGTCGGTCTCTCGGGACGACCGCAAACAACTGCAACACCTTGAACGCAAACTCAAACAGAAAGTGTTCGGACAGGATGCGGCAATACATCAGGTGACACGTTCGATTCTGCGTGCCAGAGCCGGACTCGGCCACCCGGAGCACCCGATTGGCTCGTTCCTGTTCGCGGGTCCCACCGGGGTGGGAAAAACCGAAGTGGCTCGGCAGCTGGCGCAACAGCTTGGTGTCGCTTTCACTCGTTTCGACATGAGTGAATACATGGAGAAACATTCTGTGGCCCGACTGATCGGCGCGCCACCGGGCTACGTCGGATTCGATCAGGGCGGCTTGCTCACCGATGCAGTAATTAAGAAACCGCACGCCGTCTTGCTGCTGGATGAAATTGAAAAAGCGCATCCCGATCTGTTCAACATTCTGCTGCAGATCATGGATCATGGCAGCCTGACGGACAACAACGGCAAAGTCGCTGATTTCCGCAATGTGATCCTGATCATGACCAGTAATGCCGGTGCACGAGAGATGAGCACTACTCCGATCGGCTTCAACGCGGCACTGACCGGCAGCCCGGACCAGGCGCTGGAAAAAGCGTTTTCGCCCGAATTCCGTAACCGGCTGGATGCCACCATCATTTTCGGTTCATTGCAGCCGGAGGCCATTGACAGCATTGTGATGAAGTTCATTGCCGAATTGCGTGAGCGCCTGATTGAAAACCGCGTTACTCTGAAGATCAGCCCGGCAGCTCGCCGCTATCTGGCCCGCAAAGGGTTTGATCCAACGTTTGGCGCCCGTCCTCTAGGACGGCTGATTCAGGAAAAAATCAGCGATCCTCTTTCCGACGCTATTTTATTTGGTGAGTTAAATCAGGGAGGGACGGCCCATATCGGTTGTCGCAATGAAGAACTGACCTTCCGCTACAGCGCAACCGAGACCGACGACGCTGAAAACACCAGGGAAGCCGTCACCGCCTGATGTCTATTTTCGCCCTGGAAGATGAGCTTATTTTCCCGGCGCCTCATCTGGCGGAAGAGACCGGGCTCTTGGCTGTCGGTGGTGATCTGAGCCCGTCCCGCCTGCTTCTGGCCTACAGTTGTGGCATTTTCCCTTGGAACCATCCGGAAGATCCAATCCTCTGGTGGTCACCCGATCCGCGTTGCGTGCTCGATCCTTCTGAAGTGCACATCAGCCGCCGTCTGGCCAAAAAAATACGCCAGAGACATTTCACCATCCGCTACGATACGGACTTTTCAGCCTGCATCCACCACTGTGCCCATGCCGACGAACGACTGGACTCTACCTGGATCAGTCCGCAGATCATTGCCGCCTATCAGGAATTACATCACCTGGGTTATGCGCATTCGGTCGAGTGTTGGGAAGAAGATCAGATGGTGGGGGGATTATACGGAATCGCTATCGGCCGTTGCTTTTGCGGTGAGTCCATGTTTCACACCCGAACCGATGCCTCAAAACTGGCCTTCACTGCCCTGGCTCAGGCACTCAAACAGCTCGGCTACCGGATGATTGACTGCCAGCTGCCAACCGACCATCTCCATTCTTTAGGGGCCAAAGATATTCCCCGCGAGCAGTTCCTGCGCCAGCTGCAAGCATGTCAAGTCCGAGAAAATGGCTATATTGTTCCCGGTCGGTTTCCCCTGCCCGGTCCCGCCACCGACAACATGAGTGCAACCTAGCGCCAGCGTTTCCAGGGATCGTCATAAAACTGATTGTGCCGTTGTTGCTCTCGCAACCAGGCCTCAATCTCAGCGTTGGTCATGCGCCCCTGTTCAACAAAATATTGGCCAAACCGTTTTTGCAGCTGCCGCTGGTAACGCAACAGCACCTGAACCTGAAAGGGTGTAAGATAGCCCAGCTTGACGGCCCGAGCTCCAAAACGGCCACGCTGGCCATGATAGCGGTTAATCGCCTGGACATCTGCGGGAGTAAGCCAGCCCCACCGCTCGGCAAGGTCACCCAGCACGGGACGTTGGCGGCGCTGCCAGACCAGGGCTTCAATCATTTCGGAATAACTGATAATCCCCCGGTAATAGAGGTACAGGCCGAGCTCCAGATGACGCTGAGGCAAGGTATATTCGGATTCTTCCGCAGCCGGAGGCGCATCAGAGTAAGTGGTTGGACGGGAGGAACGTGCCTGCGCGGTCGGATCAAAATGGGTTGAACAATCCGCCGGGGACCACAACCGTTTGACCGGATCGGAAGTAAACGATTGCAGCAGCTGGTAAGCTTCGCTGACGCCACGAAACAACTCCGTCTGTCGTTCATATTCGTGTTCCGCCGCGTCCACCAGTCGATCGGGATGGGTTTCCTTGGCCCGTTGACGATAGGCTGTCTTGACCCCACTGGGTTGAATGTAAAACAGGAACTCACGATTGAGTTGCAAATCGGGACCGAACAGCACCCGACACGCCTCTAAAAGTTCTGTTTCGGCAAACAACGACATAAGCGATCCCGGCAAAAAAACGACGTAAACAAAATAACTTCGAGCAGACGAGGACCATTATACTGGATATCAATCAGAAACAAAGTTTAAAATCAGTCCGCCGGGGCCTCCTCCTGCTGTTGCGCCAGTAACATGGAACGCTCAGCACAATAGTGAACGGCAAATTGCTCTGCCGTCAGACCACTGAAACCATGCCTCTGTTCCGCCCAACGCAGTGCCGCCTGCTGTACTGCAGCATCCAGAACGCCACATCCGTAGCTGGCAACCAGATTCGCCACAACCTGCAGATAGGCTGATTCATCCAGTTGCGGAACATCAAGCCACAACCCGAAGTAATCCTCCCCCCGGCCATGAGTTAAGGCCTCTGCCGCCTCATCGGTCATCGTTGCATACAGACGAACATTGTCCGGGCAACCGATCAGACCGCGATTCAACACCGCCAATAATGATTGATAGCCCTCAGGATTGGCTGCAGGTTCAATATCCTCACACAGTACGACAAAATACAATGGGATCTCTTGCAACCAGCGCACCAGTGCTTCGAGATGATGTAGTTGACCGGTACGGACTTCAACCATCCGCAGCCCCTGGGGAACAAATCGGGGTAACAGCCCGCGGACCAGCGCTGTTTTTCCCAACCCTCTTCCGCCGCGAATCAAAACATGATGAGCCGGGACAGCCGAAACAAAGTGAGCGGTATTTTTTTCAATAGACGTGCACTGTCTCTCCATCCCCACCAGCTGATCCAGCGGCAACAGATCCACATCCAGCAAAGGACGCAGGCCATCGCCCTGCCAGTAAAACGCCGCAGCACCAGCAAACAACTCGCTGTCAATATTCTCTTCATCAAAACTGCGCGACAAGCGCGCTTCACCAAGATCAATCAACCGCTCCAATCGTTCAAGCAGATAATCCCAGTCGATATCCAGATCATCAAAAGCCATAAGTAACACCCTCCCTGATAAAGCAAGCGTACCTGAGCAATACGGATTATACACCCAACAGCAGGTGCTGTTATGGCAAAAATATGCTATGGTCTGCCGCCATAAAGGAGATGGACCATGAAAAACAGCCAAGAGCAGTTTTACGCCATTGTCGCCCCCGGATTTGAAGCCGTTTGCGCTGAAGAACTGCGCCAGCATTTGCACGTTGCGGTCGAGACCGAGCGTGGCGGTGTCACGTTTGAGGGCAAACTCAGGGAGTTATATCTGGCCAACCTGTGGTCCCGTTGTGCCAGCCGTATCGTGGTACGCCTCGATTCGTTCAAATGCCGTGATTTCCCAACGTTGTATCGCAAAGCAGCACGACTGCCCTGGGGACGCTTTATCAAAACCGACAGGGCCGTGGTCGTCCGGGCAACCTGTCATCAATCGCGTTTGAACCACACCGGGCGGATCGAAGAGACCGTCTCTGATGCCATCGACAAGGCCCTGGGACGCACCTGTCCGGACACAAAAACAGATGATCCGCAGCAGGTTCTGGTCCGGTTCACTGACGACCACTGTCTGATCTCAATCGACAGCAGTGGTGAGCGGTTGCACCGGCGCGGCTACCGTCAGAAAATGACCCCGGCACCCCTGCGAGAGACACTGGCGGCAGGGTGCCTGTACTGGTGCGGCTGGACAGGGCAAAGTGATTTTTACGACGGCATGTGTGGCTCAGGAACCCTGGCCATTGAAGCGGCGCTGATTGCCGCCAACATGGCCCCAGGACGCCAACGTCATTTTGCATTTCAGCAGTGGCCGGGCTATCGTGATCGCCTGTGGCAGTCTCTGCAAGATGAAGCCGAACGCCAGCAGCGCGAACCGGCGATCACAATCACCGCGGGCGATCAGGACCCCGTCGCGCTGGAGGCCGCACGTTCCAACAGTGCCGCTGCCGGCGTTGCCCAGTGGATCCAGTTTCACCAGCAACCGTTTCAAGACAGTCGCCCGTCCGACCCTCAGGGGTTCTGGTTAAGCAATCCTCCTTACGGTGAACGACTGAAAGATGGTCCAGAGGCTGTAGAGATTTTTAACGCCATCCAGCGTCACCACCAACACCATTATCCACACTGGCAGGGTGCGATGCTGCTGCCGGAACCTCTCTCCGGGCTGCCGCAGCCGCTGCTACGCTTTCGCAATGGTGGACTGGCGGTAGCGCTCTATCCGCTTGGCAACCGGCCTGATTAAGCGCCCCCAAAAAAAGAAAGCCCCTGACACTCTTTGAAGTAAAGAGTGTCAGGGGCTGAATGGTTTTAATTTTCCGCAAAGAAAGCTGCGGAATCACGCCAGGGTGACGAATCCAAACCTATTCGGTCCCGAGGCTGGCACCGACATGTCCGACGGAACCGATACCACCAAGGGCAAAGGTCAACATCACCTCATGATCTTCCATCCGGTCACGGTAACGCAGGAACACACTCCAGCATTGGGCACGGTATTCAAGGTCAATCACGTTCTCCAGCCGATGATCTTCAACCAAGTCGTGACGGTACTCATAGGTTACAAACACCGGATTCAACCAATCAACACCGATCGTTGTCGCCAGGTATTCGGAATCATCCTCTTTATACCGGTACGACGCACTGTAGTGATGGTCATCGGAATAGTGCGCCCCGGCCTCGGCCGTGAACTTGGTCAACTCGTTACGATGGGGATCGTAATAACTGTCGACATCAAACACCCACAACCGGGTGGGACGTAAAATCAGCTCACCACGGATATCGGAGAAACGGTCTTCATCTTCCTTTTCCTCGCGATCGCGGCGACTGAGCCAGATATCATAGGTCTGAGACAAGCGGAAATAGGCTAACTCGCGATAGCTTGGCCGACCATTTTCCGAATCGTAACGGCCAACAAAGCGGTTCACCAAGGCATATTCCACTTCATTGGCATTGTCGACACGATCCGCACTATCGAAATAGGGCAGATCACTCTGTTTGTTGTTCGGTGTGTAGTAGTAAGTGGCTTCCGGCTCAACACTGTGCTTGATTTTAGTCAGCCCGGTCGTTCCGCCAAGATTAAATATACGCGAAAAGCGCGTAGAGAACCGGGTGGAAAAATCCATATTCTCAGCATGTTCGAAACCCGGTCCCTCTTTCGACGTCCAGTACAGTCGCTCGCGATAGCCGACCTCCGGTTCAATTTCAGCAATCATCCCCGGCTGAAAAATAGCGGACAGAGAGGGGCGCATATCAACCCGCTCCCCTTTCAACCCTTCCCGACGCCAGAAATAGGTCGAGGTGGAATCAAACTTGACATACAACGGCGTCTTGCCAATCCGTGTACGATTGTAGTTGAGCTGAATCTCCGGCAAGCGCTGCAGCGTTGTGTCGTTATTGGCATCCAACTCCAGATCTTTGGTGTAGAGCAGTTCCGCCGTCATGTTCCAGTTGCCCCACTGGCGACTCAGCGCCACGGTCGATTCCACTTCGTCCTTGTCATATTCTTCCGCGACGGTACCAAAATCCTCAAAATACTCGCGGTCACTGACGTACTCAACGTCGGCACTAAAGCGAAAATCCCCCGGCAAAGTCCCCAAGTGTTCCCAACGATAGGCAAAACGATCATCCAGATCGGGATAGGAGGAATCCCCGTGGCTGGAGATATAGTACAAATCGGCGATCCCTTCGTTGTCATCACCGAAAATATAGCGGTATTGCAGACCGGTACCGATGCCCATGTCAGAGAAGTAGTCGACAAACAGGGTGGCATCCATATTGCGCCCCAGCACCTGATAATATGCCAGCGACAGCTGGGTTCCACGCTGACTGGAATACCCAAACCCCGGCATCAGAAAACCGGATTCCCGCTCCACCTTGACCGGATAAGCCAGGTAGGGCACGTACATCACCGGAATATCATGCAGATAGAAGGTCACATGCTTCGCCTTGGCATAACCACCCAAGGTGACATTAAGTTCTCTGGCACCAAACTTCCAAGCAGGAACATCGCCATCACAGGTGGTGAAATAACCATTGCGGATGCGGTATTTCTGCTCGCCGAGTTTACTGATCTCTTCGCCAGCCAGATGAAAATTATAGGCTGAGATAAAACCACGCGCCTGCTGGGCAACCCCGACCGCCGTGCGAATATTGACCTGCATCTGCTCACCTTGCAACTGACCGTCGACATCGCGCAGGTCAACATGCCCTTCGGCATCGGCATCGCCGGTCACGGTGTTGTAGCGTACTTTGTCGGCAAACAGTTGCGTTGTCCCCTGTTGGAGATCAACCTGCCCTTCAGCCGTGTAGGTTGAAGTGGCCTTATCGTAGTCCAGATTGTCCGCCTGCAGAGAAACCGGCTCTTTGCTTTCTCCGAGGGTGGCGGCTGATGCCCAGGCAGAAAGAACGGTCAACAGCACAACGACCATCACCACGGCCCGTCGAATCCATCTCTTAGTATCCACAGTACGCCTCTTCCATTTCTTCCCGTTTCGTTACGTCGTCATTAACGATTCGCGGCAGGCAGCCACCAAAAAAAGTGACCCGGCAACAACAACGATTTCATTCTCACCACACTGCTGTCGTGCAGCAGCCAATCCGGCGGCAGGCGTTGCCCAGGCAGCGGCCTTACTGCCACCCTCCGTCAGATAACGCACTACATCGCGGCACGGATAGGCTTGTTCCACCGGTGGATCAACACAATAAGCCTGAACCACATAGGGCCGTAGCGCCTCCACGACAGCCTGCATATCCTTATCCGCTTTGAACCCTGCGACCCAGTGAATACGGGTCAACTGCCGATCACGTAGATACTGCGCCAACACCTGCGCTCCCGAAGCATTATGGGCACCATCGAGCAACACCTGCTCATCCCACCACTCCAGACGCCCCGGCCAACGTGTGTTTCTCACCGCCGACATCACAACATCTTCAGTCGCCATCCAGCCGGACGAATCAAGCAGTTCCACCACCATAAGGGCTACCGCAAGATTATCACACTGATGCGCGCCGGGAAGCCCAGGTTGCATGAGCGGCCAGGACCGATTGGGAGTGGCAACGGAGCACCCCTGAGCGAGAGGCTGACTGTTGAAATCGCGACCAAAACACCAACTGGAAGCTGCACTAGCCAACGCCTGTCGCAACAGCACATCCTGCACTGAGAGCTCCTGGCGAGCGATCACCACCGGCACTCCCGGCTTGATAATTCCACCTTTTTCAGCAGCAATTTCTTCCAGACTGGAACCAAGATACGCGCCATGATCATCACTGATCGGCGTAATGACGGAAACCAGCGGCGTCACAACATTGGTGGCATCCAGCCGTCCCCCCATCCCCACTTCCAGAAAGACAAGATCGACACCCTGACGGGCAAAATAAAGAAGTGCCAGCGCCGTGGTAAATTCAAAAAACGTCGCTGGCACCTGGGGATTTAGGCGGTGTAGTTCATCGACCAGCGCGACAAGATCGCTGTCGGCAATCGGCTGACCATTAACCGTGATCCGCTCATTGAAACGATGCAGGTGGGGCGAGGTATATACGCCGACACGGTAACCGGCCTGTCGGTAAATCTGGCCGAGGAAAGCACACACCGACCCTTTTCCGTTAGTACCTGCTACATGTACGATGGCGTAATCATTCTGTGGCTGCTCAACAGAGTCAAGCAGCGTGCGAATGTTTTCCAGCCCCAGCTTGATCCCGAACATCTGGAGTCCATACAAAAACTCCAGGGCTTTCTCGGGTGTCATCATCAATTCTTCGTGAAAATTCGCAACACCTGAGACAGACGCTGCTTCATCTCCTGACGACGGACAATCATATCGATCATACCGTGTTCCAGCAGATATTCAGAACGCTGGAAGCCCTCCGGTAATTTCTGACGAATGGTTTGTTCGATAACACGCGGGCCGGCAAAACCGATCAATGCCCGCGGTTCCGTCATGTTGATATCACCAAGCATGGCGAAACTGGCCGTGACACCGCCAGTTGTAGGATCGGTCAATACCGAGACAAATGGCAGTCCCGCCGCTTTGAGCTTGGCAAGGGCTGCGCTGGTCTTGGCCATCTGCATCAGCGACAGAATGCTTTCCTGCATTCGGGCACCGCCGCTGCAGGAAAAAACGATGACGGGCGCCATGGTCTCAAGACCTTTTTCAATGGCCCGGGTAATCTTTTCGCCGACAACGGACCCCATGCTGCCGCCCATGAAACTGAAATCGAACACCGAGACAACAACGGGGAGACCATCAATGGTTCCTTCACCACAAACCACGGCATCACCACCACCGGCTTTGGTCACAGAGGCCTTGATGCGATCCTTGTATTTTTTTGAATCTTTAAATTCGAGAAAATCGACCGATTCAAGCCCCGCGTCCATTTCAACAAATGAATCCGCGTCGAGGACCAGATCGATACGTGCCCGGGCACTAATGCGGAAATGATAGTCACATTTGGGACAAACATTCAGATTCCGCTCAATCTCTTTGGCGTAAATAATCTCAGAGCAGTTTTTACACTTGGTCCACAGCCCTTCGGGCATTTGAACCGTTCTTTTTTCAACCGGCGCGATAGGCGCTTTTTTTCTACTAAACCAGGACATGAGTTACCTCATTGTAGTTAATCAGTGGCACGGCTCACCCCCCGTTTAAGCTCCGTCATGAAACGACGAACCTCCTCCTGCAAACGGGGCGAATCGGTGTGCTGTTGAATGATTTTTACCAAGGCGCTTCCCACCACAACGGCATCTGAGAAACGTGCGATCGCAGCAGCATCCTGTTCGGTCGTTATGCCAAAGCCAACGGCAACCGGAACGGGGCTGAGCTCACGGAGTTGCGTCACCTGAGCTTCGATGGCAGCACTGTCGACCTTACTGGTTCCAGTCACGCCGGTCATCGAGACGTAATAGACAAATCCCTGTGCGGACGCCAACAACTGCTTGGTCCGCTGCTCCGGCGTCGTCGGAGCCAACAGGGTGATCAGGTGAATCCCCTTAGGTTTCGTGTAAACAAGCAGTTCGTCGCGTTCTTCTGCCGGCAGATCAACCAGCAAAAGACCATCGACCCCCACGGCATTGGCCCGCTCGGCAAAGCGCTCGGCACCATAACAAAATACCGGGTTGTAATAGCCCATCAACACGATCGGAATTTGAGTGAAGCGACGAACCCGCTCCACAAGATCAAGCACTAAATCAAGGGTGGCACCAGCTTCCAGAGCACGCTCTGAGGCAGCCTGAATCGTCGGGCCATCGGCCATGGGATCAGAAAAAGGGACACCGAGCTCAATAATATTGGCGCCGGCTTCGACCAGACTGGCAATGATTTTCTCGCTGGTCTCCATATTCGGATCCCCCGCCGTGATAAACGGAATCAGTGCCTTCTGGTTATTTTGCTTCAGCTGTTCAAAAGTTTTCTCAATTCGTCCCACAACACACTCTCTTCTTCTGCTCAATTTCGCTAGTGTAGTTCAACGCCGATAACGCTTTCAACCGTTTTCTAACAGTGTTTGCATTTTCACAATTGGTTTCTCAGCATGTCACCTCAGCCCCTGTCGGCTCCGGCAAGTTGTCGGGCATGACGGAGCACCTGCAGAAACGACGCCGGGGTGATCCGTCCGGTTTGTACGTTGTAGCGACTGGTATGATAACAGGCCAGTAATTGCTGGCCATTGTCCAGCGTGTAACAAACATCATGCCCAAAAGGATAATCCGCCAGCCGGGTAATCAGCCCCTGCGATTTCAGCAGATGCAGCACGCTGATGAAGGCATCACGTCCCAAAGTCAGGATCACCTTAACCTGCTCAAGCTGGTGCCATTCCCGCACCAGATAGTCGCGACACTGATGGAACTCGCTGGCCAACGGCTTGTTACCCGGAGGAACACACTTGACCGAATTGCTGATATACAGATCGTTCAGCGTCAGGGCATCATCGCAACGAACAGAATCGGGTTGATTACTGAACCCGGCTTGATGAAGCAACGGATACATGAAGTCACCGGCACCGTCTCCAGTAAAAGGACGTCCCGTGCGGTTGGCCCCATGAGCGCCAGGTGCCAGTCCCACCAACCAGATCCGTGCATTAACATCGCCAAATCCCGGAACCGGGCGGTTCCAGTATTCCTCACGAGTTCGTCCTCGCTTGGGGGGCAAAGTGGCAAGATAGTCGACGAGGCGTGGACAGCACTGACAGTGAATCAGTTGAGGCAACAGCGGATCACATAAATCCGTCACGATTCTGTCTTTTTCTCCCCGGAGGGTTTTCTACGCCGTGGTCGGCGTCGTTGCGGCTTGTCAGTCGGGCTCTTTTTCACCGGGAGTGGTGTTTTCTTGCGCGTACTCGGCGGACGCTTGTACTTCCAGCAGAACAGTTCATCCGCTGGGACTTCACTGGGAATTGAAAAGGTGATGTACTCTTCAATGGCGGGCAAATGGAACACCAGATCCTCATCCGCCATCATGATCGCCAGACCGGAAGCACCGGCACGCGCAGTCCGGCCGATCCGGTGGACATAATCTTCAGGATCCTGGGGTACATCGTAGTTGACGACATGGGTAACATCGTCGATATGGATCCCACGTGACGCCACATCTGTAGCCACCAAAACATTCACCCGGCCATCCTTGAATTCCTGAAGGATCTTCATCCGCTTAACCTGGGTAATGTCGCCGGAGATTTGCGCCGCTTTGATCTCATTGGCCTGCAATACACGGGTCACGTAGTCAGTGTCACGCTTGGTATTGGCAAACACCATCACCCGACCGTCGGCCATCCGTTCCTTGAGCAAACCCAGCAACAGGGGAATTTTTTCCTTACCACCGACGTGGTAGACAATCTGTTCCACCCGTTCTGCAGTAACCTGCTCCGGCTCAATCTGAACCTTTTCAGCTTCGTTCATGAAGTCATAGGCCAGCTCCATCACCCGGGGGGACAATGTGGCCGAAAACAACATGGTCTGACGCTTTTCATAAGAGGGGAGACGACGCAGAATAAAACGCAGGTCGCTGATAAACCCCATATCGAACATACGGTCAGCTTCATCAATTACCAGCACTTCAATCCGCTTGAACGAGAACACCTTCTGCTTGGCATAGTCAATCAGTCGCCCGGGAGTCGCGACAACCACATCGACGCCATCAGCAAAGGCCTTGCGCTGACGGTCATAATCCACCCCACCAAACACCGGATGAATTTTCAATGGTGAGTCGGGCACCAGCCCCTTGGCATCTTCACAAATCTGCACCACCAATTCACGCGTCGGTGCCAACACCAGTGCTCGCGGATTAGGCGACGAGGGTTGAGGATCTTTCAGCAAGCGGGTATAGAGGGCAATGAGAAAGGCTGCCGTTTTACCGGTGCCTGTCTGAGCTTGAGCAGCAACATCCCGGCCACTGAGGGCCAGTGGGATCGCCTGCTCCTGCACCGGGGTCAACTCGGTAAAGCCGAGCTGGTCGACCCCCTGCTGAATCAGTGGCGGAAGATTAAGGGCATCAAAACGCATAGAACTCCTTGTGGTTACAATTCGACGCCGAACGCATCGGCAACGGTGTGCATGTCCTTGTCTCCACGTCCGGACAGGTTCATGATAATCGTCTGGTCTTTTCCCATGGTCGGTGCCAATTTGATCACCTCTGCCACAGCATGGGCACTCTCCAGCGCCGGGATAATTCCCTCGAGCTGAGTCAGGCACTTAAACCCTGCCAACGCTTCGTCATCACTGATGGCGACATATTCGGCGCGCTTGATTTCGTGAAGAAGCGCATGTTCGGGTCCAACCCCGGGATAATCGAGCCCGGCTGAGATTGAATGCGCATGGGTAATCTGCCCATCCTCATCCTGCAGCAAGAAGGTTTTATTGCCGTGAAGAACGCCAACTTTACCGGCGCTGATACTAGCCGCATGCTTATCGGTATCGATCCCCAGACCCGCAGCTTCAACCCCGATCAGGCGAACATCTTTATCATTGAGAAAGGGATAGAAAATTCCCATCGCGTTGGATCCACCGCCGATACAAGCAACAACGGCATCCGGCAGACGTCCTTCAGCTGCCATGATCTGTTCGCGCGCTTCACGCCCAATCACCGCCTGAAAATCGCGCACCAGTTGCGGATAGGGGTGGGGGCCCGCCACAGTACCAATCACGTAAAACGTATCACGGACATGGGTCACCCAATGGCGCAAAGCATCATTCATGGCATCCTTGAGCGTCGCCGTACCACTGGTCACCCCGTGAACTTTGGCGCCCAACAACTTCATGCGAAAGACATTCAACGATTGTCGCCGAATATCTTCGGTTCCCATGAACACTTCACACTCCAGGCCAAATCGAGCAGCAACGGTTGCCGTTGCCACACCATGCTGACCGGCGCCAGTCTCGGCAATGACCTTCTTTTTCCCCATCCGTTTGGCCAGCAGAACTTGGCCAACCGTATTATTCACTTTATGCGCGCCAGTATGATTGAGATCTTCGCGCTTCAGATAGATACGTGCCCCGCCCAGATGTTCGCTAAGCCGTTCGGCGTAGTACAACGGACTGGGCCGTCCCACATAGTGATTGAGATAGTAGTGAAACTCTTTCTCGAATTCGGGATCAGCCATCGCTTCGGCATAGGCTTCTTCCAGCTCCAGCAATGCCGGCATCAGGGTTTCAGCCACATAACGCCCGCCGAATTGGCCAAAATGGCCCCGCGGGTCGGGATAAGAATAGTTCGACATCCGTTTAACTCCTGACTTGTTTTGCTTGCTGTACAAAGGCACGCATCAACGCCGGGCTCTTAACTCCCGGAGCGGATTCCACACCACTGGAAACATCCACGGCATAGGGGGAAACTTCGGTGATGGCCTGCGCGACATTGTCCGGGGTCAGCCCTCCGGCCAGGACAACCACACCTTGTCGCGCCAGAGGTGCAGCCAGATCCCAGCGTCCAACCTTGCCGGTACCACCGTAGGCCTGTTCACACCAGGCATCGACCAACAGCGCTGAAACGGGGAAGTCCCCGGCGGATTTCAAACTCTCGCCATCGCGCACACGCAAGGCCTTTATCACCCGCACGCCAGTGAAGCGACACTGCTGCGGCGTTTCATCACCATGCAGTTGCACCACATTCAGCCCACACTGCGCGACGATCTCTTCGATACGCTGAGAATCCTCATTGACAAACAACCCGACGGTTATGACAAATGGGGGTAAATGACGGATAATCTCAGCCGCCAGTTCAGGGGTGATATTACGCGGGCTCGGCGGATAAAAGACGAATCCAAGGGCATCCGCTCCGGCACGAACCGCTTCGAGAGCATCTTCGACCGAGGTAATGCCACAAATCTTGACTTTGACATCCACACAAGTCATCCGCTATTCACCACCGTGACCCAACAATTGAGACAGTTTCGTTGCGAAATCCCCTTCACGCATCAAACTCTCACCAATAAGAAAGGCCCCAGCTCCGGCCTGACGCAGGCGTTGGATCGACGCATAATCCTGAATTCCACTTTCGGAAACAATCAGTCGCGACGCAGGAATACGAGGAATTAAACGCTCACTGACGGCAAGATCGGTGACAAAGGTTTTCAGGCAGCGGTTATTAATGCCGAGCAAGGTGCAATCGGTCTGCAGAGCAAGTTCCAGCTCCTCTTCGTTGTGCACTTCCAGCAAGACATCCAACTGCAGCCGACGAGCCAGAGCATGAAACTCGCGCAATTGCTCTAATGTCAAAGCGGCAGCAATCAACAGGATGGCATCCGCTCCAAAAGCACGCGCTTCATAGATCTGGTGGGCATCGATAACAAAATCTTTCCGCAGCAGCGGCAAACGGACTTCAGCAGCAATTTGCCGCAGAAAATCAAGATGGCCGTAGAAAAAACATTCATCCGTCAGCACCGACAAACAGCTGGCTCCTGCGGCTTCATAACCGCGGGCAATGGCAACCGGGTCAAAATCTGCACGGATAATCCCCTTGGACGGTGACCCTTTTTTCACTTCAGCAATAATGGCCACCCCATGTTCGGACTGGTCACGCAACCGCTGTTCAAAGCCACGTGTTACAGGCGCCTGGGCGATCATTTCTTCCAGTTCCGCGATGGTATAGCGCCCTTTAGCAGCGGCAACCTCAATTTGTTTATGGGCAAGGATTTTATCGAGAATCATTGGTTGGTCATCCGGATCAGGCCTTCGAGTTTCACGGTTGCCAGGCCTGTGTCAATGGTCTGGCGCGCCATATCAAGCCCGGCGGGTATATCATCAACAACTCCGGCAGCAACCAGAGCAAAAGCACTGTTAAGCAGGACAATATCCCGTTTCGGCCCCGGCTTGCCATGGAGAATATCACGAACAATGATGGCATTCTCTTCCGCATTGCCACCCTGTAACTCTTCGAGGGAACAGCACTCCAAGCCGTAATCTTCCGGATCAATGGTCGACACACGAATTTCATCGTCAACAATCTGCGCGATATGGGTCGGTCCGGTTAACGTCACTTCGTCCATACCATCACAACCATGTACGACAAAACCACGCTGACAACCCAGGCGACACAACACTTCCGCCATCGGCTCAACCAGTTCCTGGCGATAGACCCCCAGCACCTGACGGCTGGCTTTGGCCGGATTAGTCAGAGGACCCAGCACGTTGAAGATTGTCCGGATACCGATCTCCCGCCGCGGACCAATTGCGTACTTCATCGCACCATGCAGAGCCGGAGCGTACAGAAAACCGACATTCAACTCATCAATACATGCTTCAACAACGGCAGGAGTAACATCAAGGTTCACCCCCAACTTTTCGAGCACATCAGCACTGCCGCATGCCGAGGACACACTGCGGTTTCCATGCTTGGCGACCTTAATTCCACAGGCGGCAACGATAAATGCAACCGTTGTCGAGATATTGAAGCTTTTCGTTCCACTACCACCAGTACCACAGGTATCAAGAATGGTTTCGGCATCGCTGTTGATCTCTTCACGATCGAGATCCAGGGCGGCACCAACACGAATCGGTGTAGCATGGGCGCGCATGACGCGGGCAGCGCCACTGATCTCCTCAACCGTCTCACCCTTCATACGCAGGGCCGTGATAAACGCACCAATCTGAGCGGGAGTCGCCTCTCCGCCCATGATCTGATTCATCACTTCGACCATGTCACTTTCACTCAAATCATTTCCATCGACAACGTGACTAATGGCATTTTTAATCATTTGTCCCTCCAGAACTGCTCAGCGAGATCCAGATAATTCTGCAATAAGGGCTTACCAGCCAAGGAGAGAATCGACTCAGGATGAAATTGAACGCCCCAAACCGGCAGATCCCGATGGGCAACTCCCATAATCATCTCTTCATCGGTCCAGCACGTCACTTTAAGACAATCCGGTATCGTCTCCCGTTCAATAACCAGCGAATGGTAACGTGTCGCTTCGAAAGGATTTTCCAATCCAACAAACAGATCAGTGTTGTTGTGCTGCATGGCACTGGTTTTACCATGCATCAGCTTACTGGCACGAACAATGGTACCACCAAAGGCCTCGCCAATGGACTGATGCCCCAGACAGACACCGAGAATTGGAATACTGCCGGCATAGGTTTGAATTGCGGCAACTGAGATCCCCGCTTCTTTAGGGCTGCATGGCCCTGGAGAGATCACCAATTTACGCGGTTTCAAGGCCGCAATTTCTTCGACAGAGATAGCATCGTTGCGGTAAACAATAACTTCTTCGCCTAACTCACGAAAATACTGCACCAGATTATAGGTAAAGGAGTCGTAATTATCAATCATCAGCAACATTACTCAAGTCCCCCTTCGGCCATTTCGATCGCCTTCATCACCCCTTTGGCTTTGTTGATGGTCTCATCATATTCGGCCTGCGGGCAGGAGTCGGCAACGATCCCCGCACCTGCCTGAAGGTGAACTTTTCCATCGTGAATAACCAGCGTTCGAATAGCTATCGCCATATCCATATTGCCGGTAAACGAAAAATAACCCACGGCACCTCCATAAATCTCACGCCGCTGCGGTTCCATTTCGTCAATAATTTCCATAGCACGAATCTTGGGGGCTCCGGTTAATGTTCCAGCTGGGAATGTCGCCCGGAATGTGTCAAAAGCATTTTTGCCAGAATCCAGGATGCCGCGAACATTGGAAACAATGTGCATCACATGGGAATACCGCTCAATCACCTTAAGCTCACTGACCTCCACACTGCCGGTTTGACAGATTCGCCCCAGATCATTGCGACCAAGATCGACCAACATGATATGTTCGGCTAACTCTTTAGGATCAGCCAGCAACTCCCGTTCCAACCGCTCGTCTTCCTCGATGGTTTTCCCCCGAGGTCGCGTCCCGGCAATGGGCCGCACTTCAACAACATCATCCTCTTTACGCACCAGCACTTCCGGCGAAGCCCCGACAACCAAAGTATCATGCAGTCGCAAAAAAAACATATACGGAGATGGGTTAATCGTTCGCAATGATCGATAGATATCAAAAGGATCTGCTTTTAAAGCGGCAGAGAAGCGCTGGGACAAAACGACCTGGATTACATCGCCACTACGCACATATTCTTTACAACGCTCAACGGCGGCAAGAAACTGCGGCTGAGTGAAATTAGCACTAAACTCATGCCGTTGATGCTCTCGTGGCTGATCTACAGGGCGAGGTTGACGCAATTTGTCAATCAGGGTTCGGATAGAAGTCACCGCGTCATCATAGATAATCCGCAGGTCGGCACCGTCCTTGATATGAACGTTGCAAACAACTTTGATTTTCTGCTGGCGATTATCGAAGATAAGAATTGTATCGGTAATAATGAAGCAACTGTCATAAGTACCGATATCAGCAGGATTGGCATTAGGCAACTGCTCGACATAGCGCACCATGTCATACCCCAGATAGCCGACGGCACCTCCGCAAAAACGGGGCAGCCCCTTCATCTCTACAGGACGATACTCATCCAGTAATGCGTTAAGGACTTGGATTGGATCGTCACTGTCGCCTGTCGTTTCAATTCGACCGTTATTAAGGATTTCGTAGTGATTGCCCTGCGTACGAAAGACCCTCCCAGAACCGCTTCCCAGCAATGAATAGCGCGCCCACTTTTCTCCACCCTCGATACTTTCAAGCAAAAAAGACAACTGTCCGTCATCAATTTTCTTAAATGCAGAAACCGGTGTTTCCATATCCGCGAGTATCTCAGCGTAAACAGGGATCAAATTTCCCGTTTCAGATAGTGCCTCAAACTCTGAAAATGTGGGTAGTACGTTCATAAAGCCCTCATAGATCAGTTAGAAAAAAAGGCAAGGGAAAACCCCTTGCCTTTTTATAAACCTGCTATATCACACCCGAACTATTCAGCGGATTGTTCTTGATCAACAAACTCAATAATAGAAACCGGAGCATTGTCACCAAGACGGTTGCCCACCTTAATAATGCGGGTATAACCACCTGCGCGCTCAGAGAAACGGGGCGCAAGACGATCAAACAACTTAGCAACAACCTGCTTCTCACGAATAACACTCAGAGCCTGACGACGGGCATGCAAATCACCACGCTTACCCAGAGTGATCATCTTTTCAGCAATTTTGCGAATTTCTTTGGCACGAGCATCCGTCGTAGTAATACGCTCATGGTCAATCAAAGAGGTAACCATGTTACGCAGCATCGCAGCACGATGACTTGAATTACGACCTAAACGGCGGCCTGACTTATTGTGACGCATTGTTACGATCCTTTCTATGCGTAGTCAGTGAACTAGATTTCTTCCCGACTTTTTTGCAACACTTTGAGATATTCAGGGTCCGGGAAGTTTTCAAGTTTCATTCCCAAGGTCAAACCCATTTCAGCCAAAATATCTTTGATCTCATTAAGGGACTTACGCCCAAAATTCTGAGTCTTCAGCATTTCAGCTTCCGTCTTCTGTACCAGATCACCGATCAGGGCAATACGAGCGTTCTTGAGACAGTTGGCGCTACGAACCGAAAGCTCCAGTTCCTCGACACTACGATACAGATTTTCATTGATTTTTTGGACTTCTTCCTCTTCAGGCTCCTCTTCAGGAATCTGCTCTTCATCAAAGTTGATGAACATCTGCAGATGCTCTTTGAGAATCTTCGCGGAATAAGCTACAGCATCTTCCGGCTTGACACTGCCATCTGTCCAAACTTCCAATGTCAACTTGTCGTAGTCAGTAATCTGACCGACACGTGCATTGGTCACCACATAGTTAACTTTCTTAATCGGTGAAAAGATTGAATCGATGGGGATCGTACCGACAGGAGCTTTTTCATCACGATTACGCTCAGCGGTCACATAGCCTTTTCCCATGGAAACGACCATATCAATCTCAACATCAGCCTCTTTCGTACAGGTCGCGATGAACAGATCCGGGTTGAGAATCTCAACATTCGAATCAGTAACGATATCACCCGCTGTAATCACCCCTGCACCCTTTTTGACGATGCGGACGTTACGACTCTCCTGGCCTTCGAGACGGATCAAAACTGACTTCAAGTTCAAAATGATATCGGTGACATCCTCAGTCACTCCCGGTATTGTCGAGAATTCGTGAAGAACGCCTTTGATTCTGACTGAAGTGATGGCCGCACCCTGAAGTGATGACAACAGAATCCGACGTAATGAGTTACCAATCGTTGTACCAAAACCGCGCTCAAAGGGTTCCGCGAAGAACTTGCCATAGTTGGCAGTCAGGCTGCGGGAATCAACTTGAAGCCGTTTGGGCTTGATCAGATCTCTCCAGTTTTTATACATTCATTTTCTCCATGCTGAGGTTAGCTGAGTGATTGCGGATTACTTGGAATAGAGCTCAACAATCAACTGTTCCTCGAACACAGGAGTCGTCAGTTCTTCACGTGCTGGCAGAGTCTTGACTGTGCCCTTGAACGCATCCCGCTCGAGTTCTAACCATGAAGGAATTCCACGACGCATTACACTGTCCAGAGCCTCAGAAATCTTAGCAATCTTACGGCTCTTCTCACGCACCTCAATCACATCACCGGCACGAACAAGATAAGACGGAATGTCAACCTTGCGACCATTTACCAGGAAGTGGCCATGGCGGACAAACAACCGCGCTTCAGTCCGAGTTGACGCCAGACCAAGACGGAATACCATATTGTCGAGACGACGCTCGAGAAGCACCAGCATGTTATGGCCAGTGATCCCTTTCATAGCCTTCGCCTTGTCAAAGACACGACGGAATTGCTTTTCACTCAGACCATAGCAAAAACGTACTTTTTGCTTCTCATTCAACTGACGGGAATAGTCAGAAGGCTTGCCACGACGACCAGCACCGTGTTGTCCGGGAGGGGTGGGACGACGCTCAAGCAGACGGTCATATTTCGGATTTCCGTAAATATTAACACCAAGACGTCTTACGATCTTACCTTTAGGTGTAAAGTTTTTTGCCATTTCAATATCCTCTGAAGTCTATCGTCAAACTGTCAACACAACGCCACGATTAAACGCGACGGCGCTTGGGAGGACGACAGCCATTGTGGGGAATGGGAGTAACGTCCTTAATCATGGTTACGTTCAAGCCAGCACTCTGCAGTGCACGCAGAGCCGACTCACGACCGGAACCGGGCCCCTTCACACACACCTCAACATTACGCAGACCATGTTCCTGAGCAGCTTTCGCAGCTGTCTCAGCAGCAACTTGCGCAGCAAAAGGAGTACTCTTACGTGAACCCTTAAAACCAGATCCCCCAGAAGTTGCCCACGAAATGACATTTCCACTCACGTCGGCAATTGAAACGATCGTATTGTTAAAGGTTGCCTGAATATGAGCAACACCGTTGACGATATTTTTTTTCGCCTTGCTTTTTCTTACAACTTTTTTACCTGGCTTAGCCATGGTTCCTCCAATTATTTCTTCTTACCGGCAACCGTTTTACGCGGTCCCTTACGGGTGCGGGCGTTAGTCTTAGTTTTCTGGCCACGCACAGGCAAGCCACGACGATGACGCAAACCACGATAGCAGCCCAAGTCCATCATACGCTTGATGTTCATGGAAACTTCGCGACGCAAGTCACCTTCTACTTTATATTCCGCATCCATCACTTTCCGAATTTGGCCAACTTCGGCTTCAGTCAGATCGTCAGTGCGAGTATTGAAATCGACACCAGCCTGAGACAGGATTTGTTGAGCCGTGGAGCGTCCGACACCGTAAATATAGGTCAGTGCAATTTCAATCCGTTTGTTTTTCGGTAAATCAATACCAGCGATACGTGCCAACTTTATATCCTCCTATTAACCCTGTCTTTGCTTATGCTTAGGATTTTCGCAAATCACACGCAAAACACCCTTGCGCTTGATGACTTTGCATTTATCACAAATAGTCTTTACTGATGCACGAACTTTCATTACCAACCTCTACTGATTACGTGGATCTATTAACAATTACAACCTGGTCAGTATCTCATAACCAGTTTCAGTCACCGCCACCGAATGCTCAAAATGTGCCGAGGGACGACCATCCTGCGTCACCGCAGTCCAACCATCGCTCAAAACACGCACATGATGTGTTCCGGCATTCACCATTGGTTCAATAGCGAGAACCATCCCCTTTTTCAGCTTGGGACCGAAGCCGGGCTTGCCGTAGTTAGGAATCTGGGGATCCTCATGTAAGGAGCGCCCAATACCATGCCCCACGAACTCTATGACGACAGAATAGCCAGCCGCTTCAACAACAGTTTGCACCGCCGCTGAAATATCTGAAAGATAGGCTCCTGGAGCCACCTTCTCGATACCTGCCACCAGAGAAGACTTTGTCACCTCCATAAGATGGGCTTTTTCGTGATTAACGTTACCAACCGGCAACGTCACAGCCGAATCACCGTAAAAGCCATCAAACAGAACGCCAAAGTCAATACTTATAATATCGCCCTCCACCAAAGGTTGCTTCGTGGCGAAGCCATGAACAACAGTTTGATTGGGAGAGGCACAAATCGAACAAGGAAAACCACCATATCCTTTAAAGGCCGGCTTGGCTTTCCTCTTTAAACACGATTCTTCTGCAATTCTATCCAAGTCCCAGGTAGAAATACCCGGCGCAACCTGTTCGCTCAGTTCCTGAAGTATCTCTGCCACCATGCGACAAGAAACGCGCATCTTGTCGAGCTCTTGAGGGCTTTTTACAATAATCACTCAGCAACCTGCAAAATATCAAATATGGCCGCACGAACATCATCAATGGGCAACATTCCATCAACACGCGCGAGAACACCAGTCTTCTCATAATAGGCAACAAGCGGCAATGTCTGCTCAAGGTAGACGGACATACGATTACGTATCGTCTCCTCCTTATCATCATCGCGTTGAATCAATTCGCCACCACACTTATCACAGATCCCTGCCTGCTGTGATGGTTCAAATTCAATGTGATAGCCTGCACCACAAGCTTTACATGTGCGACGACCGGCAAGACGGCTTACCAAAGCCTCGGTATCAACCTCAAGCGAAACAACAGCATCCAGCTCCTTATTCAGAGCAGACAGAGTTTCGCTCAACGCATCGGCCTGGGGCACAGTGCGCGGGAAACCATCAAGAATAAAACCGTTTGCACAATCTTCTTTTCGCAGACGCTCTTCCACAATACCAACAACAACAGCGTCAGGGACGAGTTCGCCGGCATCCATGAACCCTTTTGCTTTTACCCCCATCGGAGTGCCTTCTTTAACAGCGGCACGGAGGATATCACCTGTTGAAATCTGAGGGACAGACAGACACTCAACAAGAGTTTTAGCCTGTGTCCCTTTCCCTGCACCAGGGGGTCCAAGTAAAATAAGCTTCATGTCTATAAATCCTTTTTAGCCCCGACGTCCTTTAATACTTGCGCCACGCATAAAACCTTCATAGGAGCGCGAAATCAGGTGAGACTCAATTTGCGATGCCGTATCCAGACCGACGCCAACAACGATCAACAGTGACGTGCCACCAAAATAAAACGGCACATTAAACTGACCAATCAACAACGTTGGCAGCACACAAACAACAGACACGTAAATCGCACCAGCAAAAGTAAGCCGACTCAGAACAACATCAAGAAAATCTGAGGTTGCCTTTCCAGGACGAACTCCGGGGATATATCCACCCTGATTCTTGACATTTTCTGCCACATCAACAGGGTTAAAAGTCACAGCTGTGTAGAAGTAGCAAAAGAAAACAATAAATGCAACAAAAAACACATTATACAGCCAATGGCTCGGTGTCATCATCCCAGCAAGTTTCTGAACCCATTCAACATCAACAAAGTTCGCAACAGTAGCCGGAAACATGATAATAGAGCTGGCAAAGATAGGCGGGATAACACCACTCATATTGATTTTGAGAGGCAAATGGCTGGATTGACCGCCAAGGTTACGCATACCAACGACGCGCTTCGCATAATGAATTGGCACCCGCCGCTGAGCCCGCTCCATAAAGATAATCGCCATAATGACAACCACCATCACCAGCAGCAAAAACAACATGGTCACTGGAGCCAGAGCCCCGGTACGCAGCAAGCGGACCGAGTTAACAATGGCCGATGGCATGTTTGCAATAATGCCGGCGAAGATGATCAACGAAATCCCATTGCCAATACCGCGCTCAGTGATCTGCTCACCAATCCACATGATAAATGCTGTGCCCGCAGTCAGGGTAATAACGGTCAAAACAACAAACCCAAACCCCTGATTCGACACTACCGGGTCTCCAGCAACATTCATTGACTGAAGACCGACGGCAATACCAGCACCCTGAACGACTGAAAGCAGCACCGTCCCGTAGCGGGTCCAACGAGTGATCACTTTACGCCCCTGTTCACCCTCTTTAGACAAACGCTGGACAGGCTCAAAAACAACGGTCAGCAGTTGCAGGATAATGGAGGCGCTGATATACGGCATAATGCCCAGTGCAAACACGGTCATGCGCTAGAGCGCACCACCGGTAAATGCACTGACCATCCCAAGAAGCGTTCCTTGAGAGCCTTCAAAAAAACTCGCTAAAACCTGACCATTAACCCCTGGGGTTGGGACGTGACAGCCGATACGATAGACGGCAAGCATCATCATGGTAAACAGAATACGCTGACGCAATTCGGCAATACCGAAGATATTTTGAAGACTTTTAAACAATGTTAGAGCACCTCAACTTGTCCACCAGCAGCAGTAATTTTATCTGCAGCGGACTTACTGAACTTTTGTGCCTTGACCGTTAATGCCTTGGTCAATTCGCCATCGCCAAGCACTTTGACGCCGTCTCTTTCGGCCTTGATCAAACCAGCAATAATCAGTGCCTGAGCATCAACTACGGTGCCAGCATCCAGCGTTTCGAGATCACGCAGATTGACAAGTGCATAAACTTTCTTGTTCAACGGGGTAAAGCCGCGCTTAGGCAGACGACGCTGCAAAGGCATTTGACCACCTTCAAAGCCGGGCTTCACTCCACCACCGGAACGCGCATTTTGACCCTTGTGGCCACGAGCAGCAGTTTTACCTGTGCCGGAACCGGGTCCGCGACCGATACGTTTTCTATTTTTAACGGATCCCGCAGCGGGACTTAAGTTACTCAAATCCATTTTATAATCCCTATCTAGGCTTCCTCAACAACGACCATGTGGCAGACCTTGTTAACCATGCCACGAATCTCAGGAGTATCCTTCAAAACAACTGTCTTATTGAGTTTAGTCAGGCCAAGACCTTTAAGAACTTTGGTGAAGTACTCAGGACGGCCAATGCCACTCTTCTTCAGTGTTACCTTAATCTCGTTTGCCATCTGCTATCTCCAACTCGGGTCAGTTACGCGGTAAGGCCGCGACGTGACTTGATCTCGTCAGCACTTTTCAGCTGCTTCAGGGCCTCGATAGTCGCCTTAACGACATTATGAGGATTGTTTGACCCCAGGCACTTAGACAAGATATCACCGACACCAGCAGCCTCAAGAACCGCACGGGCAGGACCACCCGCAATAACACCGGTACCTTTAGATGCGGGCTTGAGCAGCACACTGCCTGCACCAAAATTACCCAAAACATCAAAAGGAATCGTGCGATCATCAAGGGGCACCTGAATCATGCTTTTCTTGGCTTTTTCAACGCCTTTACGAATTGCCTCAGGAACCTCTTTAGCTTTACCGTGACCGTATCCGACCTGACCGTTGCCGTCACCGACAACAACGAGGGCAGAAAAGCTAAAACGACGTCCACCTTTTACTACTTTGGAACAACGATTGATATGGATCACACGATCAATCATTTCCGTTTCATTTTGCTCATTGCGATGCAAAGGACCCTCCTATTCTCTTAAAACACCAGGCCGGCTTCACGAGCTGAATCAGCCAGGGCCTTCACACGACCGTGATAGACGAAACCGTTACGATCGAAAACAACTTCTTTGATATCTTTCTCCAAAGCCATTTTCGCAATCGCTTCACCGACAGCCTTAGCGGCTGCAATATTTCCTGTATAACTCACCCCATCGGCAACCGATGCGTTTTGAGTAGATACAGACACCAGTGAAGCACCTGTTGTATCTTCAATAATTTGTGCATAAATGTGTTTTGCACTACGGAAAACGCACAGACGTGGACGCGCAATGGTTCCAACCACCTTGCGACGCACACGCGCTTGCCGTCTTTTTCTCGATTGTGCTCTTGATATTACGCCAGCCACTTTAAATCTCCCGAGTTAATTTAATTACTTACCAGTTTTACCGGCTTTACGCAGGATACGCTCGTCAGCATACTTAATCCCTTTACCTTTATAAGGCTCAGGACCGCGGAACGAACGAATCTTAGCGGCTGTTGCACCAACCAGTTCTTTATCAACTCCGCTCACAGTCAGACGAGTCTGCTTTTCTACTTCAACTGAAATACCTTCAGGAAGCGGATACTCGATCGGGTGAGAATACCCCAGAGCAAGATTTAACGTGCTGCCTTTAACATCAGCACGATATCCAACGCCGTTGATCTCAAGAACCTTGGAGAAACCGGTCGTTACACCATCAACCATATTTGCAATAAGAGAGCGATACAGCCCTTGCATCGCAGTGTTGCGGCGTACAGACTGGATAGGCTCAACTGTAATCACATCGGCTTCCATTGAGATCACAACCGTGTCAGGAAGTGAACGACTCAACTTTCCTTTAGGGCCTTGAACATCAATATTATCCGCCGTGAGATTTACCTTAACCCCTGCCGGGATCACAATAGGCTTTTTACCAATTCTCGACATTGTCTAAACTCCTTACTCTATTACCAAACGGTGCAGACCAATTCGCCACCGATTTGGGCTTCACGAGCAGCAACGTCAGGCAAAACACCCTGTGATGTTGATACGATTGCACAGCCGAGACCATTTTTTACTTTAGGGATCTCGTCGCTGCCGACATATACACGACACCCAGGGGTGGATTCACGTTTAATTTCGTGAATTACATGAAGATTTTTCTCATCGTACTTCAAATAAATGCGCAGAGTTCCCTGCACACTGTCATTGATTGACTTGAAATTCTTGATATATCCCTGGTCCTTAAGCACGGAAGCAATCGCTACCTTCATTTTACTGGAAGGCATTTCAAGCTTTTGGTGCTTCGCCATTCCCGCATTACGAATACGGGTCAGCATATCTGAAATAGGATCGGTCATTCCCATGGATCGAACTCCTTCGTTTTACCAGCTAGATTTCAAAACGCCAGGAAGTTTACCCTCAAGGGCCAATTTGCGCAAGCAAATCCGACACATGTTGAACTTCCGATAGTAGGCGCGCGGACGGCCGCAAAGTGGACAGCGAGTATATTTTCTGACCTGAAACTTTTGGGGCCGTGCTGCTTTGGCTATCATTGATTTTTTTGCCACAATATCCTCCGATTACGCCTGATTATTTCCTGAAGGGCATGCCAAGTTCAGTCAGAAGAGCACGTCCTTGTTCATCAGTGGTTGCTGTTGTTACGATTGAAATATTCAAACCACCGATTTTGGCGATCTTTTCAAGATCAATCTCCGGAAAAATGATCTGCTCACGAACACCAAGCGTGTAGTTACCGCGACCATCAAATGCCTTCGGAGAAACACCCTTAAAGTCACGTACACGCGGCAGAGCGATATTGATCAGGCGATCCAGAAACTCATACGCGCGCTCACGACGAAGCGTCACCATGCAGCCGATAGGCATATCTTCACGCAGTTTGAATCCTGCGATCGACTTTTTAGCCTTGGTGATAACCGGCTTCTGACCGGTGATCTTACCCAATTCGTCGACTGCAGACTCCAACAATTTGATGTTCTGAATAGCCTCACCAATACCCATGTTGACAACAACTTTCTCAACACGTGGAACCTGCATGGTATTGGTCAACTCCAGATCCTTGCGAAGTTTCGGTGCAAGCTCTTCAAAATATTTATCTTTTAACCTGGCCATTTATATCTCCATTACTTATCTACAACTTCGTTGCACTTTTTGCAGAAACGAGCCTTCGACCCATCTTCCAGTACACGAATACCAGTGCGTGACGGTTGATTACAGGCACTGCAGACAAGCATGACATTCGAAGCAGCCAGAGGCGCCTCTTTTTCAACAATGCCACCTTCCTGATTCTGCCGAGAAGGACGAGTGTGACGCTTAACGACATTCAGGTTTTCGACCGTCAGACGATCCTTAGCAAGAAAGACACGCAGAACTTTGCCCTGCTTACCTTTTTCCTTGCCAGCCATCACCTGAACAAGATCACCCTTTTTAACATGAAACTTTTTTACAGCCATTTTCGATATTCTCCTGGCCGTATCAAAGCACCTCAGGTGCCAGCGATACGATCTTCATAAAACGCCGTGCGCGCAACTCGCGAGCGACAGGGCCAAAGATGCGGGTACCAACGGGCTCGCCTGCCGCATTCACGACAACGGCCGAGTTTTTGTCAAAGCGGATACGGGATCCATCCTGACGGGCCACTTCCTTAGCTGTCCGTACGATAACGGCACGAACGACATCACCTTTTTTTACTTTTGAATTGGGCATCGCTTCGCGGACAGAGCAGATAATAATATCGCCCAGCCCCGCATATTTACGCTTTGAGCCGCCCAGAACCTTAATGCAGCACAGTTTCCGAGCACCGGAGTTGTCAGCTACATCAAGAACGGTTTGCATCTGAATCATTATCTATCTCCCGGCCTACAGTGTTTTCTCAAGGATTTGACTGACCCGCCAGCGCTTGTCACGTGACAAAGGACGCGCTTCAGTGATCAGAACCTTATCCCCGGCTGCACACTGGTTTTGTTCATCATGTGCCTTATATTTTTCACTGCGCTTGATGTATTTCTTGTAAACGGGATGTTTAACAAGAGTGTCCACCTTTACAACGACAGTCTTATCCATCTTGTCACTGGTTACAATGCCAACCAGTTTTTTCTTATTACGATGATCTGTTGCCATATCACTCACCTCAACGTCCCTTACGCAAGTTTCTGCTGAAGAACTGTTTTAACCCGCGCGATATCCTTGCGCAACTGGGGAATCTTGGCAGTATTCTCAAGATGTCCAGTGTGAAGTTGAAATTTCAGATTAAACAGTTCCTGGCTCAATTCCAGAGATTTTGCCTCAAGCTCTTCAGCACTGAAGCCTTGTAATTCCTTAGCCTTCATTCGAACTCTCCTCTCTGGCTACAAACTTGGTTGAGATTGGCAGCTTGTGAGCTGCAAGACGAAACGCCTCGCGAGCAACCTCTTCCGAAACCCCCTGCATTTCATAAAGAACCATGCCAGGACGGATAACAGCTACCCAGCTATCAGGAGAACCCTTACCTTTACCCATACGAGTTTCGGCAGCCTTACGAGTCAGGGACTTATCAGGAAATGCACGAATCCAGATCTTACCGCCACGCTTGATGTAACGGGTCATGGCACGACGTGCAGATTCAATCTGGCGGGAGGACAACCAACCGCGATTGGTCGCTTGAAGACCAAAATCGCCGAAGTTAATATCGGTTGCACCCTTGGCCGCACCTTTCATGCGACCCTTAAACTGCTTTCTATGTTTTACCTTCTTGGGCATTAACATAACGACATACTCCTATCTGACAAGTCTACAGCTCTCGCGAGAGAACTTCGCCCTTGAAGATGAGAACTTTGACCCCAATAATACCGTAGGTCGTTTTCGCTTCAGCGAAACCGTAATCGATATCGGCACGAATGGTGTGCAGGGGTACACGACCCTCGCGATACCACTCGGTACGACTCATTTCAGCACCACCGAGGCGACCACTACAAGTGATCTTGATGCCCTGAGCACCAAAACGCAGAGATTGTCCTACGCTACGCTTCATGGCACGACGGAAAGCTACACGACGCTCCAATTGCAGCGCGACGCCTTCAGCCACGAGCTGTGCATTCATCTCAGGCTTGCGGACTTCTTGAATATTCAGAAAAATTTCCTTGTCGGTGAGTTTGGCCAGCTCGAGCTTGAGTGCCTCTACTTCCGAACCACGCTTTCCGATAATGATACCGGGACGTGCGGCATAAATATTCAATTTCATTTTGCCGGCGGCACGCTCAATCTCGATTTTAGAGATCCCCGCATGATACAGGCGTTTCTTTAGATAATTACGCAGCTTGAGGTCTTCATGAACAAAACGTGCATAATCCTCGTCTGCATACCACTTCGATTCCCAGGTTCTGATGACACCCAGGCGAAACCCTACAGGATGAACTTTCTGGCCCAAACTATCACCTCCTTGATTAACTAAATTTCGTCCAGGACAACCTGGACATGACTAGTTGGTTTACGGATCTTGCTGGCACGACCCTGAGCGCGGGGAATAAAGCGCTTCAGTGCAGGGCCCTGATCGACCGTAATTGTCTTAACATACAGTTTATCAACATCCGCGACACCCTTCTGCTCGGCATTCGCAACGGCTGATTTCACCAAAGCTGCCACAATACCTGCGGGCTTTTGCGGGGAAAAGCGCAAGATGTTCAGCGCTTCCTGTACATTTTTTCCGCGAACCATGTCCACAACAAGGCGTGCCTTTTGCGGGGACATGCGGACAAATCTCAATTTCGCTTTTGCTTCCATCCGGTGACTCCGTTGCGATTATTTTCTCTTGGACTTCTTGTCAGCACCGTGACCGTAATAGGTCCGTGTCGGTGCAAACTCGCCAAGCTTGTGACCTACCATATTTTCAGAGACATAGACAGGCAGAAACTTTTTACCGTTGTGCACTGCAAATGTATGTCCTACGAATTCGGGGATAATCGTGCTACGGCGTGACCAAGTTTTGATTACCTTGCTGGCCGTTGTTCCACCTTCCAAATCAACCTTACGCAGCAGGCTTTCCTCTACATAAGGTCCTTTCTTAATTGATCTAGCCACGATACTCTCCTCTACTTATTCCGACGACGGACAATGAAACGATCAGTCCGTTTGTTCGTACGGGTTTTATAGCCCTTGGTTGGAACACCCCAAGGTGTTACAGGGTGGCGGCCACCCGAGCTCTTACCTTCACCACCACCATGGGGGTGGTCAACCGGGTTCATGGCAACACCGCGGGACTGTGGGCGCTTGCCCAACCAGCGATTACGGCCTGCCTTACCGATCTTAACATTTTCATGATCCGTATTGCCGACTTGGCCAACAGTCGCACAGCACTCCTGAAGAACCAGGCGAACTTCACCCGAAGGGAGACGGAGTTGCGCGTAACGTCCCTCTTTGGCTGCGATCATGGCATAAGCACCAGCGCTACGTGCAAGCTGACCGCCCTTACCGGCTTTCAACTCAACGTTATGCACCCAAGTACCCAGAGGGATCGCCCGAATTGCCATGGCATTCCCCGGCTGAATATCAGCAGATTCGCTCGCTACAACCTCAGCACCTACTTCAAGGCCGACCGGTGCGAGGATATAACGCTTCTCACCATCAGCATAATTAAGCAGTGCAATCCGAGATGAGCGATTCGGATCATATTCAATTGAAACCACGCGAGCCGGAATCTCTTTCTTATCCCGTTTGAAATCAATAACGCGGTACTTGCGCTTATGACCACCACCCGTGTGTCGTTTAGTAATTCGTCCGTTGTTGTTGCGTCCGCCAGACTTCTTCAGAGGTTCCAAAAGTGACTTTTCAGGTGTCGCTGTTGTTACCTCCTCAAAAGTTGAGGCTGTCATGTGGCGGCGCCCCGGCGAGGTCGGCTTAAACTTTTTGATCGCCATTATTCTAACTCCGTATCCCTTAGACTGTCATCACACGCCGAAGAAGTCGATGTTGCTGCCTTCAGCGAGAGTTACATATGCTTTTTTACGATTAGGGCGCTTGCCAAATTGACGACCAACGCGCTTCACCTTACCCGCAACGATCATGGTATTGACTTCGTCAACCTTAACGTCAAAAGCTTTCTCTACAGCCTGTTTGATTTCAATCTTGTTTGCATCTTTAGCTACTTCGAAAACAACCACGCGACCTTCTTCTTTTTGGATCGCAGTCTTTTCAGTAACCAGCGGCTTTTTGATAATGTGATGTAAAGGCTTCATTACGCCAACGCTCCTTCCAGCTGCTCTACAGCGCCTTCAGTCAGAACCAGGTTGGAATATTTCATCACGTCGTAAACGTTGACACCGTCAGCACGTAACACTTTCACATTACGAAGATTCCGGGCAGAAAGCTCGATCTCAGGACTGGCCGCATCAATGACAACCAGTGCATCTTTGAGCTCAAAGCGATCAACAACCTGCTTAAAACTTTTTGTGCTGATACTTTCAAGCTTGAGCTCTGAAAGAACCGTCAACTTCTGTTCCTTAAAACGGGAGGACAGAGCTGAACACAGAGCAAGCTTTTTAACTTTGCGATTTAACTTAAACGAGTAATCGCGCGGAGTGGGGCCAAATGCAACACCACCACCAACATGGTTCGGAGCAGTAATCGTACCCTGACGAGCGTTGCCTGTACCTTTTTGTTTAAAAGGTTTTTTACCACCACCGGCAACGGCAGCGCGATTTTTGCAAGCCGAGGTTCCCTGACGGCGAGCCGCCAGCTGATAACGAACCATATCATGCACCAGGTAAGGACGAACCTCCGCATCAAAAACGTCATCATTAAGATCACGCTCTGATACCTGATTTTTTTGCATATCATAAACAGTTACTTTTGCCATCCTACTATCTCCTGTATCACCAATAGCCCAGCATTAAGCCTTAATGGCTTTACGAATCGTTACCAGACCATTTTTGGGGCCAGGGACTGCGCCCTTAACCAGGATCAGGTTTTGATCAGCCCGGACATCAACGATCTCAAGGTTCTGAGTCGTGACGCGCTCATTCCCCATCTGGCCTGCCATTTTTTTACCTTTAAAAACACGTGAAGGCCAGGCACTGCAACCAATTGCGCCAGGGGCACGATGGAATTTAGAGCCGTGAGTGCTCCGACCACCGGAGAAATTCCAGCGTTTCATAACGCCCTGAAATCCCTTACCCTTGCTGGTACCAACAACATCAATCAGATCTCCGGCAGCAAAAAGATCGCCACACAGAATTTCTGCACCAACTTCACAGTCAGAAACATCTCCACCCATCTCACGAAGACAGGAGAAAACACCCTTACCGGCTTTTTTGAAATGCCCCATCTCGGGCTTATTGATCCGATGGGCCTTCTGTTCGCCAAAACCGAGCTGCACCGCATCATAGCCGTCAGTATCGACAACCTTCTTTTGTACTACCGTGCAAGGGCCAGCTTGAATGACCGTCACAGGGATGCGCACTCCGCTCTCGGTAAATATCTGGGTCATACCCAGTTTTTTTCCCAGAATTCCGTTTACCATCATACTATCCTTATCAAATACAATTCTTACTACAGCTTGATTTCAACAAAGACACCGGCTGAGAGATCGAGCTTCATCAGAGCATCAACTGTCTGCTGTGTAGGGTCAAGAATATCCAACAACCGCTTGTGAGTCCGAATTTCAAACTGCTCACGGCTCGTCTTGTTAACGTGAGGACCACGCAATACACAATATTTGTTGATCACAGTCGGCAAGGGAATCGGCCCTGCAAGATGGGACCCAGTCCGCTTGACCGTATCAACAATTTCATTCACTGCCATATCAAGCAGTTTATGATCGTACGCCTTCAGGCGAATTCTTATTTTCTGGCTGGACATTTGTAACCTCGATTATTCAATAACTTCACTAACAACACCGGCGCCAACGGTACGGCCACCTTCGCGAATCGCGAAGCGCAGCTCTTTGTCCATGGCGATCGGGGTGATCATATTGACG
>PKUE01000006.1 GCA_002869685.1 Desulfuromonas sp.
AGAAATTTTTTTAGGTTTTCCCCAGGCAGTCAGAACAGATACCGTACACAATGACACTGCGTCGTTCAACTTTTCCCCACGAATCCAAATGGCCGGGAAGTCTGGCAGCATCGATGGTTTCCCATTAAAAGTCAATAATTTTGCCACAACTTGAGCATATTGCATGGTGGTGCGGGTTGATGATGACTTCAAAACGCGCCTGACTCTCAGAGGTTTCTACCTTATTAACCAGGCCATTGTTCGCCAGTGTCGCGAGTGTCCGGTAAACCGTATCCAGCGACAGCGTTGGCATACGCGACAGCAGTCGTTTGTGCAGTGTTTCTGCCGTGGGGTGGTCTTTAGCCTGAGCCAACTCACGAAAAATTTCGATTCGCTGCGGCGTGATGCGCAGGTTTTGTTTGCGACATGCCGTCTCAAAATATTTCAGAAGATCATGTGAAGAAAATGGGGGTCCGATCATAGTTGCCTCAGTAAGTAAGAATAATTACGACACAGTCGCTCTTAAAGGGGGAGATGTCAAGGGGCAAATGGGTTGACAAGGGGATTATCCTGTACTGCCGGTCGACAGTACAGGGCATGATGATTATTTGACGCTAAAACCGCCGTAGCTGACGCCGAAATTTCCTCGACTGTCCTGGGCGGCACTGAATGTGATCTGATAGCCCCCTGGTGCCGTTGGCACAAAGGTTGTCGTGAAGACTCCGGTTTTGCCGGAATAGGCCATGGGTAAACGTTTGACCAGCGTGCTGTCACGCCACAACCAAGCTTCAACGGTAAATTCGTTTACTGGCCACAGACTGTCTTTTTGGATCGGGCAACCACACATCATGGTGACGAAGGCTGTCAGTGTGATCGGTTTTCCTTGGAGTGCCGGTTGATTGGGTAATGGTGAAACCTTTGCCACGGTCATACCGTAAAATTCGAAAACAACACCATCGCCATCGAGGTGATGCCCCGGAATCAACCAAAGTGTCTTGGATTGAATTGCCGCTGAGGCGCCGGCAACTTTGGGACCGCTGACAGATATTTTAACCTGGGTTGGCTCATTGATATCCAGTGTCGTAGTGAAAGCGGCGGCGTTAGCCGTACTGAGCTGCTGGTGACGTTCAATCGGGTTTATCAGCAGCCTTGCCGTGTCTCCAGTCCCGCCGAGAATGACGCCTTGGGCGAGAAGCTGGTCGCCGGGGACAGAAGTAATTTGGACGTCAGCGCCGGCCATGGAGGTGCCGATGAACTTTGCGTCGTGAGCTTTGGCTCGAATTGTCAAATGGGTTGGTTCAGCGAGTGCCGGGCTAGACAGTAGAATAACCGCGAACAGAGCAGACCCTAATTTGCTGATGAAAATTTTCATGGCAACAACCTTTCTGCGTGTTTATAGAAGAAGCGTTGAAGCGTGGTTTCTTCAACCATACCATGGAAAAGAGGGGAGATCGATGTATCGAAACATTAACTGTTGTCAGTGAACGGGATTGATTTTGGCAGCGATCTGTAACCAAAGGATTAAAACCAGGCTTGAAACGCTGACAATCAGAGTGCCATACACGATGACGGGATGAGACCATTGCTGCGTGACGAAAGCCATGCACAACGCGCCGGAAATAAATTGATAAAAAACCAGGAATGACGAGGCTGAACCGACATCGGTTGAGACCAGTCCGAGGATAAGATTGCCGCTGATCGGTCGGCTGATGCCGGTACAAAATGAAAACAGCGCCATAAAGGCAAAGAAGTAAAGGTAATGTTCTGAGGCAAAGAGAATTACGCCAACCCCTCCGATCAGACAGCCTAAAATGGCCAGGGTGATGACGGTTTTGTCCTGAACCCATTTGACAATATGCGACGAAGCATAGGCACCCGTCATGGATGACAGCGCATTCAGGCCAAACAGCAGGCTGAACATTTTTTCTGATAAACCGTTGATACTGATGTAATAGATCGGGGAAAAAGCAATGAAACCAAAAAACGGCAAGACCAGTATTCCCATGCTGATACTGGCAAACATAAACGGTTTATTGCGAAAATGGACGTTGTAGCGAGTCAATAGCCGTTTCAAACTGATATGGAGTCGGTCGCGCAATGATTCTTTGAAGGTCAGGGTAATGAGAAGTGTGATTGACACCATCGCGCCCTGCATGACAAAAATGAAACGCCAGTTAAAGAATTCCAGAAGCATAGCACCGATAATTGGTGCCACCATAGGAGCGACTGCCACAATGGTCATGACGTAAGCGATAGCTTGGTGGCGCTCCTTCCCGCTGAAGCGGTCGCGGATAATGGCCAGAACGATCGAAGAAGGGGCTCCGGCGCCAATTCCCTGAAGAATCCGAAATCCGATCAGTTGCTCAGCCGATTGAGCCGCTGCACAAAGAAACGAAGACAGGATGAACAACGTCAAACCGCATAATAGCACTGGTTTGCGACCATACTTGTCTGAAAGCGATCCTGAAATAAGGATCGAGACGCTGAAGGCAGCAAACCACAGCACCAGAGTCAAATTGATCAGGTCTTTGCCAACGCCCCAAGAGGCTGCAATCTGTGGCAATGCCGACAGATACATATCGGTTGAAAGAGGCGGTGTCGCCGCAAGTAAGGCCAGGAACGTGATATAAAGGACTTTACTGTTTTCGATAGAGACTTTCATAACACGCACTTCTATCAGTAAGGATATTATTTAACAAGTATGATTATTGTTTGTAGCGTAATTAATGGCTGTTTTGGGCGAGACCGCGGGCGCGATCAATGATCTGGCGTCCCATACTCTGAAACACATAATGGTGGAAGGGCATGACGCTGTACCAGTACAGGCGTCCCCACACGCCTTCAGGGTAAAAGTAGGCTGTTTGAATCAATGTGCCATTATCCATGACAAACTCGAGCCAGCCTTTTCCCGGCAACTTCATCTGGGCAAAAAGTAGCAACCGTTTGTCCGTCTCCAGATCCACAACTTTCCAGAAATCTAGCGCATCACCAATGCGTAGCGCTTGTTGTTCTCGTCTCCCGCGACTCAATCCCACCCCACCGATAAGTTTATCGATCAGTCCTCTGAGGTGCCAGAGCGGGTCATAGGCGCCCCAACCATTGTGTCCGCCGAGGGCACAGAACGATTCGAATACCTCATGCTGCAGCGCTGGATCGTACTCAAAAACGCGCCGATCTCTTAAAATGGCCTGGTTCAGATTGTCCTTGCCATGAATATCGCAGGTTCCCTCAGCACTGCTGTCGCACCAGCGGCTGAGAATCTGGTTCTCCTCCAGTTCTGCCAGGGCTTGTTCATACGCTTTGTTCAGGTTGAGAGGCTGGATGGTGGGGAAAAACTGTTGTGCGTGGTTATTCTGGGCCAGCGTCTCAGATTTAAGTCCTTCAATCAACGCTGATGCTACCCGGTGAGGAACCGGAGTCAATAGTGCCAACCAATAGGAAGAAAGTTTTGGACTGAGCAGGGGGACGCGAATAAGGTGTCGTTTCAGCCCCATACTCTGAGCCGCAGCATTCATCAAACCGAGAAAATCCGTCGCCTCGCTGCCAATATCGATTTTCTGGCTTCCGGGAATTTCTGCATCAATTGCCTGTTCCAGATAAGCCAGGACATCGTTGACGGCCACAGGCTGGGTTTTGGTTGTCACCCATTTCGGCGTCAACATGATGGGCAATTTTTGTGTCAGATGGTGAATGATTTCGAAGCTGGCACTTCCCGCACCGATAATGACACCGGCACGAAACCATAACGTTTGGATTTTGTCCGGTGCCGTGCTGAGAATTTCTCCGGTTTCGATACGACTGAGCAGATGTTCACTGGCCGTTTCCCTGGTTCCCAGTCCTCCGAGGTAGACAATGCGCCGGACCCCACACTCGATACACGTTTGACGAAAGTTTTCCGCACTGAGCCGGTCGCGCCTAGCGTAATCACTTCCCCCACCCATGGAGTGAATCAGGTAAAAAGCGACATCGATATTTTCAAGCGCTTGCCTTAACACCTCCAGATCAAAACTATCTCCTTCAATCACGGATAAACGCTTCTGAATGTCAGGACGGATCTTGGCGCGGTTGCGCACCAATAAGCGCAAATTCAGATCGGAACGCTGCAGAAGACGATCTTTGAGACGGCGGCCAATATAGCCTGTGGCGCCAGTGATTAAAACGTTCTTGTAGGAAGAGACCATGCTGATGCCCTTTGACAGACAAATTGTGATTAAGCGGTTTGACGTTTGTTACACGGAACCATTCTAGCACGTAAAAAGATGACGTGTACGATTTGGTCCTTTGTGACAGCACCGTTGGATCTGAATGACGATTTAGATAAGTTTATTTTTTCTCGACAATGGCTATCTCTTATTTGTATTGTTGTCCAGGACAAAAGAGAAATATCTTTAAAAACATACTGTATATATTGTTTGTCGTAGTAGAGCAAGGAGGGGGGGTCATGGGATGGCAGCAGAAAAAATATCAGGAGACGTTGGAAGGTTTAGCCGAATTTTTCGAAGATCAGATTGAGGAAGACCCTAAAATGGTGATGGAAAAAATTGATGGAGAACTGAGAAATCTCTATATTCGCCTTGATCAGGATTGGACGGGAAGAGGGGTTGTCGGTGATACCGTACAGATGGCAACTATTGCGGCATTGGAGCGAGTACGGGCAAAATGCCTTGAGCAGATCAACCAGGTTGTCTAATGTTGGGCCCGAAGAATGGAGAATGGTGCTCTACTGTTTAACCTTATAAAGCATGGGTTTGTGTTAATGCCACGTTATGGTGTATTATTTCAGTCGCTGGTTGAGAAATTTATATTCTCCTCTCTTTAAGGACAACGAAATGATGTTTCGACACCTTTTGACTGCTTGCTTGATTGTTCCAATATTTGCTGTAATGGCCTTTGCTACTGAGAATCCGATTCAAAGTATTCGCTATGCTCCTGCACAAGTAACTGTCCTCAGTGGGATTACGGCCAAACCTATTATCAGTGAAGAACTGGTTGATCAACTTAGCATCAGCTATTTGTGGCGCGTTAATGGAGAAGAGGTTGATTTTGAAGATGGACCATTTCTTTCTGGAGAGTATTTTTCCAGAGGAGATGCGATCTCCATTGAAGTGAGTGTTTATTCCTTTGAAGGGGAAGAATATCCTCCTCTAGCTCCTGAGCCGGTTTATGTTGCCAATGCTCCTCCTCAGATCGTTCAACCGTCTTCAGCAGAGTTGACGGCGGATCGTTATCGTGGCCGAGTCTATGTGGAGGATGCTGATGGTGACAACCTGAGCTACGAAGTAGTTGAGGGGCCTGAGGGGTTTGAAATTGATGGGAAAAACGGTCGATTTGTCTGGAAACCTAAAGAAGAGCAGGGAATTTATCCGGTTAAAATTCTTGTTTCCGATCCGTATGGTGGCAGCGTTGAAAATTTTTTCGAGCTGAGTGTTTCCAAAGTTCAGGAGTAATCAACTTTATGTTGGATGTCCTCTGAGGTTAAAATGACATCGTTTATTTGGTGAAAAAAGGGCTTCCCTGCACGGGGCAGCCCTTTTTTTGTTTAAACGAAAAGTTCACTTTTGGGCTCTTCGTCGCTGCACGATTGCATGTGACGAATTCTGGTTTCATAAGCTTTCTGGTCAAAAGGAAACGCCTGTTGCGGACAGAAACGGATACATTGCAGGCAGCGGATGCATGCGTCTGAAATCTGCGGTGTTATTTCCAGTGTCATGGCATTCATCGGGCATTGGCTGATGCAGGTGCCGCAGCCCGTGCAGTGGGCAGGGTTTGCTTGAGGTGGCGGTGATGACGCTTTGGCTTTAGCCAGTGATTTTGTTGCGGCATCCTGTTTGAGATGTTCCGAGAGATAGTCAAGCCGGGCGGTGGGGAGCAATTCGGGTGTGGCTTGCTTCAGCCGCGTGACAACCTGAGTGGTGAGCTCCTGGATGAGGGCCAGCTCGTCATTGCCGGGATGCCCGAGCCCCAAGGGGTGTTCGCACTGCCACATACATGAGTGGACAGCAAGGAATTTTGCGGCTGCAACGCTCGGCCAGCCCTGTTGTTCTAACGCGGTCGCCATTTCAAGCAGTGTTGTGCCACTGGTTACGCCGCCCCAGGTGGCAAAGGGGACACTGAAGCTGTTGCTGTTTTTGGGCAGGTTGGCAATGAATGTCTCGATAATTGGCAGTGCATGGTCACAATACACCGGAGTACCGATCCACAGGCAGCAGTTGTCAGACCATCGCTGCTGCGAGTGGGACTGTTTCAGGTCGGCTATCACCACGTTTTGTTGCAGAGCTTCAAGGCACTGGCCAATTTTCTGAGCGATTTTGGCGGTTGTACCGGCAGGAGATAAAAAAACGATCCGATGTTCCATCATATTGTGGTTTCCTTAACAGAGTGGTTTTTTAGCGGCGACAGATTTTCGTTGGAGTCGAATGGTAAGTCAAGCTGAGAGCCCAACGGGGTGTTCTGGGGATTGATCAGGTTGGACAGTGTGATTCCTAGCAGGCGCACGGGGCGCTCCATGGCGGGTGACTCGTTGAGCAGTGTTGTGACAATCCCCATCATGGCGGTCGCATCACACAATGGTTTGTCCGGGGTAAAGCTCAGGGTGATCTGTTGAAAATCGGCAAACTTGATTTTCAAGGTGATGGTTTGTGCGGCGCAGCCATGGATCTTGAGGCGCTGTTCAATTTTTTCGGCCAAGGTTGCGAGGATGGTCAGCATCTGATCCGCGTTGCTGAGATCTTCACTCAGGGTTGTTTAATTGCCGA